>JBMNPE010000105.1:0-2635 GCA_050943435.1 Oscillospiraceae bacterium | reverse complement strand
GAAAAGGGCCGTGTGTCAATACCGGGAAATGCCTTCCCATGGCACTGGCGCGGCCCCGTTTTCAGCTGTTCTTGTCTTCCGTGTCTTCCCCGTCTGTGCTGCCGGATTCATCCCCGGAGCCGGACGTATCTGCTGATTTCTCTTCTGCCTCTGCTGCAGGTTCTGCTGGGGATTCGTCTGCCCTGCCGGAGTCTTCCCCGGATTCGGCCTCTGCTTCTGCATCCGCCTCGGTCCCGCTCCCTGCCTCATCTTTGTTTGCAGCGTCACCGCCGGCACTATCTGTTTCTTCACGGTTCTCTTCGGATTCAGCGCTGCCGGAGCTGTCTTCCTCTCCTGCTGCCGCCTCTCCGGTATTTTCTGCGGCCGCTTCTTCTGTCTCTGCCGGAGCAGCTTCTTCCTCCGTGACCGTTTCCTCAGCCTTGTTCTTCTTCTTTTTCTTTCTTGAGGCGTTTTCCTTTTCCTGTATTCTCGCGTATTCCTCTGCCCATTCCTCAGTCATTCCGTAAGGCTTGAGGTAATCGGGATCCCCGGAGGCCTTCTGCTTGTTCCTGATGATTATCAGGGCTGCAAGGGATCCGAATGCCATGATAGCTGCGAGGAGCTGAGAGACCCTTATGTTTGTATCGCCTATGTAGAGGCTGTCAGTCCTGAGCCCTTCCACGAACATCCTGAGGGATCCGTTCCAGAGCAGGAACATGAGGAATATCTCCCCGTCGAATTTCCTGTGCTTCGCATAGATTGAGAGAAGGATGAATCCGAGGATGCACCATATCGATTCATACAGGAACGTCGGATGCACAGGAGTGTACTGATAGCAGGTCATCCCGTGGGCTGCTATCTCCTCTGCATGGGTGGAAATGTATCTCTGTATGGATTCGCTGTACATTCCCCAGGGGAGGTACGTCGACACCCCGAAGCACTCCTGGTTGAAGAAGTTGCCCCAGCGGCCGATGCCCTGTCCGATGAGGAATCCTATCCCGGCCATGTCCATTATAGGAAGCGGCTTTGCGTGGTTGAACCTCGTCATCAGCCAGCCGCCGAACACGCCGCCGATCACGGCGCCGTAAAAGGCCATTCCTCCGTTCCTTATGTCAATGATCTCCCAGAACGAGGAATACGTGTCCCTCGGGGTGAATATGACGTAGTATGCCCTTGCTCCGATTATTGCAAATATGACGCCTACTATGACGACGTCCATCAGCTTGTTCTGGTCGACCCCGAACATCTTGCAGTGTCTCAGGGCATAGATGATCGCGAGGATCATCCCTATGCCTATGAGAAGCCCGTACCAGTAGACGTCGAAATCGCCTATAGAGAATGCAACCCTGCTGATATTGAATGATAGCCCCAGTTTGGGGAATGTCACTTCTTCCATAGCACCTGATCTTCCGGTTCAATGATATATAGGGCGGTACTGCCGGGATCGAATCCCGATCTCAGCATCGAGAGAAGCTCCCCCTCTCCCTGTCCGCGCACAGTGTTGATTTTATCATACACACTGCCGTTTTTAAAGTATGCGGAAGCCAGCTCAGAAGTCGCTCCCTCCGGGTCGTCCATCGCACAGACAGTGTCCCCGGCGAGAAGCCTCATGGCCTCCTCAGCGCGGTTTCTGCCGAAACCCCTCTTCTTAGTCTTCTCGATTTCCCCGATTATCCTTTCGGAAACCGCATCGGGGTCGGATGACTCCCCGCTGAATATGACGGAGAGGTATCCTTCTCCCCCGAACACCTCAAAATCGAAGGAATTGTTCACGAGTCCTGAGTCATACATCTCACCGAACAGCCTGCTTGTCGGTCCTGAGATCATGTAGCACACAAGTTCGAGCATTGTCTCATACAGGTACCTGTTTTCCACTTCCGGCACCTTTTCCCTGTACCCGAATGCAAACTGCCTAGACGACACGTCCATCGCCCTGGAGCCCCTGCGGCACTTTACTGGTCCCCGCGGACACGGAGCCGGAGTTTTCACCGCTCCAGGCCCCTGCACAGGCTCAAAGAGCTCTGAGCACAGGTCCACGATTTCGTCCTCGCATATGTTGCCCGCTGTGCAGAGGACCATGTTGTCAGGCCTGTAGAATGCCTTCCAGCACGTGTAGAGGATGTCCTTGTCAATATTTGAAATGGATTCCTCTGAGCCCGCTATGTCGTCCGCGCAGGGATGGGCTCCGTAGAGAAGCCCGAGCAGCCCCTGGAGGGCCGCCCACGAGGGGGAATCCCTGTACATCCTGATTTCCTCGCCTATTATTTTCTGCTCGTTCGCAACGGTCTTGTCAGTTATATACGGGTTCTGCATGAAGCCCGCGAGTATCCTCAGGCAGTCCGCAAACCTTTGGGAAGTGTCAAACAGGAAGCACGTCCTGTCATAGGATGTGTAGGCATTGGAATTTGCCCCTGTTTCGGCGAACATGTCGAATGCATTCTTCTGCGGGCCGTCGAACATCTTGTGCTCCAGGAAATGTGCTGTGCCCGCCGGGACATGGTATTCCTGTCCTCCAAGCCTGAATTCCCTGTCAACCGACCCGAATCTGGTCCCTATAAGTGCAAATGAGGAGGTCCTGCCCTCCATTCTTCTCATCCTGAGCGTGAGGCCGTTTGGGAGCCTCTCTTCCCTTATCCCGAAGTCGGTGTTATTCATT
>JBMNPE010000104.1:0-2922 GCA_050943435.1 Oscillospiraceae bacterium | reverse complement strand
ATCAGACGACTAAACTTCTTCATTGTGTATCCTCCTTGTCATTAGCAGCAAGGCGGCTGCACCTTCGCGCTGGGAAACGCACCTCCGGACTCGAAAAGGACCGCCCGTGCTATTTCACGGACGGCCCTTTAAAGATCCCATCATGAATAGCGCCTCTTCGTAAACGAAGGAGTGATACAGATATTTTCCGTACCCCCACGGTATCGAGCCCGCCGGCTCCGACCCGTTCGGCGGTGGCTGCCTTTCCATCCGTTCACTGCCTGCCGGCTCCCGGATATACTCATCTACACCGCTACCTCTATTTTTTTGTTGTGAAAAACGATACAGCCTGGGATGAAGTTTGTCAACAGGAAAATTTCAAAAAAGCCGTGATTTTGTATATTTGTACAAACGAGGGGCCTCCGGGGGCCGGATTTCCATCAAATGATTGAATTTCCGCAGGACGTGGCTCTTCAAAAAAGACTTTACATTAGTGCCCGGAGAACATCAGAAGACGGCTCCCGATATGATATAATTTTTACAAAAGGACCGCGGGATAGCGCGGAATGTATGCATGCAGTTTATTTGTGCACAGGGAGAAAGAATATGGCAGAAAAGAAAATCACGCCTGGAACGGGCGGAGACAGAAACGTTCCGTATTCCGAGAGGACAGGAAACGAATCCATAGTCTATTTCACGAGAGACCTTTCGGCGGAAGGACTCATTAAGGCCTATGACATGGTCTCAGCCGGGATCACCGGGAAGACGGCCATCAAGCTGCACACAGGCGAGCAGCACGGGCCAAACATCATCCCGAGGCCTTGGGTCAAGGAACTCATAGAGAAGAGGATCCCCGACGGGAAGATCATCGAGACAAACACCTATTACGACGGAGACCGCTACACCACGGCAAAGCACAGGAAGACCATCGAGGTAAACGGATGGACTTTCTGCCCGGTCGACATAATCGACGAGTTCGGGACTGCAAAGCTGCCTGTAAAGGGCGGAAAGTGGTTCACCGAGATGTCAGTCGGAAAGGGCCTCCTCGACTACGATTCGCTGCTTGTGCTCACCCACTTCAAGGGACACGTGCAGGGCGGATTCGGCGGCTCAGACAAGAACATCGGAATAGGGTGCGCCGACGGCAGGATAGGCAAGGCCATGATCCACACGACTCCGGGACAGCCCAACCAGTGGGACATAGCCCAGGAGGAGTTCATGGAGCGCATGACCGAGTCCTCCAAGGCTACTGTGGACCACTTCGGGAAGAACATCACGTTTATCAACGTGATGCGCAACATGTCCGTGTCGTGCGACTGCGAGGGCGTTGCAGCCCAGCCTGTCGTTACGCCTAACGTCGGAATCCTGGCTTCCACTGACATACTTGCCGTTGACCAGGCGTGCGTTGACCTCGTCTACGCCCTCAAGGAAGAGGACCACAGGGACCTCGTCGAGAGGATGGAATCGAGGCACGGCCTGAGGCAGCTCACCTACATGAAGGAGCTGGGAATGGGCAACGACAAGTACGTGCTCATTGACCTCGACCGCGGAAACAAGCGCATACTGCCTGCAGAGGCGGTTGATTCCGTAGTTCCTTTCGAGGGATGAGGAACCGCTGCGGATGGACAGAATCTACAACAGAAGGGATCTAGACAGGGCGGAGGAGATACTCATCAAGGAGGGTGTCTCCTGCGTCCTCGTAAAGGGTGAGGACATACTCAAGACCGGCAAGCGCGGGGTAAAGCCTCTTCTGGACCTCATTGACTCCGGTACAGACGTGAGCGGCTACAGCGCCGCCGACAAGATAGTCGGCAAGGCTGCCGCCATGCTCTACAAGGTGCTCGGCGTCGGCGCAGTATATGCAGTGACGATGAGCGAAAACGGGGACAAAATCCTGGCCGACGCCGGGATATACCACGAATACGCCCAGAAGGTCGAAATTATTATGAACCGCACAAACACGGGAATGTGTCCGATGGAGGCCTCTGTAATCGACATCGACGATCCCCAGGAGGCAATAGCTGCACTCAAGAAGAAAATAGCCGAACTCTCGTCTGCTGCTGCAGTGGAAAAGGAAGCGAAATGACCGCCGGATCCAAGATAGAGGCACTGAGGAAAAAGCTGGGACTCTCTAAGGAGGAGCTCGCCGAGAGGGCGGAGACCACACCTGAGAGGATCGGCGAATGGATTGACGGCGAAATACCGACAGACGACGAGTTCAAAAAGCTCTCCCAGGTGTTCGGGATAAGCGAGAAGGACTTAAGGGATCCCCAGCTGGAGCTTGCAGTGGAGGACGGGATGCCGTCTCCCCTGAAGAGGTTCATAGGCAGGAAGTGCAGGATTCTCATAGACGAGATGTATCCCGATCCAGACATAACCCCGTCGAGATCGGTTGTCCTCGAGGAAGTGAGCCCGAAATTCCTCAAGGTGAGCTTCAAGGCTCAGGGAAAGCAGACCACGAAGCTTGTGGATCTCGATGCCGTAAGGGCAATCAGGACAATATAGGAGGAGCGGCATGGAAAATATACCTGTGTACTGGAAAGTATGCATCCTGTTTGTGCTCCTGTTCCTGTATCTCGTGATAAGCGGGAAGATAAGCACCAAGGCGGCCGAAAAGAAGAAAATGAAGACCGCTTCGAGCCTCACGGACCTCGACCCGCTTGTAGGGCATGATGTGGTCCTGGAGCTAAAGTCGAAGCCCCAGGATTCCGGTTTCCCGGTAAAGGGACTCCTGAGAGAGGCGGGGGAGGACTGGTTCCTCATCGAGTCAGGTGGGAACATGGTGCTCTACAGAACCGGGGACCTCATTTCGGTGAGGGAGTCCTCGGACAAGTTCGACAGCTGAGCATGATCTGGCGTTTGGAGGGAAGCTTATAAGGCTTCCCTCATTTTTTTATTTTATCCCTTGATTTAGTCCGGAAGGGATGATAACATTGCAGCTAG
>JBMNPE010000103.1:0-2996 GCA_050943435.1 Oscillospiraceae bacterium | reverse complement strand
CCTGCCTGTGATGCTATTTTATGCTCGCAAGGGCATCGGCTTCCGATGAAAAGGGTATGCCTTCATCGGGAGGATCCTTGTGATCCTTTTCATCTTTGGATTTTTCTTCTTCCCGGGGCTTCTCCTGGGCCTTTTCCTGCTTCTTTTTGTCGGGATCGAAGTTTTCGCTGTCCCCGATCAGGCCCTTGAGGTCTTCCTCGGTGATCGTGGTTATCTGCTCGTTGGTCGGATCCTTGATTCCGACTACCCTGTTTGCCTGCTTTGCAATTATCTTCTCGAAGAGGTTCCTCACGTCCCTGGCGTTGCCGAAGTTCTCTCCCCTCGTGAGGTACAGGGTCTGCAGATAGTCCTTTACCTGGGCCTGGGCCTTTTCAGTTATTGTGTAGTTGCCCTTCTTTACGAACAGGTTGAATATTCCGAACAGCTCCTCTGCATTGTAGTCAGGGAAGTGGAAGTATTTGTTGAACCTGGATTTGAGCCCGGGGTTGGAGTTTATAAACCTGTACATGAGCTCGTCATATCCGGCCACGATGACGACGAGGTCGTCCCTGTGGTCCTCCATGGCCTTGAGTATCGTATTTATGGCCTCCTGCCCGAAGTCGTTCTCGGTGCCGGGGGCAAGCGCGTACGCCTCATCTATGAAGAGTACTCCTCCAAGGGCCTTCTGTATGACTTCCTGGGTCTTGATGGCGGTCTGGCCGACATACCCTCCAACAAGCCCGCTCCTGTCAACTTCTATGAGCTGACCCTTTGAGAGAACTCCGAGGCATCTGTATATCCTGCCTATGAGCCTGGCGACAGTGCTCTTTCCGGTCCCCGGGTTGCCCGTGAAAACGAGGTGCAGGGACATGTCGGGGGTTTTAATGCCGCGCTCCTTGCGCAGATTGCGGACCTTTATGAAATTGGCAAGGTTTTGGACGTCGGCCTTGATCTCCTCGAGGCCGATGAGGGAGTTGAGCTCCGCCAGCACGTCCTCCAGCTTTTCGGGAGGCGGTGCTTCCTCCGACTGGGCTTCCTTCTTTGCGGGGGCTGTCTGCTTTTTGTCAGCCTCGGGGCCCGCCGGGCCCTGGCTGCTGCCAAGCCCTGAGCGCTCAAGGAGATCCCCTGCGTCCTTGAGCCCGGACTGCTCGTCGAGCTTTTCGAGCATCTTCCGTGTTTCTATCCCGGATTTCTCGAGCTCCTTGAGCTGCCTCATGATGTCCGGGTCGACAGTCCTCATGGTCTTCCCGATGATGTCGAATTTGGGGTCGTAATCGCCGAGTTCAAGCTGGGGCACAATCGAGTCGAGTGAGTCCTTTGCAACCTGCGTTGCCCTGTTGACAAGCATCGTGTGGAGCTCTGTTATCCTTTCGGCCTCAGCGTAGGTGAAGTCCCCGTCGAGGGACGCGAAGTATTCGAGTATCTTCTGCTGGGAAGAGCAGAACCTGATGGCCGAGGAGGTCCCGCCCCTCCTGTCGGCGTCGCACAGGCGCACATAGAAGGCTGGGATTTTGTTTTTGAAGGAAGCATAGGAATCTGCCGCAGCCTTCAGCTTCTGCTGGTACTCAGCCTCGGTGAGCACTGGCTCGTCTGTAAGGCTGAGACATGAATAGAGCTCGGGAGAAGCTCCGCCGCCCACATTCCATATGCACAGCATCGCTTTCTGGAAATAATCGTCGAGTTCGCTCTTTCCTATGGATACACCGGCGGCTTTGGCATCCCTTATGATCCCTTCCGCCGTGGAACGGTATTTGCCCCTGATTTCCGAAAAATCAAGATTCTCGCTCATGATTGAGGCCTCCGGAAAAAGGATTTCAGTTACAGTTAATCACATTATAACAGCGAAAGTTAAATCGTCTATCAAATGCGCGTCAAGATGAGGTGCAAGGGCATGACTTAGGTGATAGAATGCTCATATATCATCTCATTTGTGATCATCGGGGCCCCGGCCGCGGGAAAGGGATAGCCGCAGAATGACAGCATCGAGACGCAGATACAGCGTGGCGACTCTATACACGATATACGAGTCCATGTTCTACTGTGCGACGTTCGCCATGTTCGGGCTGTTTACCACATACCTCACAGCCTACAGCTTCTCAAACCAGTTTATTGCACTCACCCTGTCTGTCGTCGGCATCACGTCGATGGTCCTTTCACCGGTTATAGCGGCATTCACTGACAAGACCGACAACTGCCGCCTTGTCAATCAGATTTCCCTTATAGCCACGGAAGCCGCGGTAATGTACTTCTTTTCTCTTCCCGAAAAGACTGAAGCGAGCGCGATGATATTTGCCATTTTCGGGTACGGGGGAATCAGGACCCTCATGAGCGAGACTGACACGTGGGTCAGCAAGCTCATATCCAGGGGTGAAAAGATTAATTACGGCTCCACCAGGGCAGCGGGCTCGATCTCTTACGCAGTATCAGCCTTCGCCGTTGGGAGGCTCCTCGCGTATATGGGGTACGACTTCGCGAGATGGGTCTTTACGGTGCTGCTGTCGGCGTGCTTCATAATCACTTTTTTCATACCGAACCCCCACAAGAGCGCCGAGGAGGCACGGACTGAGAAGGTCACATTCAGCGACGCGTTCAGGGTATTCTCCAAAAACAAGGTCTACATGATGTTCCTGCTGTGCAACATGATCTACATGTGCACGAATGCAGTGTGTGAGAACTACATAGGACCTCTCGTGCTCGATCTCGGGGGTACCTCAGCTGAAGTCGGGATGATGTCCGGGATACTTGCGTGCCTTGAATTCATATTCATGCCCCAGTTTTCGCGGTTCGCGGATGCGCTCGGGACCAGGACGGTGATTGTGATAGGGCTCTTCGGGTTCGGGATAAAGGCTCTGTCCTTCTCCCTTGCCAGGAGCATCCCTGCACTGCTGCTCTGCTCAGTGACGCAGATAATTTCCTTCGCGATAATGACCCCTGCCAGGATAAGGCTGGTGAGCGAGGAAATCCCCCCAAGGTATATTGCTTCAGGGCTCATCATGGTCAATCTCGCAGGACAGCTC
>JBMNPE010000102.1:0-3427 GCA_050943435.1 Oscillospiraceae bacterium | reverse complement strand
ATATAGTACCTGGAATCCTCTACTTCAACGGTGTCGTATTCTATTTCCTCGGTATGGGTGACTGTCCTGACGGTTTCGACGGAGAGAAGCGCCTGGCCCTGTGAAACCAGGATCTGCGTGCCCGAAGTGAGGGGATCGGTAATTCCGGGATTGAGCTGTGCAAATTCATCCTCGGTTAGGCCCGTCGTCTCGCACACGGACGCGACCGTGTCCCCGTCCTGCACCTCGTAGTAGATGTTCGAGGCCTCGTTGTCGGTAATTATCTGTTCCATTTCATCCCAGGACAGGACCGAGTCCGAGGGATATACTCCGTCGACTGTCTCTACCTTGTTGGCAAACCGCACTATGGTGTCAGACTCATCGGCAACGGCGTCCTTATAAGGCTGCAATATGCTCTCAAGGGTTTCCTTGAGCATGTCGGAGGCAACTGTGGCCCCGTAGAACTTTCCGCCTATATAGAGGCCCGTCGCCTCGGTGATGTCGTTCCCTGACACAGTCAGCATGGAGTCGGCAAGGGCTGTGTCGCTTGAGAGGCTGTCCTCATCGGCCACCGTGACGCTGAACGAGACATCCTGCTGCAGGTCGACGTCCCCCGGGTCGCTCATGACAAGCCGCTCGGAGATGACGTTCTTTGCGTTTTCAATCACCTGCTCGTCAGCCACATTGCCTATGAAGGCTCCGTTGTATGTCACCTTGAGTGCAAACTGCAGGTGCGATATTGAGCTGACCGCCAGCACGACCACCAGCACTGAAAGGGCCGGCAGCAGGTAGTTGCAGAACCGCTTCATGCCTGTCTTTGACTGCATCCAGTTGGCATGCATCGCATCTGCGACCCTCTGCTTCCTTATGGACCTGTCTCTGCCCTTTGTCGCCTTCAGGACCTTGGCGCTGTCCGCTATCTGCCTGTACGCAAAGACAAACGGGCTCGCGAGATCAGTCCCCAGGGACTTCATTGCAGCGGCGAAGCCGGCAGCCGCGCCTGCCACGGCTCTTCCGAATCCCCTGAATCCTCTCCTGAGGGACTTTCTGACTGCCCGGAAGAAGTTCTTTATCCTTCTTTCGGTCATCATTCCCGTGTAGTAGAGGAAATCCGTCGTAACCTCTCCCATGAAGGAGATGTACATCTTGGGATTCGGCCTGTGGCTCCTGTGGGGCCTGTAGTATGATTTCGCCACTCTGTTGTGCAGATACAATTTCATATAGCAATAGCCTCAAACCGCGGCAGTTCCGCGAATCACAGCTGCTTCAGCAGCCCTTAAGATCAAATCAAATACCAGTATAGTATACCAGAACTGTTAAAAATTATTTAACAAGTTGTCATCACTGATGCCCGCGTCATGAGTCCGAGGACGAGCTGTCAGCTGTGCTGGACGCAGCGTCTGCAGTGCTTTCCACAGCTGTTTCAGAACTGCTCTCCAGGGAATCGGCCGCTGCAGCTTCCGATGAGCTTGTGCTCTCACTGGAATCCTCCGAAGAAGACGCATCCGTCGAACTGGAAGAGGATTCAGAGGAAGAAGACGACGATGATGCAGTTGAAGATGAGGATGACGATGTGGATGAAGACGTGGAGGAAGACGCTGTGGAAGATGATGACGAAGAAGTTGATGAGGAAGACGCGGAGGACGAAGCTGTGGAGGAAGATGAGGAGCTGCTCGAGGAAGAGCTGCTGATTCTCACGCATATGTAGATTTCTACGCTTATGCTGTCGTCCTGGGTATACACGCTGAACGCCACTGCGTCAGCAGATACCCCTCCGTACCCGCTCAGCACCATGTCGGCGATATAGCTCTCCGGGTCCTGGTCGCCGCGGGCAGCCTCAACTGTGGCGGAATCCGTGGTGTATGTCTCCACCCTGACGTTCCACTCCCCGCTCTCCGGATCATCTGCAATCTCGTATCCGTATCCTGAGAACAGCGAGTTGAGGTCGGCCACAAGCTGGGAAGCGTCTATATACGGGCCGTCCGTAGTCACGCTCTCAGGCAGCTGGGTAGTGCCCATCCTCTTCGGGACATTCGTCACTTCCGGCCTCGTGTCGGCGACGATGTGGCTGTGGGTCCTGACGTATTCTATATACCTCTGCATGCCCTCCAGCGACATGTGGATGCCGTCTGAGACCATGCAGTCCGGGTCTGCATATCCGTCATCGCCCTTGAGTGCCTCGCAGCTGTTGAGAAAGTGCAGCCCCAGCTCTCCGGCAAGCTCCTCGAGGGCCGCGTTGTATTCGTCTATTACAGACTGCTTGACGTTGGGATAATCGCCGTACTGGAGGACCGGGTGTATTGCGTCGATGATGATGTCGGCGTAGGGATAGACCTCCTGTATCATCTCGACTGCGCTCCTGTACGACTCTATGAACGAATCGACGTCGTTGCGGGAGACGTCGTTTGTCCCGAAATTCATTATTATCCTCCTGGGCTGCATCAGCTCCACTGCCCTCAGGACAGTAGTCGGGGATTCAGCCAGGTTGTAGAAATAAACTCCCTTGGCAGTGTTTATCTGGCTTATGCCGATGCCCACTATTCCGGCCGTATTGTCGGCGGAAACCACCCCGTAGTAGGAGAGCCTCACGGTATTGCTGTCCCCTATGAACAGGGTGTCGTCTATATATGTCTGTCCTGCGTCCTCGGTTTCCCCAAGGACGACCGTCGGGTAGTCGTCTTCTGTCTTCACGACCTCCGCGTCCCCGCTCAGGTCCGAAATCCCGGAATTCATCTCCTGGCTGCTGCTTCCCGTCCCGAAAGCCCCCAGCATAGCCGCGGCGGTGAAGCCCGCGGCGCCAACGAGGAGGACGCCCAGGACTATGTTCCTGATCCGTTCGGACCTGTTCTGCGGATGGAGAAAGCCCCCGGGCTTCCTTTCCCGCTTTTCGGTTTTCCCGGAATCAGCTGCAGTCTCTGACGGAACGGTCACGCTGTTTTCGGTCTTTTCCGTCCCGTCCGAGCCTTCCTTGTCCGTGGATTTCTTAAAAATCATGTATCTAACCGGTCAAAATGTGCAAGAAGCGGAGCATTTTCTGCTCCGCTTGGCATCTTCTTGTGTGTTCAGGCGCGCTCCAGATATTCCCCTGTCCTCGTGTCTATCTTGATCTTGTCTCCGGGTCCTATGAAGAGGGGCACCCTTATCTCCGCTCCGGTCTCGAGCTTGGCAGGCTTGAGAGTGTTCGTAGCGGTGTTTCCCTTGAATCCTGGGTCAGTCTCGGTGACCTCAAGCACGACGAAATTCGGCGGCTCGAGCCCGAAAACCTTTCCCTTGTAGGAGAGGACCTTGCATACGGTGTTCTCCTTGATGAACCTGAAGCTGTCCGGAAGGTCTTCCTTCGGGATAGGGGTCATCTCGTATGTCTCGCTGTCCATGAAGTAGTAGAGATCTCCGTCGTTGTAAGAGTACTCCATGTCGCGCCTGTCGATATAGGCGTTCTCAAACTTTG
>JBMNPE010000101.1:0-3449 GCA_050943435.1 Oscillospiraceae bacterium | reverse complement strand
GTCCGTGTAATATGCGTCTACGGTCCTCGGGGACTGGTTCTTTATTGTCTCTATGTAATAGAGGAATTCCGATATGACGTAGGGGCAGTCCTTCTTGTCCATGCATAGCCTCCGTAATTTCGTGTTAAATTATTATTTAGCGAAACTAAGATATTTATATACGATTTATTTGTATATTTCAAGCAATAGGGAAGTCTCCGAACTGCTTATGTTATGAATTCCATTCTGATATAATTTCTGAGGATTTGTAATTTTTGAACGTCAAGAGAGAAGGATGCCTTTTGGCAAAAGAGACGGATAAAAAGGCGATATTCGAGACAATGGCGCCTGGCAAGGCGCTAGCCGCAATGGCGGTCCCGACAATAATATCGCAGCTCATAAACCTCATATACAACATGGTGGACACGTTCTTTATAGGACGGACGGGCAATTCGTACATGATCGCCGCGGCTACGATCTCTTTCCCGATATACATGATGACCATAGCCTTCTCCAACATGTTCGGCATAGGCGGCGGGAGCGAGATGGCGAGGCTCATCGGGGTCCACCGCCAGGACAGGTCGGTCAAGGTGTGCTCCTTCTCCTTCTACTGCACGATAGCTCTTGGCATCCTGTATTCCCTCGTGGTGTTCCTGTTCCTCGATCCCATCCTGTTCGCACTCGGCGCATCTGAAAATACGATTTTATACGCGAGGCAGTACGTGCTGTGCGTCATAGTTGCCGGCAGCATTCCGACAATACTGTCTACCGTTTTGGCGCATCTTCTCAGGAATGTCGGGTATTCCAAGCAGGCGAGCATCGGCCTCTCCGCCGGCGGACTTCTCAATATAGGGCTCGACCCGCTCTTCATGTTCGTGATACTCCCGAAGGGCATGGAGGTGCTCGGCGCAGCCGTCGCCACGCTCATTTCAAATGTGTTCTCCTGCATATATTTCCTGATTGTGTTCTCATCACTTAGGAAGAAGGCGCCGATAGGGTTCAGGCTGAAGGACGCATTCCAGGTCACCAGGCAGGAGGTAAAGGAGCTGTTTTCGGTAGGCATTCCTTCTGCCATACTCACCGGCCTCTTCGATGTGGGCAACATGGTGCTGGATTCACAGATGTCCGGACACGGGGATCTGCAGCTAGCTGCAATCGGGATCGTCATGAAGGTAGAGAGGTTCCCCAATGCGATAAACATAGGCATATGCCAGGGAATGCTCCCGATAGTGGCATACAACTTCGCTTCCGGAAACCACCCGAGGATGAAGGCTGTCATCAAGGTCACCATGCGCACGGGCCTTATAATATCGTTTGCCAGTGTTGTAATTTTCGAGATCTTCGCAAAACCCTTTGTCAGCGTATTCCTCAGCACTTCGTCGGGAGCCGCTGAGACTGCAACTACCTTGGAATTCGCGGAGCAGTTCCTGAGGATAAGGTGCCTCGCCTCTCCGCTCCAGTTCCTAAACTACAGCAGTTCGTACTGCATGCAGGGGCTTGGGGATGGCAAGGATACGCTCATACATGCCGTCATGAGGGAGCTTGTGTTCTACATTCCCTTCATGTATATCCTCAACAGCGTGTTCGGGCTCTACGGGCTCGTGACGGCACTGGTCGCAGGGGAGCTGTGCGGAGCAGTGGTAGGGCAGAGCCTGCTCAGGAGATACCTCAGGAAGCAGACCTCAGCAGCCTGACAATCATGTTGATCACTCCCTCAGGTACTTCCACGCCTGAAGATAGAAACAGTACAGGTTTGAGATGCAAAAAAGGCAGCCTGGGATGTCTGGTCAAATCCGCATCTCATTTTTAATATTCCAAGGGCTTCCCAAGAACTTGACTTTGGTGACTCTGACGAAAATGCAGGCGGTATAAAAGTGCATATTGACAAAGAAATGCATGTGATATAAAATGTAGCATGCTACATAAAATAATGTGCCTGCGGGAGGTTCTGGGAGCATGAGGAAGGGCATAGGGTACTTCATAAAGAGCATAAACGACAAGCTCGAAGTCAACGGAAATGCCGACATGGCGAAGTTCGGAATTACTTTCCCGCAGTCGCGTGTTCTCGCCGTCATGTATCAGAAGGGCGGGGAGATGACACAGAAGGAGCTGGAAAAGGAGCTCCAGGTGTCGCATCCCACAGTGGTAGGACTCGTGTCGAGAATGCAGAGGCAGGGATTTCTCGAGACGGGCGTCGATCCAAAGGACCGCAGGAACAAGATCGTGAAGCTCACCGGCAAGGCTGAGTCCGTGGGCGAGGAGATGGACAGGACCATTTCAATGCGCGACAGGGAAATGCTCTCGGGACTCACCGACGCTCAGATAGACGAACTGTTCTGGATGCTCGAGGTCATAGACAGCAACATCCCCCGATGAGGACTGACTGCAATAAAAAACTGCCGGTATGAACCGGCAATAAATTTTGCCCAAAACTGTAGCATGCTATAGTTCGCAGATATTGGAAAGGAAGGACAATATGACAAAAACACTGTTAAAGAGTCTCAGGGAATACAAGTGGCCGTCCATAGCTACAGTGCTGCTCTCTATTCTCGAAGTGGTATTCGAGATAATAATCCCGCTGTGCCTCTCGGATCTCATCGACTACGGGATATATGCCGGAAGCATGGACGAGGTCTGGAAATACTCGATAGCCCTGGTAATCCTGGCTCTGCTTCAGCTGACAAGCGGATACTTCGGGGCACACCTCGGAGCAAAGGCTGCAACCGGGTTTTCCGCAAACCTCAGGTCTGACATGTACGACAACGTGCAGACATTTGCCTTTTCCAATATAGACAAGTTCTCCACGGCTTCAATTGTGACAAGGCTCACTACAGATGTCACAAACGTCCAGAATGCATATCAGATGATCATCCGTATGGCAGTCAGGGGACCGGCAATGCTGATCTTCTGCTTCATCGTATGCTTCAAGATAAACGTCGAGATATCAATGACATTTCTCGTGATAATCCCGATCCTTGCTGTCCTCCTGTGGCTTATAGTCTCCAAGGTCAACCCCATATTCAACAGGGTCTTCCACACATACGACAAGCTCAACAGCGTCGTCGAGGAGAATGTCCGCGGAATCCGCGTAGTCAAGACGTTCAACCAGGAAGACGGGGAAATATCAAAGTTCAAGAAGATATCAAAGAGCATCTATGACGACTTTGCAAAGGGCGAGAGGCTCATAGCCTTCAACTCGCCGCTCATGCAGTTCTGCATGTACACATGCATGATAATAATCTCCTATGTAGGGGCAAAGTCGATAGTGGCGAGTGGAAATGACCCTGCCGTCGGGCTCACTACGGGAAACCTCACGGCACTCATGACCTATGCCATACAGATACTCATGAGCCTGATGATGCTCTCGATGATCTTCGCGATGATTACCATTTCAAGGGCTTCAATGGAGAGGATTGTCGAGATCCTCAACGAAAAGACAGATATCACTAACCCCGAGAACCCTGTCACAG
>JBMNPE010000100.1:0-3496 GCA_050943435.1 Oscillospiraceae bacterium | reverse complement strand
ATAGAGTCCGGACTTCTTTATGCTTCCCCCTCCGTATACTAGCAGTACGGTCCTGCCGCAGTCGGCGAGTTCGGAGAGATGGGATATCTGTCCCTTTCCGAAGTTGATGACAGTAGGTATCGAATAGGTGAAGTTGTTCATCCTGTGTCTCCTTTCAAAAAAGCCGTTTTTGTACACGACAATTATATGACATTTGAAGTGTTTTCTGAACCTCGGAAGTGCCCAGAAAATCAGCATATTGTAAATGTTTTCTTAATTATCAAAGCCGCACAGAAGAACCCATCTGTGCGGCTTAACAATTCTGGAGGCTCCGCCCGGATTCGGACCGGAGATAAAGGTTTTGCAGACCTCTGCCTTACCACTTGGCTACGGAGCCTTAAAAATTGGAGCGGATTACGAGGCTCGAACTCGCTACCTCCACCTTGGCAAGGTGGCGCTCTGCCAGATGAGCTAAATCCGCATCCAATTGGTGCCTCCGGTCGGAATCGAACCAACGACACGGGGATTTTCAGTCCCCTGCTCTACCGACTGAGCTACAGAGGCATATTCTGGCGACCCGAAAGGGGCTCGAACCCTTGACCTCTAGCGTGACAGGCTAGCGTTCTAACCAGCTGAACTACCGGGCCAAAACAGCTTTCATATGATATAATACCGGCCAAAATTAGTCAAGCAGAAATCCGGCGGTTCAACCATATGAACCTGGTGGGAGCAACAGGACTCGAACCTGTGACCCCCTGCTTGTAAGGCAGGTGCTCTAACCAGCTGAGCTATGCTCCCATGATACCTGGGTCATGCGACGTAAGCTTTAGGAAAAGTGGTGGGGGCAACAGGGCTCGGACCTGCGACCTCCTGCGTGTGAGGCAGGCGCTCTAACCAGCTGAGCTATGCTCCCACAACCGACGTCGTAAATAGAAATATACTGTAATCGAGGGGTGTTTGTCAATATTGCAGAGGGCCGCTTTTCTAATGTCCAGGGGCACCAAGAAAGCGGTCCTCCATGCGATTTAAATGCCTCTACAGAAGCTCCTTGACCGCATCCATGAGAGGGTCCTCGGTCTTCTTTTTCGTGTCCTCAGGGTCGAGGTTCTCCCTGAAATCGGTCATCATCCCGGCAAAGATCTCTGCAGTGGAAGGAGGGGTCCAGCTAATGCAGTTGGCACCTGCCTTGATGGTCCTCATGATGGACTCATCGGTTGTTCCTCCCGTCGCTATTATCGGTACATTAGGAAACTGAGTGCGTATCTTCTTGACTACCTCAGGGGTCTTTGCTGCAGCCGAGACATTGATTATGGATGCCCCTGCCTCGAGCCTCGCGCCTACGTCGTCCTTTTCCCCCACGACAGTGACTATGAGGGGGATGTCAATAGAGTGGGATACAAACCTTATAGTGTCATTCCTCGTCGCCGCATTGACCACGACTCCGAAAGCACCGTCTGCCTCTGCGTCTACAGCCATAAGCACGGACCTGTGGCCTGTTGTTATCGCCCCGCCGACACCGCAGAACACAGGTATCGGTGCCGAGGTTATTATCGACCTCGTTATAGTCTGCTGCGGAGTGAACGGATAGACCGCGAGGACCGCATCCGCGTTGCAGTTCCTGATTATCGCTATATCAGTCGAAAAAACAACTGATTTTATCCTCCTGCCGAGGACCACTATCCCCGATGCTGCGTACACGCTGTCGGGCACCTTGAGGGCATGGGCCCTCAGCGTCCCGCTTATAGAAGGTATCTGCTTCTTTGGTTCTTTCTGGGACATAATGAAATCTCCGTTTCCAAGGACTCTTGCCTGCGTCATTTCCTCCGGGTTTTATGCTGTTGGATACACCTATTTTTAACCCAAACTGAAGGCCTATTTGTTAAGAAACTGTGCCTAAACAGCGGGCTTTAGTCACATTTGGAAAACTGTACAAAAGAACCCAGGAAACTACCTCGTCGGGATTATCTCGATCCAGTATCCGTCGGGGTCCTGGATGAAGTAGATGCCCATGCTCGGGTTCTCCATGCAGATGCATCCCATCTCCTCGTGCAGCCTGTGGGCCGCCTCGTAGTCGTCCTTCCTGACGCCGAGATGGAACTCCTCCTCGCCTATGTCGTACTTCTGCGGGTGGTCCCTGAGCCATGTGAGTTCCAGCCTGAAACTGGTGGATTCGTTTGCCATGAAGACTATGATGTAGCTTCCGTCCTCCGCCTCGCTGCGCCTCACTTCCTTGAGGCCCAGTGCCTTCTCGTAGAACTCCATGGATTTGCCGAGATCCTGCACGTTGAAGTTGAAGTGCTCCATCCTGAAAGTCATGATATAAATCTCCTCTCCTGATATTCTTTTTGCAGACATATCTGTCACCAGCACCTGCCGGCGGCCTGATTCAAGTATTATATCACCCTGTAAAGCATATTATTTTACAGAATTTAGACGTCGATTTTGAGGCATTCTGCGGGGTAACAGGAATCAGTTACAGATCCTCAGGAAGCTTTTCATAGGCACAGCGCGGATCATTGTCCTCAACGACGTGGATTATCCCGCACTGCACGAATCCGAGCCTGCATAGCAGGTTCTGCATGACCCTGTTGTCGGGGTGGGTGTCGATCCTTATGTGATGGGACTGACTGTAGGCCCAGCCGATTGCAGCCGTGCCTATCCCCTTCTGGGATCCGTCGCCGGCAACGCGGTGGACTACTCCGTATGTGTTTCCTTCTTCTCCCATGAGCTTCTCGGAGAGCCACGCGCCGTCTATATTCTCATAGGTAGGCTCGATATGCGGGCCTTCCACATACACGAAGGTCCCGACGATCTTTTCCTGCTTCGAGACCACGACATAGCTCCTGCCGACCCTTATGTCTTCTTTTAAGAGGTCCTCGGGAGGCCAGTGCGTTGGTCCCCACTGCCTCGGGTTGCCCGTGCGGGCCATAAAGTCCCTGGCATGCTCGTATATTCTCAGCATCTCAGGGAGATCTTCCATATGAGAGTGTCTTATATGGAAATTCTTATCTGTTTCACATGAATAACCGGAATATGGATGTGCTTTTTTCCATTCATCCGAGGTGAGGGTCATGATAATATCGTCTGCAGGGATGCCGCGGTCGACGACGGAGCCCCTGTCTATGTCCGTAATCCTGAAGCCGGCCTTCTCATAGGTCTTCCGTGCCCTCCCGTTAAAGGAGAACACATCGAGAGAGAGGCGCTTTAAGTGGATCATCCCGAAGGCGAACCTGCATGTCTCCCCTGCTGCCCAGGAGCCGATTCCCTTTCCGCAGTCACTCGTATGGAATATCGCTATGCGGTAATTGGCAGAGCGGTCATTCCAGTCTATTTCATTGATGACGCTCTCGCCCAGTATCCTGCCGTCAGGCGAGACAATCAGTAAATCAAAGCGGTCTGTGTCTTTTATATGGCTCAGAAATGCAGATATGACCTCGTCATGGGTAAAATCGGTCCTGCTGCCGGTGAGCCTCGCTACCTCGTGGTCCTCATCCGAAAAGCCGTCGAGCCAGTATCT
>JBMNPE010000099.1:0-3785 GCA_050943435.1 Oscillospiraceae bacterium | reverse complement strand
ATCCCTCTCGCTCACAGATGAGAACGACATACTCGGGAGCGGCATAGAGATCCACGCGGAGCCGCCCGGAAAGATAATAAAGGACCTGAACGCTCTCTCGGGAGGGGAAAAGTCCCTGGTCTCGATTGCGCTGTATTTTGCAATCCTGATGGTGAATCCGGCTCCTTTCTGCATACTGGACGAGATAGACAGCTCCCTCGACGACGTCAACGTGGCGAGGTTTGCAAGGTACCTCAAGCTGAGGTCGTCCGACGGGCAGTACATAGCTATAACGCACAGGAGAGGCACGATGGAGGCCTGCGACAGGCTCTACGGGGTCACGATGCAGGAAGAGGGCGTGTCGAAGCTCTTTAAACTTGAAAAGGACGAAGCGGCAGTAGTGGCTTCGAGGTGACGTGAAATGGGTCTGTTTTCTAAACTGAAGGAAAGCCTCAAAAAGACCGGAGAGTCGATCTCATACGCGTTCTCTTCGGAAAAGCTGGACGACGATTTCTACGAGTCCCTCACGGAAACGCTGATCATGGCGGACACCGGAGTGGAGACCGCCGAGAGGCTCACTGAGGAAATGAGGAAGGTCGTCGCAAAAAAGCACATCCTGGATGCCGGGGAGGCGAGAAGGGAATTTGCCGCGATATGCGCCGACGAGCTCAGGTGCCCCGAGCCGATGGACATGAGCGGGTCGCCTGCAGTGATCATGCTCGTGGGGGTAAACGGCGCCGGAAAGACCACAACTGCCGGAAAGCTCGCAAAGAGGCTGTCCGGTGAGGGCAGGAAGGTCGTCATCGCAGCGGCGGACACCTTCCGCGCCGCAGCCTCGGAACAGCTCGAGATATGGGGCGAGAGGAGCGGATGCCCGGTAGTTACAGGCACGGGGGATCCGTCCTCCGTAGTTTATGAAGCCTGCAGCACAGCGGTTTCAAAGGGATTCGACACGGTAATCTGCGACACTGCGGGAAGGCTTCAGAGCAGGAAGAGCCTCATGGACGAGCTATCGAAGATGAGCAGGACGGTGCTGAAAGCGGCCCCGCAGGCGTCTGTGGAGACGCTGCTTGTGCTGGACGCCTCCACAGGCCAGAATGCGATAAGCCAAGCGGAGAACTTCACTGCTGCGTCGGGAGTCACAGGCATAGTGCTCACAAAGCTCGACGGAACCGCAAAGGGAGGCTCTGTCCTCACAATAAAGGACAGGCTGGGGCTTCCTGTGAGATACATAGGAATCGGCGAACAGGCGGACGACCTCGAGGAATTCGACCCGGATTCGTTTGCCGCTGCACTTGTTGGAGCGGAGGCACCTTCCGATGAAGCCTGAGTACAGAAGGATTGCAATTGCCACGGGAAACAGGGGCAAGGTGCGAGAAATAGAGGAGATACTGGCCCCTCTGGGATACGACGTGTTCCCGATAAGCGACCTCGGAGTCACGCTGGAGGACCCCGAAACGGGGAAGACTTTTTTTGAGAATGCCAGGATAAAGGCGAGAGAGGGCGTCAGAAAGACCGGGATGCCAGTGATCGCCGACGACAGCGGGCTCTGCGTCGACTACCTGGGAGGCGGCCCCGGGGTCCACACCGCGAGATACGCGGGAGAGCACCCGACCGCAGATGAGAACATGGACAAGCTTCTCGGAGCCCTGAAGGATGTTCCCTGGGAGGACAGGACCGCTAGATTCAAATGCGCGATAGTTTTCCTGGCACCGGACGGGACCGAAATCACCGCAAGGGGATCGGTCGAGGGGAGAATAGGATTCGAAAAGCGCGGGACGGGCGGATTCGGATACAATCCGGTGTTCTGCGTGCAGCCCGGGAACTTTACGATGGCAGAGATGTCAGACGACAGGAAGAATTCGGTGAGCCACAGGGGAAGGGCCCTGAGACGGCTCGCATTCAAGATGCGCGGGATAAGCCGGATAAGGCTTGGGGAGACGAAATGAACTCTAAACAGAGAGCAGCGCTCAGGAAATGCGCCAATTCCATCGATTCCATATTCAGCATCGGCAAGGGCGGGATCGACGAAGAAGTCTTATCCGCAGTGGACGACGCCCTCAAGGCAAGGGAGCTCGTAAAGATCCACGTCCTCGAGAACAGCGGGACAACGGCCCGCGAGGCCTGCGGGATTCTTGCAGATAAGCTGTCTGCAGAGCCAATACAGTGCATAGGGTCGAAATTCGTGCTCTACAGGCGAAATGAAGAGACCGACAGATACGGGGACATTTTAAAATGAAGATCCTTCTCTACGGAGGAGCATTCAATCCACCCCACATGGGCCATGTGAGGATACTTGAGAGCGCGATAAAAGAGGTCGAGCCCGACCTCACCCTCGTAGTGCCCAGCGACGTGTCACCGCACAAGAAGACCGAATATGTCCCGTTTGCCCACAGGGCCGCAATGGCAAGGTGCTTTCTCGGCTGCGGGGGCAAGGTGGTCGTCAGCTGGATGGAAAAGTGCAAGAACAGGCGCAGGAGCTACACGATAAAGACCCTGAGGAGGCTCAGGAGGAGATATCCCGGCAGCGAGATATACATGCTGATAGGCTCTGACAGCCTTCTTGCTTTCAAAACCTGGAAGAACTGGAGGCGCATCCTCACGATGTGCACCCTAGTCGTAGCAGCGAGGGACGACATGCCGCGGGAAGTGCTCGAGGAGGCTCTGGACGAACTGAAATCGCGCGGTGCTGGTGGTATACTTATGAATACACAGCCGTTCGACGTGAGCTCGTCCGAAATACGCGCCAGGCTCGAGAGCGGCGGGAACTGCACGGGACTCGTTCCCGCGGACGTGGAAGAATACATACGAAAGCACGGGCTTTACGGCACTAAACAATGAAAATGACTGAAAAAAAGGCCAGGAAAATGGCCAGGGAGAGGCTGTCCGACAAGAGGTTCCACCACACCGAATGCGTTGCGGCGGCTGCAGAGAAGCTCGCCCCGCAGTTCGGGGCAGACAGGGACAAGGCCGTCACTGCCGCCTGGCTTCACGACCTCCTCAAGGAGGAGCCCAAGGACGAATTATTGAAAAGAGTATTGGACTCTGATAGAATTGACGGCAATAAAATCCGGGAGTGCCCTCAGCTCTGGCACGCCTTTGCGTGCGGGGACTATCTGGAAGACGAGCTCGGGGTCGACCCCGAGATTGCTTCTGCAGTCAGGTGGCACACCACGGGAAGGGACGGAATGACTCCGCTCGAGGAGACCGTGTTCCTGGCTGACTACATATCCGAGGACAGGGATTTCCCGGGAGTCGACGAGATAAGAAAAATAGCTGAGGAATCTCCGCAGAAGGCAATAGTTGCCGCACTGAGGCAGACGATAGACCACCTGGAAACTGACGGCTCCGTGATCGACGATCACACGAGGGAAGCCCTCAGGTATCTCAGTTCAAAGGGAGAATGACCAAATGGCCGAAGAGAAAGCCAAACCGAAGAAGAAGCACAGGGGCAGAAACGCCCTTATCATAGTGCTGTGCGTCGTGCTCCTCCTGGGAGCAGGCGTTCTGGTACTGTTAAAGTCCAAGCCGATGTCCAGCAGCGAGACGCAGCTGGACGACACGTTCAACGCACCTGATTACCTGCAGGGAAAGCAGCTCAACCTGCTCATAGCAGGAGTCGACTGGGACGAGACCAGGACCGACAAGCTGACGGACGTTATAATCGTGGCCAACATCGACCTCGAGGCGGGCAAGATAAACATGCTGCAGATCCCGAGGGACACGTATGTAGGCGAAATAGTGTACACGGGAAAGATAAACGCCCTCTACAACTGGGGGCTCCTGGACGAGAACGGCAATGATAC
>JBMNPE010000098.1:0-3799 GCA_050943435.1 Oscillospiraceae bacterium | reverse complement strand
CTGGTATTCCCCGGAGAAGTTGAGGTCAATATCAGGCGCCTTCTCGCCGTGGAACCCCAGGAAGGTCTCGAACGGGATGTTGTGGCCGTCGCCCCTCATCCTGCCTCCGCATTCGGGGCAGACGCCGTCCTCTACGTCGAATCCGGACTCGACTCCGGGAAGGAGCTCAATATGGCCGCACTTTTCGCATCTGTAGTGTGCCGGAAGAGGATTGACCTCGGAAATTCCGACAAGGTTGGCTATAAATGACGACCCGACGGATCCCCTGGAGCCCACGTGGTACCCGTGCTCGTTGGAATCCTGCACGAGTTTCTGGGCTATCATGTAGAGCACTGCGTATCCGTGCTCGATTATCGAGCTCAGTTCCTTCTCGAGCCTGTCCTTGAAGAGCTGCGGGGCCTTGTCCCCGTACCTCTTTGCAAAGCTGGTCCTGGCTATACTCTCTAGCTGCTCCTCGGCATTCTCTATATACGGGGTGAATGTCCCCTTTGGTATCGGAAGTATGGTGCTCTCGATCATCCCGGCTATGATGGCCGGGTTGTCTATCACAATCTTCTTTGCGGTCTCATTGCCCAGGAACGAGAATTCAGCCATCATCTCATCAGTAGTGCGGAAATACAGATCGGCATCGCTGTCGGAATCCTCCAGGTGCTGGCCCTGGGTGAGTATCTTCCTGTAGATCTTCTGCCTCTTTTCGATGTAATGGGCGTCTGAGGTTGCGCAGACAGGCTTTCCCGTTTCTTCCCCGAGCTCAACCACCGCTTTTATGAGGTCTCTGGCGGATGCTTCCCAGCCGTCTCCCTGGTCCCCAAAGAGATGCCTGTAATTGCCGGCAGGCTGGACTTCAAGGAAATCGTATTTCTCCGCAAGTGCGAGGATGTCCTCATGCGGCTCCCCCTCGAGTACTGCGTTTATCAGTTCTCCCATCTCGCAGGCAGAGCCAAGAATCAGCCCCTCCCTGTACTTTTTAAGGCAGCTCAGCGGAACCCTGGGCTTCCTGTAGAAGTACTTGAGGTGGGCGTCAGTGACTATGTGATACAGGTTGCTGAGTCCCTGGGTATTCTCGGCGAATACCGTCATGTGGCGCATCTTTGCATGCCTGTAGTTGATTCCATCGAACTTTGCGTTGACATCGCTGCAATTTTCTATGCCCATGGACTTGAGCTTCTTTGAGCACTCCGCATATATGAGGGCGTCTGCGGCGGCATCGTCATCAGCCCTGTGGTGCTTGAATGACGGAAGTCCCAGGCTGTTTGTGACTGCATCCAAGGTGAATTTCTTCATGTCCGGGTAGAGGCACTGAGCAAGCGCGACAGTGTCGATGTACGGAAGGTCAAAGCCGATGCCAAGCCTCGAGCACGCGCTCCTTATGAAGGAAACGTCGAACGATGCATTGTGGGCAATTAGAGTCCTGCCTCCTGTGAACTCGAGGAATCTGGGAACAGCCTCGTCCTCCTTTGGAGCCCCGGAAACCATGCCCTGGGTGATTCCTGTAAGATTCGTGATCTTCGGGCTTATCGGCATGCCCGGGTCCACAAACGTGGTGAAGTGCTCCCCTATTTCGCCGTTTTTGAGCACAACCGCGCCAATCTCGATTATCCTGTCGGTAGAGCAGTGCAGGCCTGTGGTCTCGAGGTCGAACACGACGAATTCCCCGTCCACCGGGTCGCTGCATTTTCCGTGCACAATCCTTGCGCTGTCGTCAACGTAATACAATTCGCACCCGTACAGCACCTTGAAGTCCGGGTTTTTCTTTCTTATGCCGGCACAGGCTTCCGCAGCCTTGGGGAATCCCTGCACCACAGCGTGGTCAGTTATTGCTACTGCGCTGTGACCGAAAGCCGCTGCCGCATCCACTATATCTTCCGATGCGCTTATCCCGTCGAGGGTCGACATGTTGGAGTGCATGTGCAGCTCTATTCTCTTTTCCGGTGCGTCATCCGTCCTCCCGAGGAGTACAGACTTGGCCACGGCCCTGGGGATCACTATATTGGCCTGGGAGTAGTCGTCAAACCTGTACGAGCCGTTTACTATTACAAAATCGCCCTCAGAGAGGGATTCTATCCGTCCGCCTGAATTCCTCTGGGTCTCTATGAACTTCATCCGGACGGAGGAGGTGTAGTCGGTTACCCAGAACTCCAGGATCTTCCCGTTTCTCTTGGTAGCCCTCTCGTCCTTCTTGAAGATTACCCCGGCAAACTTCACCTTCGGTCTGGGAGTTGTCAGTTCGGAAAGAGGAATGAGATCGGTGGAATCAGCATTCCTGCCCATGATCTGCACAAGATCCCCGGATGCTTTCCCGGCGGGGGTCTCAATCGGCAGATTCTTCAACTCCTCCTTCACATGCCTCTCTTCTATATGGGACTTGTACTCGGCTTTCCCCTCTTCATTTCCGGAATCGGAAGAAATCTCGAATGTCACTGATTTTCCGAATCTTTTGAGGGCGAGCCTTCCCATTTTGCCGGCAATGTCAAGCTTCTCCATGATCTCCATGCCGCCATGGGCTAGCCCTATCTTGACCGTGTCATCCTGAGACACGTCATACGCAATGCCGCATTCGTCGAAAAACCCGTTTACAGGGTTCTCCTTTTCAATCTCTCTAATAATGCGGAAGACGGCGTCCAGGGACCACTGGTCCTCGGGATAGCTGTCGTCTACAGATACCGTGAGACCTGGAAAGAAAGAAGACAGTGCCTTTCTGAGGCGGTCCGCCCGGTCCTGTCCGAACCTCTGGAACTTCGCCCCTACAATGACTTCCTCCCTGTCCTTTACCAGCGTTATATCGACGATTTCAGTGTCGTCGAATTCCGCCAGTCCTTCGAAAATTTCAGGTATCTTCACTTCCCGCTCTTCATCGCGCCTGCCATGGCCTCTACCTCTTCCATGAGTGCGTCGACATATCCCCCAGTAAGTTTCCTAACCATTTTACCCTTTTTGAAGAGAACTGCGCAGTCTTTTCCGCCGGCTATCCCGACATCCGCCTGGGATGCCTCGCCGGGGCCGTTTACTACGCACCCCATTACAGCAACCTTGAGAGGGGCATCTATTCCCCTGGTCCTCTTTTCGACCTCAGACGCAATCCCCTCGACGTCTATCTCGGTCCTGCCGCAGGTGGGGCAGGAAATGACCTCCACCCCTCCGAACTTGCCGACGGCCCTCAGTATCTCCTTTGCCGCGTCTATCTCCGCGTCAGGGGATCCGGTGAGGGAAACCCTTATCGTATCGCCTATCCCGTCCGCGAGAAGGGACCCTATCCCGATGGCGGACTTTACGAGACCCTGGGAAGGAAGACCCGATTCAGTAACACCGATGTGTAGAGGATGAGTGGTGGAGGCGGCAATAATCCTGTTGGCTTTTATCATGGTGCCGACGTCGGAGGACTTAGCCGAGATCACTATGTTCCCGAATCCCTCGTCCTCAAGAATCTTCACATTGTTGAGGGCACTCTCAGCGAGGGCCTCCGCGTCAGGTCCCCCGTGCTTTGCGAGCACTTCCTTTTCGAGGCTCCCGGAGTTGACCCCGACCCTTATGGGGACATTCTTTTCCGCGCACTTTCTCACCACGGCGCGTATCCTGTCCCGGGAGCCTATGTTGCCCGGATTTATCCTTATCTTGTCTGCCCCGGCCTCGACGGACTCAATGGCCATCCTGTAGTCGAAGTGGATGTCAGCGGCTACGGGCATTGAGACTGCCTCCTTGAGGGCAGGTATTATCTTTAGGGCCTCCCTGTCCGGGACGGACACCCTGATTATCTGGCATCCGAGCCTCTCAAGCTCCCGGGCCTGCCTTACATTGCCCT
>JBMNPE010000097.1:0-4020 GCA_050943435.1 Oscillospiraceae bacterium | reverse complement strand
AAAAAACCCGGGCAACACACGACCTTGCTGTAGCTGATTTTTCAGTGTAACAAACCACTCTTGCGGGGCAGGTTCTGGGTCCCGACCGTCACAAGGCGGAATAATTTTGTCGGTGTTTCTTCCAAAACGCCGCCGCAAGGGGAAAAAATGGAAAATAATGTAATCGTAAGGCTTGATCGGATCAGCGCTTCCTTCGACGGAGAGCCAGTACTTCAGGATTTCAGTCTCGACATTCACGATCACGAATTCGTCACTCTGCTGGGACCTTCAGGCTGCGGAAAGACGACAACTCTGCGCATTATCGGGGGATTCCTGAGACCCGATTCCGGCAGGGTCTTTTTTGACGGCAAGGACGTGACTGACTTGCCGGCCAACAAGAGGGAAATCAACACGGTGTTCCAGCGATATGCGCTTTTCCCTCATCTCAATGTCTACGAGAATGTGGCCTTCGGGCTGAGAATAAAGAAACTGCCTGAAAATCAGATCCGGAGCAAAGTCGAGGAAATGATCGGAATGGTGGGCCTTTCCGGTTTTGAACAGAGAAAGGTGACGACGCTGTCAGGAGGACAGCAGCAGAGGGTCGCGATAGCGAGGGCCCTCGTCAACAGCCCCAGGGTGCTGCTTCTCGACGAGCCTCTCGGAGCCCTGGACCTCAAGCTCCGCAAGGGCATGCAGACGGAGCTCAAGAAATTCCAGAAGAAGATGGACATCACGTTCATCTACGTGACACACGACCAGGAGGAAGCCCTCACGATGTCGGACACGGTCGTGGTCATGAAGGGCGGGAAAATCCAGCAGATGGGAACCCCGCAGGACGTGTACAACGAGCCCAGGAACGCATATGTCGCCAACTTCATTGGCGAGAGCAATATCATCGACGGAATAATGAAAAAGGACTTCCTCGTGTCCTTCGCGGGGAGGGACTTCGTGTGCGTCGACAGGGGATTTGGAGAAAACGAGCCCATCACTGTCGTGGTGAGGCCCGAGGACATCCAGATAGTGCCTCCGAGCCAGGGCATGCTCTTCGGGACGGTGAGGCAGGTCATCTTCAAGGGCGTCCACTACGAGATGATCGTAGAATCAGAGGGATTCATGTGGAAGGTCCATTCCACAATGTGCAGCGAGACCGGGACGGAAGTCGGCATGAACATCGGCCCCGATGAAATCCATGTCATGAAGAGAGGCAGCGGGAAAGATGCTTAGGTCGAGAGTTGTTGCCGTGCCGTACCTCGTGTGGGCAGCGGTATTCATAGTTGTGCCACTCGGACTTGTCTGCTGGTTCGCGTTCACCGATTCATCAGGGCAGTTCACCCTGCAGAACCTCTCCAGCATAGGAAAATACATGCCGGTTTTCCTCAAGTCGATTTCACTCGCCGGGATAGCCACCGTCATCTGCCTGCTGATAGCCTTCCCGATAGCCTATTCGATATCCAGGCTCAGCGGTGCAAAGCAGAATCTCATGCTGATGCTCATCATGCTCCCGATGTGGATGAACTTCCTGCTCAGGACATACGCCTGGATGTCCCTTCTCGAGAACAACGGGATAATCAACAGGCTCCTCGGGCTCATCGGCCTCGGACCCTTCCAGATGATAAACACCCAGGGGGCAGTGGTGCTTGGCATGGTATACAACTACCTGCCATTCATGATCATGCCGCTCTACTCGATCATGACGAAGATCGACAATTCAGTGATCGAGGCGGCAAGGGATCTCGGTGCGAGGAACATGCAGATAGTCTGGAGGGTCATAGTGCCCCTCTCAGTGCCCGGAATCTCCACGGGGATAATAACGGTCTTTGTGCCGTCAATAAGCACTTTCATCATCTCGAGGATGCTGGGCGGGGGCGGAAACCTCCTCATAGGCGACCTCATCGAGATGCAGTTCCTCGGGAACTCGTACAATCCGCATGTTGGGTCTGCAATGGCCCTCGTGCTGATGGTCATGGTTCTCCTGTGTCTCAGCATCTTCGGATCCATCGACACAAGCGAGGACGACATGGAGGGGATGATGGCATGAACAGGGGACTCAAGAGATCTTCGAGGATCTATTACGCGATAGTATTCACATTCCTCTACATACCGATATTCGTGCTGATCTTCTTCTCATTCAACCAGTCGAAATCGAGGAACGTGTTCACGGGATTCACCCTCAAGTGGTACAAGGAGCTCTTCTCCGACGAGATGATCCTGAGTGCGCTCGGCATAACCCTGCTCGTGGCCTTCGTGTCGTCGATAATAGCCACGGTGATCGGCACAATGGCCTCTGTGGGGATCATGTCGATGAAAAAGGCCCCCAGGAAGATTGTCATGGACATCACCTACATCCCGAACATCAACCCCGAGATAGTGACAGGCGTTTCGATGCTCCTTCTGTTCACGGTTATCAGGACGCTGCTCGGAAGCATCGGGGTCAATTTCGAGATAGGCCTCGGGACGCTGATAATCGCGCATGTCACCTTCAATCTGCCGTATATCATCATCTCGGTCAATCCGAAGCTGAGGCAGCTCGACCCCAACCTCGTAGAGGCGGCCATGGACCTGGGGTGCACGAGGACGCAGGCGTTCTTCAAGGTGGTAGTCCCCGAGATAATGCCCGGAATCCTGACGGGGTTCCTCATGGCAGTCACCTATTCCGTCGATGACTTCGTAATAAGCTATTTCACTTCCGGGACCGTTCAGAACCTCTCAATCGCCGTATATGCAATGACGAGAAGGAAGGTCAGCCCCGAAATCAACGCGCTGTCCACGCTCATATTTGTCATCGTGCTCTCGGTGCTCCTTATAAGGAACATCGTCGAAATCAAAAAAGAGAAGTCAGTGCAGAGGCAGTACGCCAGGGAGATACGGACTTGAAGAAAATATTGGCAGCAGCCTCGGTCATGATCCTTCTGTTCGTGCTGTTTGCCCCCGCGGCAAGCGCAGATGACGAGGTTCAAGTGGATGAATCAAAGCTTGACATGGATTACTACAGCCAGCTCTCCGGCCAGAACATCACGATCTATGTCTACAACTGGGGGGAGTATATAAGCGACGGGTCTGACGGCAGCCTCGACGTCAACAGCGAGTTCGAGCGGATCACCGGGATAAAGGTCAACTACACCACGTTTGCCACGAACGAGGAAATGTATGCAAAAATCAAGAGCGGCGGGGCCCAGTACGATGTGATTGTGCCGTCCGACTACATGATCGCCAAGATGATCAATGAGGACATGCTGGAACCTCTCGACAGCGGGGACATCCCCGCATGGAGCGGGATAGGAGACAGCTACCTCGGCCTCGCCCACGATCCCGATGATGAGTATTCGATTCCATATATGTGGGGAATGGTAGGGATAATCTACAACACCAAGTATATAGAGGATCCGCCCGATTCCTGGAGTGCCCTCTGGGATGAGAATTACATGGGCCAGATACTCATGTTCTCAAACTCCAGGGATGCATACGGAATTGCCCTCAAGATGCTCGGATATTCTATGAACACCACCAGTCTCGAAGAGATAGATGAGGCAACCCAGGCCCTCAAGGACCAGCACATGCTTGTGCAGGCGTACTGCATGGACGAGATCTTCAACAAGATGGAGGGCGAAGAGGCCATCATCGGGCCGTATTACGCCGGAGATGCAGTGACCATGATGGATGAAAACCCCGACCTCGCCTTTGTCTATCCGGAAGAGGGCACGAACCAGTTCGTCGATTCCTTCGTCATCCCGAAGGGGACAAGGAACAAGCTCGCCGCGGAGATGTACATCAACTTCATGTGCGAGCCTGAGGTGTCCGCGGCAAACGCCGAATACATAGGATACTTCTCCCCCGTGGAAGCCGCGTGGGACTATCTTGACATGGAAACCTTTGCGGCTGTGTGGCCCTCTGAGGAGGTCCTCGCAAAATCAGAGGTGTACACGGCGCTTCCCGATGACGTGAACCAGTACATCGATTCAAGCTGGACAGAGGTTCTCACATACAACGAAAACGCAAATGAGTGGATAGGGCCTGTATTTCTGTTCGGGGCCCTCGGGGCGT
>JBMNPE010000096.1:0-4049 GCA_050943435.1 Oscillospiraceae bacterium | reverse complement strand
ATAACATTGCAGCTAGAAAAAACGTTTTTTCGAAAAACAGAACGAGGTCAAACCATGGCAACAATAAGAGACGTGGCAAAGCTCGCCAACACATCCATTTCCTCCGTGTCCAAGGTCCTGAGGAACTCTGAGATACGGATAAGCGACAAGAAGCGCCAGGAAATACTCGACGCGGCGGCAAAGCTCAACTACATCCCCAACAACAGCGCATCCACACTCAAGCTGGGCAGGAGCGACACTGTGGCTGTCATAGCGCCTGACCTTGCGGACCCGTTTTACCCGAAGCTCGCGAAGAGCCTGATGCTCGAGCTCGAGAAGATAGGGCAGAAGTGCATGGTGTTCGACTACGACAGGTGCTCGGAGAGGGCAATCGACATAATGCAGTCCCTGAGGGACGGGTCTGTCAACAGCATCCTGCTCATACCTGCAGGCGAGCTGCTTATAAAGTACTACATAGACAAGATCCGGAAGCTGAGCGAAGAGATGGGCGTAAAGGTCATCATGGTGAATCCGGGCAAAAAGATAGACGGCATCCCGACCTCCACATTTGACGCGTATTCCGGCGGCAGGAAGATTGCAGAGTACGTGCTCTCGCAGGGCCACAGGAAGCTCGGGATCGTATCAAACCAGAGCAACCCGTTCTACCGCGGGTTCCGCAGCGTAGTGGACAGCACGGCAGATACCGAGATATTCATAGAGGACAGCGCGAGGAGGTACGACGGCGGATTCGAGGCCGGATCAAGGCTGCTGAGCACAGGCGTCACGTGCATCTGCTGCTCCACCGACCAGCTCGCAATAGGGGTCATGTCATATGCTATGCAGAATGGGATAGCGATCCCGGAAAACATAGCTGTGACGGGGGTGAACGACATGATCCCCGGGAGGATATTCCCGGTTCCCCTCACTACAATAAGGTATTCAACCCCGAAGCTCGCTGAAGAGACAATCGGCATGCTCAAAAAGCTTCTCGACGGCGGCGAGGCGGAAGATGTGATACTCGAGCCGGAGCTTCTCAGGCGCGTGAGCGCCTGAGGCTCCGGAATTTCACTTTGAAAGAAAGGCGGTATGTATTTTGGACAGGGAAGACTGCAACAATTCGATGCGGCTCGAGAGCTACGATCTGCAGAAGTTCGCAAGGCAGCTGTTTGAACTAAACGGACAGCAGATACTGGACTCCCTCAAGACGAGCGACTACATGACACCTACGAGGGTCATTGCGGCAGGCTGCGGGGACAGCTACTGCGCCGCGTTCGCTTCCGAGCCCGCTTTCCGCGAGCTCGTGGGTATCCCGATGGTCGGAAGGCCGGCCGTGGAGATCTCAAGGTGCTACGACCCAAAGGATTTCGACAACGTGCTGTTCTACGGCATATCCAGCCGCGGCAGGACCCAGAGGGTGATTGAGGCCGCAATGAGGGTAAAGGCCCTTTCCACGTCATCCAAGGCCGTGGCAATAGTCAACTACCTCGTCGACAAGTCCCCGCTCGAAAAGGAGTGCGACCTCTCGCTGTACGTGAGGATGCCGAAGTTCGAGTGCGGACAGTACACAGAGCATGCCCCCTGCCAGAGGTCGTATTTCTCGACGATGTTCACGATGATGCTCCAGGCCATAAAGATGGGCGAAGTGAGGGGCAGGTATGACTCCGAGCAGGCAAAGGATTATATAAACGCGATAATCGAATACGCAGAGAGCTTTGACGACGATCTCCTGAAGCCCATGGACGACAGGATGTGGGAGATAGCAAAGAAGTGGAACGAATTCAGGCAGTTCGAGGTCGTCGGTTCCGGAGACGACGTGCCGACCACATGGTTCGTGGCGGCAAAGTTCGTGGAGGCGTTCGGGGACATAGCGACGTACGAGACCCCTGAAAACTGGATGTCATCCTGCAGGTATGCAAAGAATCCCGAAAAGATAGGTACTGTCGTCATCCTCGACAAGGATTCCGAGTCCTTCGACTACACGATGAAGGTCATAGACGAGATGGTCAAGATCGGCAGGCCCGTCATTGTGTTCACGGATGCCGACGCAAAGCTATTCCCGCTGCAGTGCGAGGTCTTCCAGGAGCCGTCGCCGAGGTACAGATTCATCAAGCCGATAATGCAGTACTGCCCGATAGGCTTCCTCTGCGGGTACATAAAGGAAATGCGCGGAGTCAGCTTCTACAGGTTCGGAGGAGAGTGCGACGACGAGAGGGGCACCATGAACGACAAGGTTGCAGACCTCTACTTCGAGAAGGCCCCGGCGCCTGAAATCATAAGATGAGGAGGACGGAATGATGACTAAGATTGCAGAACATGCTGAAAAATTCCTGGCGGGCATAATGGATTCAATTTCGTCCGCCGAATCAGAGATTGACGTGAGGTTCTCGGAAGACGAGCTCAGGATGAGCGGAAAGGTATACATTGCCGGAAACGGTTCCGCCTACGCTGCTGCATATGCCCTCAAGAACGCATTCCGCACGTTCACCGACTGGACCGGGAACTGGATATATCCTATGACCGAGGCCGGATTCGCATTTGAGGCCCCAGAGAGCGACCTCAGATTCGGCAGGAATTTCGTGGTGTTCCTGAGGACGCCCGATTCGGACAAGGACATCTCCGCTGCAGCTGAGAAGAAAGCCAATGAATTTGACAGCGAGACCATAGCTCTCTCTTCCGAAAGCAGCTGCGCCTGCGTGCAGTACATGGAGCTCTACCTCAAGGGCCTGATCCTCGCGGCAAAGGTAGGCCATGCTCAGGGCCACATCACTGACAGCGAGTACAGGGATGTACTGCAGGAAATAGTTGCATACGCCGACAAGCTCAAGGGAAAGATCCCCGAGTACGAGGGACAGGCTGATGAAGCTGCCGGGGAGGTTCCATCCAAGGTCCGCAACTACGAGACCATAGGCACCGAGATGGACTACGGAGCCGCACGGCTGTTAAGGGATGTGCTTTACAGGAAGACCGGAAAGGTGACGACCGTCGAGGAGAGCGAGGATTACCTGCACGTGAACGCCCTCAACGTCGAGGGTGACCAGTTCGCGACCTTCATAGTGAATTCCAAGGACAATCCTGCATATTCGAGGACTCTCCTCACGATTAACAACGTTGACCTCATAAACAGGTTCGTTGTTATAGCCTCTGACGGCCCCAAGAGCGACCTCAGGAACCAGGACCTCTGCTTCTTTGAGACTGTCGACAGCACACTGTATCCGGTAAAGGGGCTCGGCTCGTTCCTGCCCCTCGCGATATTCGCAGAGAAGCTCGGAAAATGAGCAAGAAATTTTTGGCCACGGGCCTCAACATGGTCGACAAGCTAGTCTGGCCCGACGGCAGGAAGATGACCTGCATGGGAGGAATTCCCATGTACGGATTTGCTGGAATGAGGTTCTGGACCGGCAGCTCCAGGGACATTGCCTTCGGGGCAAGGGTCGGGAAGAACTTCCGGGATTACTACGACCCGTGGTTCACGGACAACGGGATAGACGATTCCGACCTCATAACTGTGTCGGACGACACCCCGTACAACACCATCTACTACGAGGAGGACGAGAGCGTCGGAAGGTGCGATTTCTTCACCGGGGACTTCAAGGACGCCGTCCTCTGGAGGCCTCACGGCGAGGACTTCCGCAGGTGGATAGGCCCTGAGACTGTCGGGATGTACGTGTGCTCCGGAGCCGACGACCCGATGTGGCCCGAGGTGTTCTCCCTCAAGGAGAAGTACGGGTTTAAAATCATGTGGGAGCCCAACTACATTAATACCTTTGAAAACAGCGGGGAAGCCACGAAGAAGCTCCTCGGAAAAATCGACATGGCATCCTTCAACGTGGTTGAGGGCTCGAGGCTCTTCGGGGCATCATCAGAAGAGGACTTATTAAAGAAGCTCGAGGCATACGACAACGACCTCATACTGCTGAGGGCCGGGTCTAAGGGGATGCACGTCATATCTGGGCACAGAAGCCACATGATTCCATCCGCAAAGGTTCCTCAGGGTTCTTCCGTGGTGGATGTGACCGGATGCGGCAACACATCGACCTCCGGGGCCTTCTGCGCGAGGTGCCAGGGCGACG
>JBMNPE010000095.1:0-4352 GCA_050943435.1 Oscillospiraceae bacterium | reverse complement strand
TCTGACAACACCGCTGAAATAGTGTTCTGGGATGAGGATTCCAGCTACAGCAACTACAGCGGATATGTCACTGCCACACTCGAGGCTGACGGTTCTGAGGAAGGGAAGCTGGTATCCACATCCGGCACCTTCTTTGGAAGCGATTTCACCCAGGATGGAGAATGGACATTCTCCCTTGACAACAGCAGCTACGGGTATGATTACAGCGACCTTGTGATAATCACTGCCACGTATACGGACCCGAATGATTCCAGCTCCGGATTTACCTATGTCATGGTCCTGCGTCCATGGGGAACGAGATGGGACAACATCTCCGATGAAGACAGCGTTCTCCTTCCGTACTACCTCGACGAGTGGTATTATCCTCTAATAGATTCAGGCGCTTCAATGCCCGACCAGATGGACATTTCTGCCTGACATTCAAAGGGTGCAAAAGAACCGTATGCAAGTGCATACGGTTCTTTTAATTTCGCCTCTTATTTGTTCTTTTTGGAAAGGGAGATGATCTTGTCAGCAGCCTCTTCCGGCGACAGGTTTGTTATTGTTATCTTTGTAGTGCACAGGCTGCTGTAGAGCTTGATCTTCTCTATGCTGGCCTCGATGGCATCAGGAGTCCTGAGCCCGGCGTACACATCCTTCCATATGCGCTTCCTGAGTTCTTCCTCAGAGCACACAAGCGACACATTTACTATGTTGAGGTCGGTCATGTCTATCCATGCCAGGATCGAATCGATAGTGTGCTGCTTGTACATCTCCCATGAGAACACAATGTTGTCGAATACGGAGCAGTGTATGAAATTATTGAGGCAGTGGCAGATGTTGTCCATCACCATAGCCGTGGTCTCGTCGTTTTCCTGAAACGGGTTCATCTCCCAGCACCAGTTGCCGTCGAGATGCACGCAGTTAGGAAGCTTCTTGTTCATAATGCGGCTTATTACCGTCTTTCCAACGCCGGCTGGGCCGCCGACCAGATATAGAGTCTTCATGGCCAAAATCCCCTGAAATGAATGATCTTTACAAGAAAATTATTATAAATGCAAAAAAGTGAAGTGTCCACATCAATGACGCATGGGAAATGGCTGTTATCCGGGAAAATCACCTAACAGGAGGCAGATTTTACGGAAATTTTGTGAAAAGATACAAGAAAAACGCATTCTGCCATTATTTCCTTGACACCTGCCGACATGCAATGCTATAAAATAGAAAATTCCTTAGGAGAGGTTCAGAAGTTGAATTTGATTCACGCTGACGTTATGGACATGATGATGGAGATGCGCATGTGCATGTGCATCGAATTTCGGCATGCTTTCCAGAAACGGTGAATCATACTGATACCGAATGATTTTTGCGGGAAGCCTGCCGGCTTCCCGTTTTTTTATGCAGAGGAGGAAAGCTCGAATGATACTGCGAATGCCGGGAGTGCGAATGCGTCTGCGGACGCATTGAGTTGCAACAGAAAACCAACAGCATCAATTCATTTATATTTAGACGATTAAGATGACGAGGAGAAAGATCATGAGAAAGTTTAGAAAAATAGCTGCTGCAGTCCTTGCATGCATCCTGCTTGTGCTTTCGCTTGCCGCATGCGGCAGCAGCTCTGACACTATAGAGATAGCCGTTCCGAATGACACAACTAACGAGGCAAGGGCACTCCAGCTGCTGGAGAAGCTCGGATACATAACCCTGGAGGAAGGGGCCGGAATCACTGCCACTGCCCAGGATATAGCAGAAAATCCGTACGGGATCACGATAAGGGAAGTCGAGGCGGCGCAGATACCTAATATTCTCGAAGACGTCGACTTCGGGATAATCAATTCCAACTACGCGATAGAAGCCGGACTCAACCCTGTTGAGGACGCACTTGCCCTTGAGGATTCATATTCCCAGTACGTAAACGTCCTCGTCGTCAAGGAAGGCAACGAGGAAACCGATGAAACCAAGGCTCTTGTGGCAGCCCTCTGCAGCCAGAAGGTGGCAGACTTCATCAACAGCAACTATGACGGCGCAGTGATAAGCACTGTTGAGAATCCCGGAGACGGATTCGATGACACAGTGGACTATGATTCGCTCAGCGGAACCACGATCTCCGTAGCCGCGTCACCAACACCCCATGCTGAAATACTTGAGGTCGCTGCCGAGATCCTCGCAGAAAAGAACATAACACTCGACATCCAGGAATTCACGGATTATGTCCAGCCGAACAATGTTGTGGAGAGCGGAGAAGTCTACGCAAACTACTTCCAGCACGAGCCGTACCTTGACGACTTCAACGAGGAGAACGGCACGCACCTGGTGGCTGTTGCAGGCATACATGTCGAGCCAATGGGCATCTACGCAGGAAAGTCCACTTCCCTCGACGTCTTCTCTTCCGGAAACTGATTTCCGCAGAGATCGGGAGAGGGAGCAGCTGCGATGGTAGAGGTAAGGAATCTCTGCAAGACATTCAAGACCGACAAGACAACTGTTGACGCGCTCAAGGATATCAGCCTCACGGTAAACGACGGAGAGATATTCGGAATTATCGGAATGAGCGGGGCCGGGAAGAGCACGCTCGTCAGGTGCATCAACATGATGGAAAGGCCGGATTCCGGACAGGTGATAATCGACGGGAAGGACATGGGCCTCCTCAGTGAGCGGGAGCTCAGGGAGGAGAGGCACAGGATATCCATGGTCTTCCAGCACATAAACCTCCTTATGCAGAGGAACTGCCTGGACAACGTGTGCTTCCCGATGGAGCTCGTGAAGACCCCGAAAAAGGAAGCTGAGAAAAAGGCCATGAGCCTTCTCGAACTCGTCGGGGTAGCCGACAAGGCACAGTCATATCCGGCGCAGCTCTCAGGCGGCCAGCAGCAGAGAGTCGCCATCGCAAGGGCCCTCGCTTCTGACCCTAAGCTGCTCCTGTGCGACGAGGCCACGAGCGCACTGGATCCCAAGACAACGTTCTCGATACTCGAGCTGATAAAGGATATAAACAGAAGGCTCGGAATCACAGTTATAGTTATTACCCACCAGATGAGCGTGGTCCAGGAGATATGCGACAGGGTTGCAATCCTGGACGACGGGGTCATCGTTGAGGAGGGAGACGTCGGCACGGTGTTTTCGAGCCCAAAGTCGCAGGCTGCAAGGAAGCTCGTGTTTCCTTCCGGAGAGGACGACCTCGTATCGGACCCGGCAAAGCAGAGGAGGATACGCGTGGTGTTCTCCGGAAGCGATGTCGCAGGCCAGCCGCTCATTGCGAGGATGGCCATAGAGAAGGGAATAATGGCAAACATACTCCAGGGCTCCATAAGAAACGCCGGGGGAAAGACCTACGGCACGCTGCTTCTTGGAATCCCGGAGGAAAACGGGCAGCCTGAGAAGGCGATAGAGTTCCTCACCTCAAATCCTGGGCTTGCAGTCGAGGAGGTGAAGAGAGATGAGTGAGTGGTTCCAGTCGGAAGCCGTCCAGGAGGCTCTCGAAGTTCTAAAGAACGAGATACCCTTCGCCATATGGGAAACCATCTACGTGACAGTCCTCTCCACAGCGCTCGCAACCCTGATAGGCCTCCCGCTGGGAGTTCTGCTGGTGACCGGGGAAAAAGGCGGAATAGCTCCTCTTCCGGGCTGGCTCATGAAGCTGCTGAACGTGATAATCAACCTGCTGAGGTCTATACCGTTCCTGATACTCATGATCATGGTGTTCCCGATTTCCAGGCTGATAATCGGGACCACGGTCGGGACCCCGGCTACTATTGTTCCCCTTGTCTTCGCTTCGTTTCCTTTCATAGCGAGGCTGGTGGAAAGCAGCCTCAGGGGAGTGGACAAGGAACTGATAGAGGCTGTCCAGAGCATGGGAGCGACAGCAGGACAGATCGTATGGAAGGTCATGATCCCGGAGGCCATGCCCACGCTTATATCAAATCTCACAATAGCGATGGCGACTATACTCGGATACTCCGCGATGAGCGGCATCATCGGAGGCGGAGGCCTCGGAAAGATCGCCATAAATTACGGGTATTACAGGTACAAGTACCTGATCATGGTGATGGCAGTCATCCTGCTTATCGTGATAGTGCAGATAATCCAGTCTCTCGGCACGAAGCTTGCCATAAAGAGCGACAAGAACACAAGAAAACTGCAGTAAAAACAATCCCTTCCGGCTTGCCGGAAGGGATTGTGCTGTCTCAGCGATTCAGTTCTGCTTGTCCGTGTTGTTGGCAGCCTTAAAAGCGATGTAATAGGATACGAACCTGAATATGAACATCACGCAGAAGCCGACCAGGAAAGCGATCAGCAGGACCTCCCACCATGGGGATTTGAGCTGTGTGCCTGTGAGGAGAGCCATGCCGGCTCCGGCCATCAGCGCTGTGCCG
>JBMNPE010000094.1:0-4542 GCA_050943435.1 Oscillospiraceae bacterium | reverse complement strand
AAGGCCGGTCTGCACCATGTAGCTGTCGTCCTTGTTGACTATTGCAGTAATAAGCTTCATAGCTTTTGATAACTCCTTGGGTTTGATTGTTTCCCTCGAATATTTTATCATCTGCATGCCCATAATACAATTTTGCGCCTTTCCCGGGGCATTCCGGGATAAACAGTCATGCCGGCCCGGCCGTCAATAGTACAGCAAGTTAATCAAACTTTACGAAATTGTTAATTTTATATTTGCTGATTTCCCTTAACACGGGACTTTATAAACATTTTCAACCGGGTTTTCAACAAAATCCCCGCCTTTGTGAGTTATACGAAAAGTAATCTCGGCTGTACAACAGGGCTGCAAGTTCACAAAGACCGGCGATTGGCTTATAATTTCCCTATCGAGTTGAAAGAAGGGGCGTGCAGGAAGCCGCCCGCGAGGTGATCAGATGAATATCCGACGTTTACTCAGGTCTTCCGCGGCTGTGATACTGGCGGTAATCACTGCAGCGGCTCTCGGCGCATGCTCATCCGAGGAAGAGGTCACTGTCCCGGATTTCGAACAGAGCTACTGGGGGGACAACAGGACCACTGTGACCGAGACAGAAACTTCCGACTACGCATATGCGTCCGACGAAATAATCCTCTATGAAAAGACTGAGAACGGCACGGAGTGCGAGGTCTACTATCTCTTTACGGACGGACTGCTGACATCCGGGGAAATTCACTACGGGACCGGGGACGAGGGGATCTCAATTTCCGACGCCATCACGCTCTACACTACGCTTCGCGAGAGCATCACCGCGACATACGGCGATCCGGACGACCAGGGTCTGGTCGACGGATACAAGCGCATTGACGAGACCTCGGCCTACTATGAAGAGCACAAGGACGAGTCGGACGACCAGAGGTTCCAGTACGGCTTTCTCTCTTATGACACGAAGTGGACCACGGACAGGAGCACTATGCAGCTGCTGATGGAATATGACAGCGGAGCAGTGAAGCTGGTATTCTACGCATCCCAGAATTCCACGACGGAATCGTCCTCCTGAGTACGAAGAATGGGTCAGGCACCCGCGAATGCATTCGCGGGTGCTTTTTCATGCCTGTTAATGTAGTAGAATTTAATCGGCGGATGAAGCCGTGCCCCTCACAGCGGCCATGATCCGCCGGAGCGGAGGAACAGCATGCTCAGAATCATTGCCGGGAGAGCCGGAACTGGAAAGACAACATATGCCCTCAATACGGCGAGGGAGCTCGCGGAAAAGGGCAGGCCTTCGATAACGGTCGTCCCTGAACAGGGCTCCTACTCTGTCGAGAAGTACTACTGCGAAGCCCTTCCATATGAGATGCAGGACCTTGCCAGGGTTATGTCGTTCAAGCAACTGGCTGAAGAGGTCCTGCGCAGGTACGGCGGAGGGGCCAAGCCCCAGCTCGACGATGCCGGAAAGGCCGCCATGGTCAGGAGATGCGTGATTGAGCTGGGAGATGAGGTGCCTGTATACCGCAGGGCCGAGAGGGATGCGGGGCTGTGCACCGAAATTTCCGATGCCATAGATGAGCTGAGGAACTCGGGAGCCACGCCATCCATGCTCGAGGCTGCCGCCGACCAGGAGGACAGCATCTCCGGGGACAGGCTGAGGCAGCTCGCTTCGATTATGAAGAAGTATGCCGGGGATTCCATGGAAAAGAACCTGGACGGCCCCGAGAGGATGAGGACGGCATCCCAGAGGCTCAGGGAAAGCGGGTGGCTTTCCGGACGGACAGTCATACTGGACTGGTTTTCCGGCTTCACTTTCCCGGAGCAGGAGATGATCTCAGCCATTATGGAGACTGCCGACGACGTCATAGTGACCCTTCAGTGGGATCCCCGGATCCAGAGCCAGGCAATGAAGCTCAGCGGATATACTGCGCAGTGGCTCAAGGATACAGCCGCATCGCTTGGAATAGGATACAGCGAGACAGTACTTGACCGTGTCAGGAGATACAGAAATCCCGGCGCCGGGGCAGGTGAGGAGCTGCTTTCCCTGGGTTCATCCGAGGGAGGAGCAGGACTCTTCAGGATTGAGGCACAGGACAGGTATGCCGAGGCAGAGAGCACCGCGGCTGAGATATGCAGGCTCGTCCGGGAGGAGGGCTACAGATACGGCGAGATAGCCGTTGCGGCCAGGGACTCAGAGCAGTACAGGTCCGCAGTGACATCGGCTTTCAAGGCCGCGGACATCCCGTATTTCGCCGATTTCAAGAGGAACATATCCTATTCCCCCGTCATAAGGTTTGTGCGCGCGTGCGTGGAGATGATATCCCAGTACGACACCGCTAAGATACTGGAGATAATGAAGCTTCCCGTGTCATGCGTCGACCCGTTTGACGCCGGTGCCGCAGAGGCATATGCAGAAGTATGGGACATAAGGGGAGACCAGTGGCTCACCAGGTTTGAGAAGAACCCGGAGGGATTTTCTTCATCAGAACCCGGGCCCGGCGCAAAAAAGCTGCTCGAGGCTGCCGAGAGGGCCAGGAGCACTGTCATTGGCAGGCTCTCAGAGTTTGTGGAAAAGTGCTCCGGGGCGTCTGCAGACGTGGTGCTCAGGGAAGCCTATCTCATGATGCAGAAGCTTGGTGGGCTTGAATGGCTCTCGAGATCTGCCGACCAGGAGACCGTCAGGGAGGCCAATGCGGCTTTCGGAGTGATGGATTCGCTGTCCAGGATCCTGGAAGGGGAGGCAGTATCCCCCGAGATACTCTCAGGTCTCATAGCAGCAGAGGCGGCAGCGACTTCCATAAAGGACATACCTGCTGCACTTGACGAGGTCACTGTGGGATCTTCCTCGGGACTCAGGCTTGCAGGCGTAAAGGCGCTGTTCCTGCTGGGGCTCTGCGAAGGAGAATTCCCGAGATATGAAGTAAAGGAAGGGCTCCTCACACAGGAGGAGAGGGATCTCCTCGCTGAAAGCGGGGCATCCGTGCAGATAGGCACATCCGGAAGCGACAGCAGGGAGTACTCCGACCTATACAGGATAATTTCTGTCCCGTCGGAGAGGCTCTATCTCTGCAGGCCGCTGTACGACGGCTCAGGGCAGACCATGAGGTCGTCAGCGCTCGACGGGATTTGGAACAAGGCCCGGGACTGCTCCTGGCTGAGGGAACCGTTTGCGGCGGTATGCAACAGAGCCACTGCCATGAGGGAGGCTGCGGCAGACCCCGAGGGCAGGGGAGCTGCAGTCATGGAAGCTGCGGGACTCGCTGATGCCGGTGCCCTGAGAAAGGCATCTAAGGTAAGGGATTTCGGGATTGAGGACACTGCCTCAGAGGAAACCCTGCTCGGGAAGTCTGCAAAGCTGTCCCCGACAAGGGCGGAGCAGTATGCTGCATGTCCTCTCAAGTATTATTTCGAATACATGCTCAGGATAAGGACGCCGGAAAAGGCAGACGTCACGCCGATATCCGCAGGAAACTTCATCCACGGGACAATCGAAAAGGTAATGAAGAGACTCGGCGGGGACCTGACATCAGTTTCCGTTTCCGAGATGGAGAGAATATCCGACGAGGAATCCGACAGGCAGCTCAAGGAGACTGTCGGGGATCCAGAAGACCTGAAGCCCAGGACAAAAAAGCTTTTCCAGAAGCTGAAGGCCCAGAATTCGAGGCTCCTTCTCAGGATAAGGCAGGAAATGGCACAGAGCGGGTTCAAGCCGGTTGATTTCGAGCTGGTGATTTCTGATGACGGCGATGTGAGGCCGCTTGTCCTGACTACAGACGGCGGACGCCCGGTCACTGTGGGCGGAAGGGTCGACAGGGTAGACGAATACACTGGCTCCGACGGCAGAAACTACATAAGGGTCATCGACTACAAGACCGGGGAAAAGAAGTTCTCAAAGGGGAAAGTGAAGAGCGGTGAAGAGGTCCAGATGCCGCTCTATCTCGTGGCGCTGTGCAGAAACGCATCTGACAGGTACGGGAACCCGGTGCCTGCCGGAGTTCTCTACATGCCTGCCGACCCGTCCGTCCCGGACGAGGGAAAGAATGGCAGCGGCGGCGGGGCATACACCCAGAGCGGCGTCGTCCTCAATGACAGGGAGATACTCAGGGCCATGGAGAGCGACGGGGAAGGCCTGTTTATCCCCTACAGTGAGAACTCCTCAAGGAACCAGAGCGCGATTTCCCTTGAGGAAATGGAGCAGCTCGGCCGGGATGCCGAGGAAGCGATTAAGAGGTCGGTGGACAGCATGTACGGAGGGGACATATCACCTAAGCCCAGATACGGACCGCCGTGCAGGTACTGCTCTTTCAAGACTGCCTGCCAGTTCCAAAGGAGGGTGAAGGGCGATGAAGCCGACTGAACAGCAGAAAAAGGCCATAGAGTGGAGAGGCTCCAGCCTGGTCGTATCGGCAGGCGCAGGGTCCGGGAAGACAAGCGTCATAGTGAGCAGGATAGCGGATATGACCGTGGGCCCCGGGAGGTGCATAGGCGCAGACAGGATTCTGTGCGTCACCTTCACGAATTCTGCGGCAGCAGAACTCAGGTCCAGGATACAGTCCGCAATGAGAAGCGCCGAGG
>JBMNPE010000093.1:0-4721 GCA_050943435.1 Oscillospiraceae bacterium | reverse complement strand
GTAGCTGTCAGTGGTGAAATCGATGTTAGTGTTTCCGTTTCCGTCATCGTAGCCGTTGGTATAATCAAAGCTTTTGGGATAGTAGAGCGTACCCTCTGTGGTCCAGTAGCCTATTTCCTGCCATGTGTCCGAGCTGTCGTCGCCGTTAAACTGTCCGTAGAGGTAGAATTTTTCGTCGGTCATGTCTGCCATGACCCACTGGTACACGGAACTCTCGTCTGTCGTGGTCCAGTCGTATGCCCTTGCAGAGTACATTCTCGCGTATGCAATCGAGTAATCTCCGCTCTGGAGATGCTCCGTGTAGTCGGATGAGAGGTACAGAAGGTCGTCCACAAGCTCTGCTGTATAGCTTCTGTTGTAGTCGGATGCATTTGTCGGGTCTCCGTCCTCGTCCAGGACAAGGCTGGGTTCGACGACTCTCATAGTGTTTTCAAAGAACAGGTTTTCGATGTCGGTCCCGCCCTGCAGCAGGGTGAATGCACCGACTTTGGAGTTGCCGGACCTCTTATAGAGATATTCGTCTCCCGGAGGTGCGGAGAATATGAGCGTGGACATGTCAAAGCTCGCGGTGGCGGTTTCGACGTGGTCCGTCTGGTCGTCCAGGCCTGTCTTGGTGACCTGGACAGAATTGCTGATGGTTGCGGTCTGGCCGCCGCTTATAAGGGTCTTGGGGAGCCTTGTGAGGACATAGAAATCATTGGTAATATGGTTTTCCCAGTAGTCGGATTTTACCCCCAGCCAGGAGGGGTATTCGTCCGCGCTGATGTAGTCGGAGGAGCTGTTGTTCCACTGCCTCTGGCTGTACAGGTTTTGAAGGTAATATCCGACGATCTCCCCGACAGAGTTTCCATCTTCGTCGGTGAGCCCGAGCTCCTCATACACAAGGTTGAAGGGCTGGGTATCCTGAGCGTAAGCCCAGTCCGTGTATCCGTAGACCCTCCAGACGATATAGAAGTAATCGTCAGTATCGTCCACTCCTTCAACCTTCAGGTCATCAGGCCAGTCAGAAGGCCATGAGTCATATTCCTCTGAATAAGACTTCATGATATTCGGGTCAGTGATGCGCGTATCAGCCTGAGCTTTGATTATGTTGCTCTCGGCCTCTGCTGCAACCTCGCCGTTTTCCACGATCGTCACGGTCGCCTGGAAGTCGTGGTCTGCGAAGACCTCGTTCTTTACATTGCCGTCGATGTCGGTCTGGACCCCGTCGATGATCTCTGACGGGCGCGGCACGGTGTAGCTTATCTGGCCGTACCAGTGATGTCCGGGTTCTATCGACTTTACATTCGTGAGGACGTATTCGTCTGTTTCGGAGTCGTATGAATATTCAAACTCATTGTCGCCGATTTCCGACCCCTCTTCCGGGACGGATAGCGTGCAGTAGTCTCCGGCGCCGAGGTTTTCCTCTGAAGTGGTCCCGTAGGTCGTGTCGTCAGGATTGCGGTTGTCGAACAGGTGTGCGGGGATGCGGATGGTTATGGTCCCAGGGTCGTGCACCGTTGTGCCGCTCGTGGCAAAATCTATCTGAGCGCGGTAGATATAGGAGCCCTCGGTGTCCATCCCCATGTGTATGGTGTTGACGGAGTACTCAACGCCGTCAATTGTCTTTGTCTCGATGTCTGTGTTGGAGGAGGTCATCCAGCTCACGGAGAGGTTTATCTCAGTGTCGCTCTCATAGAGAGTTATGCTTTTTGCCCCCAGGGAGGTGTCATTCCTCGTATTTGTGATGGATATCACTGCTGAGGAGTCCGGGGATTCGGTGAGATCAAGGAAAGCAGGGCTCTTTTCTATGGCATACTGGTCCGAGCTGTCGAACTGCTCGGAAGCCTGGTAAATTGCGCCGGAGGGCACATCATCGAAAACCGCCTGGGTTTCGCCTTGGCTTACAAGAATTGTCTTCGTGCTGGAATAGGAGGTTCCGTCGACGGATGAAAGGGTGACGTCCACTGACTCCGGGAGATTGTCAGAAATGTTCTCGCCGGAGGTGTTTATCCACAAAGTATCAACGGTGACCTGCACTGAAGAAGATGCATCATCCGTGCTTTCTGAAGCAGCTGATTCATCAGAGGATGCAGAAGCGTCAGACGAGGAACCGGAGGTGTCCACTGGGGAATCAGATGTGTCCTCCGAGGATCCGGTAACTGTGTCCTCGGAAGCCGCTGAATCCGTGCTTTCCTGGGATACAGCCACCTCTTCTGTACTCTCTGCCGAATATGATGTATCTGCACTGCCTGTCTCTTCTGCCTCTGCGGTTATTCCGAAGGGCAGCATACTCAGGCTGACGGCCAATACCATTAATAATGACAAGGCCCGCTTCTTCATGTTAACTTTTCATCCCTTTATCCCGAAATCCAATAAATATTATATCAATATTAGGAGGACAGGGAACCACTGGCATATTGATGAATTTGGGAGGGGAATGGGAGAATCCCTGTGGAACTGCGGTGGGAAGCGCGTTTTAGGAGATCCGGCGTATTTTCTGCATTCTTAATTAATGTATAATTATCAAAAAGCCCGGCGCACGGCTCGGTGAAATCATAAACTTTTAACAGCGAAAGGGGATTCCAGATGCTCAGTATATTTCTCACCGGAGACAACCATTTCGGAAGGGAATACGAACACTCAGAATACACCCCGGAAGTGAGGGAACGGCTGCGAGAGAGCAGATTTTTAAGCCTCGAGGATGCTGTCAATGCAGCCAACAGGGATGACGCGGACATTTTTGCCGTCAGCGGGGACCTGTTCGACAGGATAAACGTAGGCCGCAGGACGGTCGGAAGGGTTGTGGACATACTCTCGCACTTTGACGGGCAGGTCCTGGTCCTTCCCGGAAACCACGATTTCTACTCAGGCTCTGAGGAAGTGTGGACAAACTTCGAAGTCTGCACTGCAGAAAACGACCGCATTATTCTTCTCAAGGAATGCAGGCCGTATGAAGTTAAGACAGACGCCGGAAATGTAGTGGTCTATCCTGCCCCGTGCAACGGCAAGCATTCAGACAATAACATGCTCGGGTGGATTAAGGAGCAGACCTTCCCGGACGACGGAGCATACAGGATAGGCATGGCGCACGGCGCCATAGAGGGCGTAAGTCCCGACAGGGAGAGGCGCTATTTCCTGATGACTCCGCAGGAGCTTGGGAGCATACCTGTCGACGTGTGGCTCATAGGCCACACCCACATTGAATATCCCGCAGATCTCTCCACGGAAAAGTTCACTTCCTGCGGGAAGATATTCAACGCCGGTACCCACCAGCCACTCGACAAGAGTGAAAACTGCGAGGGAAGCTGCTTTGAGATCCAACTCGACAATGGAGGCGTGACTGCGAGGAAGGTGCACACCGGAAGGCTGGCGTTTGACACTTCAATTCTCAAGCTCAACGCCTCACCGGAGGATTATACGTGCCTTAAGGACAAACTGTTAAAGCTTGTAAAGGGACATGAGGATGACACGCTCTTCAGCGTGACCCTGGAAGGAACCATAACACCTGAGGAATACGCAGAGCGCGAGGAAATATATTCAGAGCTCAGGGACAGATGCCTCTGGTTCAGCGCAAATGACAGCGGCCTCAGCATGATCTACACGGAAAAGAGGATAGACGACGAATATCCCGAGACCTCGTTTGCAAACAGGCTGCTCAAGAGGCTGCTTTCCGACCCCGTCGAAGTGAGAATGGCCGACGAGCTCCTCAAGAAGAGCAGGATTAACTGAAAGTTCACCGCAGCTGCAGTGATGTGTACGATCGGAGGATCATATATATGAAGATAAAGTCCGTAAGCTGCGAGCAGTTCGCAGGCCTGAGGGACAAGAAAATTGATTTCGGGGACGGAATCAACATTATCGTCGGGGACAACGAGGCTGGGAAGACCACTGTCGCAGGGCTCATCTATTCTCTTCTCATGCGCGATGTGAAGCTCGAAAAGAGATCCCAGTCAGACAGGGCCTTCCAGAAGAGCTATTTCCCGGCGGAGAGGACCGACGGGCCCAGCGGGGACACCATAGACGGCAAAATCAGGTTCGAGACCGACAAGGGCGAATATGTCCTCGAAAAGGAGTGGAGCGTCTCCGGGAAGGGAACATCGAGGCTCAGGACTCCCAACGGCAGCATAATAAAGGAGGCCGATGGAATAAATGCCGAGATGTCGGCTGTCCTCGGCTACGGGGAGAGCATCTACGACTACGTGGTCTTTGCCTCACAGAAGGAGCAGGACGCTGCGGTCAGGGAAATCCTCGGGGCCAGGAATGACGACTCCGGGAAAAACGAGGACCTGAGGAGGGACCTGAGTGCCACCGTCACCAAGGCCGTGGAGGAAATAGGGGATATTTCCCTCGATGCCTTTGAGGAGGAGCTCCAGAATGAGATTGACGAATACAGCGGGCACTGGGACTTTTCTGCCGACCGGCCGGAATATAAGAAGGGCGGCGGGAGATACACCCGCGACAAGGGAAAAATCCTCGAAAAGTACTATGTCCTGGATGACCTGAGGCAGGAGCGCAGGGAAGCTGAGGAAAAGGAGCAGGCCTATTCTGACGCCGAAAAGGCGTATTCAAATGCAAAAGAGGCCTCAGAAAGGGCTTCTCAGGAGAGCGAAAAGTTTTCCGATATAGCGGCAAAAATAAGCGGCCGGAAGACAAAACTTAGCCTCAGAGATCAATACGAGCAGGAGCTCGACAGGGAGGCAAAAGCCCTCAGGCAGTGGCCTGGGACAGCGGAAAAACTG
>JBMNPE010000092.1:0-5010 GCA_050943435.1 Oscillospiraceae bacterium | reverse complement strand
TGTCGCAGGCACTGAGAAAGCTCACGGGCATCATATCGAAGACGGGCACCATAGTCATATTCATAAACCAGCTGAGGCAGAAGATCGGCGTGGTATACGGCAATCCGGAGACTACGACTGGAGGAATGGCCCTCAAGTTCTATTCGTCCGTCAGGCTCGACATCAGAAGGATCGAGGCCATTAAGGTCGGAAGCCAGATCGTCGGAAACAGGACGAGGGTCAAGGTCGTCAAGAACAAGGTAGCCCCTCCGTTCAAGACTGCCGTGTTCGACATCATGTACGGCAAGGGCATTTCCAAGGTCGGCGAGATAGTCGACATCGGGGTCGCGCTCGACATAATCCAGAAGTCCGGGGCGTGGTTCAACTACGGCGACAGGAGGCTCGCACAGGGCAGGGAGAACACCAAGGCCCTCCTCGAACAGGACAGCGAACTCAGGGAAGAGATCGAGGCAAAGATCAGGGAGCGCTCTGCAGAGGCTGCCGATGCCGTCGGAAAGGCCTCCGGGGCCCAGATAGTCAGCAACAGCGGAGACGATGATGAAGACGAAAACCAGGACGCACCGCGCGAGAAGCCGTCCATAGACGTTGAAGCCGAATGACGGATAAATCTGTAGAAATAACTGAAATAAAAACCACGAAAAAGGGCAGAAGTGCCCTTTTTTCGGTTGACGGCTTCCTGTTCTCTGTGGATCCCGCAATTATTGCCGCAGAACACATTGAACCGGGGACAGTCCTGAGTGCCTCCGAGCTCAGGGACCTCAAGGCGAGGTCGGACATCCAGAAGGCCGAGGACAAGGCGTTTTCCATACTTTCTGTCAGGATGAACTCAAAGAAGGAGCTCAGGAGAAAGCTGCTCTCGAAATACGACGAATACACAGTGGATGCCGTCATAGAAAGGCTCGACGAGCTCGGGTACCTCGACGACGAGGAGTATGCCGAGACTGTGATCAGACAGGTCGCGGTTCCGAGGCATATGAGCCGTGCAGCGGCAAGGGCCTATCTCGCAGGCAGGGGAATTGACAGGGAGATAAGCGACGCGGCAATAGAGATGCTCCCTGAGGACGAGACTGAATCAATAATGGAGATACTGAGCAGGAAGTACACCGCCGAAGAACTGTCCGATCCTGCAAAGAGGCGGAAGATATCCGCATCCCTCTACAGGAAGGGATTCAGGCCGTCTGACATAAGGAGGGCCATAGGCGAAGCCCTCGGGGAGGATTATTTTGAAAGCTAAGGTATTCCTTATGTCGCTTGGCTGCGACAAGAACAGGGTGGACGCCGAGATAATGGCAGCTGCGCTCGAGGACGGAGGATATGAGCTCACCGACGACATCGGGGAGGCTGATCTTGCAGTGGTAAACACCTGCGGATTCATAGAATCGGCCAAGCAGGAGTCGATAGACGCCATCTTCGAGGCTGTGAGGCACAGGGAAGAGGACGGGCACCCGGAAAAGATACTCGTTACGGGATGCCTGTCGCAGAGGTATTTCGATGAAATTTCCGATGAAATCCCTGAAGCGGACGGATTCCTGACCCTCGCCGGGAATTCCAGGATATGCGAGGCTGCCGACAGGGTGCTCTCGGGGGAAAGGGTGAAGATATCCGAAGGAACCCTTCCATCCGAAGGCAGGAGGGTGCTCTCCACCCCGCCGCACATCGCCTATGTGAAGATAGCCGAGGGGTGCTCAAACAGATGCGCATACTGCGCAATCCCGATGATACGCGGGAAGTACAGGAGCAGGCCGCAGGAAAGCGTAGTGAATGAGGTAAAGGAGCTTGTGAACGGAGGTGCAGAGGAGATAATCCTCGTAGCCCAGGACACCTCTGCATACGGTATGGACCTCCATGATGGGACCTCCCTCGCAGGGCTGCTCGAGGAGCTCGACAAAATAGACGGGATATGGAAAGTGAGAGTGCTTTACACATATCTCGACAGAATAGACGACAGGCTTCTCGACGTCATTGCCGGAGGCAGGAGGATAGCAAAGTACCTCGATATCCCTCTCCAGCACTGCTCGGGAGAGGTCCTCAGGAGGATGCACAGGCCGGGCGACAGGAAGACCCTTACAGAGAAGATAAAACACATAAGGGATAAGGTCCCCGGGATAACCCTGAGGTCCACGTTCATGGTTGGATTCCCAGGCGAAACCGACAGGCAGTTCGACGAGCTTCTCAACTTCCTCGAGAAGATGAGGTTTGAGAGGGCCGGATTCTTTTCGTACTCAAGGGAAGAGGGCACCGAAGCTGCGGAATTCGAGGACCAGATACCGGAGGAGACAAAGAAGAGCAGGCTTGCCCTCGCAGAGGATGTGCAGGCAGGAGTGCTTGCCGACCTGCAGAGCATGAAGGCCGGCACTGAAGCTGAGGCCATATGCGACGGGTTCGACGGGGATGCGATGATGTATTCCCTCAGGACTGAGTCAGACGCCCCTGATGTCGACACCTGCAGATACGCCCTCGGAGGTGAGAAGGAGCTGGCTCCGGGGGACATCGTCAGGGTGAAAATACTCTCCTCAGACGGCGCTGACCTGTACGGGGAATTCTGACAAACCGGCTGAAATGGCAGTTTCCGAACAAAGGGAAAAGATATAATATACAAAGTAGCAAATTTCGGCGGAGGTGCAGCTCATATGAACCTGTCAAATAAACTCACCATAATAAGAGTAATACTTGTTCCGGTCATGCTTGTATTCATATTCTGTACGGGCATACCGCACAACTGGATGTGGGCATTCGTCGTGTTTGCCGTGGCTTCTTTCACTGACTGGCTCGACGGGCACCTCGCCAGGAAGAACGGATGGATAACGAATTTCGGGAAGTTCCTGGACCCTCTTGCGGACAAGATCCTGGTTATTTCAGCCCTTGTTTCTTTCATCCAGTTTGACCTGGCACATCCGATAGCTGTCATTATAATTATCTCGAGGGATCTCATGGTGAGCGGGCTCAGGCTCGTGGCATCGACACAGAGCGGCAGGGTCATAGCCGCCAACTGGTGGGGCAAGATAAAGACAGGGTCCCAGATGGCCGTTATCATGGCCGTAATGTTCTTTGCGGATTTTGCGGAGAAGGGCGGCTGGACTGATACTCTCTGCCTGTGGTCCAATATAGGAGTGTGGATAGTGGCTGCGCTCACTGTCATCTCCGGAGTTGTCTATATGTATCAGAATGCCGATGTCCTTAAGGATGCCGGCTGAACGGAGGATTTTATGCAGATTTATAACACAATGGACGCGAAGAAAGTGGATCTGGTCCCGAGAAACGGGGAACTCAGGATCTACTGCTGCGGGCCGACGGTTTACAACTACATCCACATCGGCAACGCACGCGCCATATGTGTTTTCGATGTGCTGAGGAGATATCTCGAATACTCAGGCATCAAGGTGAAGTTCGTGCAGAACTTCACGGACATCGACGACAAGATGATCAGGAAGGCCAACGAGACCGGCACCACGGTCAGGGATGTCGCCGAGAAATACATAGCGGAATATTTCAAGGACGCCGACGGACTCAACGTGAGGCGCGCTGACGTCCATCCAAGGGCCACGGAGAATATTGACGAGATACTCTCAATAGTGGACAGGCTCGTCGACACCGGATATGCCTACAGGGCTGAAAACGGAGACGTGTATTTCCGCACGAGGATGGACAAGGAATACGGAAAGCTCTCCCACCAGAACATAGACGACCTGGAATCCGGTGCGAGGATAGAGGTGGGGGACCTCAAGGAGGACCCGCTCGACTTTGCCCTGTGGAAGGCCGCAAAGCCCGGGGAGCCCCACTGGCCGTCCAGATACGGGGAAGGCAGGCCTGGCTGGCACATAGAGTGCTCAGCGATGGCGAGGAGATACCTCGGCAATACAATAGACATACACTGCGGCGGCAAGGACCTCGTGTTCCCGCACCACGAGAATGAGATTGCGCAGAGCGAGTGCTGCAACGGAGTCACTTTCTCGAGATACTGGATGCACAACGGTTTCATAAACGTAAACGGTGACAAGATGTCAAAATCCCTCGGGAATTTCTTCCTCGTGAGGGACGTGGCTGAGAAATACGGATACGAACCGATCAGGTTCTTCCTAATAAGCGCTCACTACAGGAAGCCGCTCAACTACACGGTAGAGCTCATCGAGCAGAGCAGGGCATCCCTGGACAGGCTCTACAACTGCAGGAACAACCTCGACTTCATGATTTCAAAGGCTCCTGCCTCCGGGTCCGAATCCCTCAAGGAAGCTGCCGACAGATGCATTGAGAAGTTTAAGAAGGCCATGGACGACGACCTCAACACCGCCGACGCCATAGCAGCGCTGTTCGACTTTACCAGGGAAATAAACAGTGCGGAAGGCCAGAGCGCCGATTCGCTCAGATACGCGGCCCGGAAGTTCGACGACATCTGCGGAGTACTGGGCATACTGTACGGAAGGAAGAGCACGGACGAAATTCCTGACGAAGTAAAGCAGCTGGCCCAGCAGAGGCAGGAAGCAAGAAAGGCTAAGAACTACGCCCTTGCAGACGAACTGAGAAACAAGGTTCAGGAACTCGGGTATTCCATCGAGGACACTCCCGAGGGTCCGAAGATAGTGAAGAGCTGAACAGTATAAGGTTTTTGGGCCCCGCAAATTGGAAGGACATTCCAATCAGACGGGGCCTTTCCGTTAAGAGGGGAATTCCATGCACGGGAAAAGCACACAATGGACACACACAGCAAAGGCGGTTTCAGCGGTTCTGGCTGCAGTCCTTGTGGCTGCCCTCTTTACCGGATGCCAGGGAGGACAGGTCAGCACCACCGTGTTCGCCATGGATACAGTCATGGAGATAAACGCAGACAGCGAAAGCGAGCTCGATGAGTGCACGGAGGAGATAAACAGGCTCGACGAGATGCTGTCAGCAGACGACCCGGAGAGCCCCATATACAAGCTCAATGAAGGAATATCCTCAGAAGTCCCGGAAGAGGCGGCCGGCCTGATAAGCGAGGCCCTCGAATATTCGGAGCTCACGGAAGGCGCATTCGAC
>JBMNPE010000091.1:0-5072 GCA_050943435.1 Oscillospiraceae bacterium | reverse complement strand
GTTTTCCTTTATCCTCTCCTGGCCTATGTAGTCGGAGAGGAACCTGGGCCTCAGGTCCGTCTCGTTTTCGAAATCCTCAGGAGCGGCAGTCGGCTCAACTATTCTCTCGTCAAAATTGAATTCTTCGTCCATTCAGGCATCATCCTCTCGAAAGCGACTGCAGGGCCAGTCTCACTATCTCTCCGGTGTCCAGGGAAGGGTCCTGCCTCGACACTGCCTCCCTCGCGTCGCCCCTTGAGAACCCGAGGTTGACGAGTGCGGCAATGGCATCTGCAGCATTTCCGGTGATCCCCGCCACGGAAGGCGTGGAAGAAACGCTGCCTTCCGCCTTCATCTTGCCTTTGAGGTCCAGCACGATCCTCTGTGCTGTCTTTGTTCCTATGCCGGAGCACTGGGTGAACATGCCGTATTCGCCCTTCTGCACGGCCGAAGCTACCATGTCCGGGGTGAATGCCGAGAGAATGGAGAGCGCGCTCTTTGGTCCCACTCCGGAAACAGTCGTGAGCAGCTTGAAGGTTTCCATCTGCCTCTCATCGGAAAACCCGTACAGGTCCATGCTCTGGTCCTGGCGGACCGACACGCAAGTATAAAGCACGGCTTCCTCTCCTTCCGCGGGGAGATCCGCATAAGTGGCAGTGGTTATATATGCCTGGAAGCATATTCCGCCGCAGTCAATCACGGCGCTTGAGGGATCCTTTTTGAGGACATTTCCCCTTAGACAGTACAGCATTTGCCTTATATTCCTTTCCCGTCGAGGCCCCTGAGGTGGGATTCAGATGAATAGCCGTGGCAGATGGCCATGGCAAGAGCGTCCGCAGCATCGTCGGGCTTCGGGATCTCATCCAGCCCGAGCATTATCCTCGTCATCTCCATGACCTGGTGCTTCTCCGCCTTGCCGTAGCCCACAACCGCCTGCTTCACCTGCATCGGCGTGTATTCATATACAGGCACAGAATGCCTCTCGGCCCTCATGAGGATGAGTCCCCTGGCTTCCGCGACCGCTATTCCTGTGGTCACGTTTTTGACGAAATAGAGCTTTTCCAGGGATACGGCATCCGGTCCTGCTGCCGTGAGGAGCTTTTCCAGGCTGTCGTCTATCTCTACAAGGCGCTTAGAAAAAGGGGTGTCGGCATCCGTGGTTATTGCACCGTATCCGGCGCAGTGAAACCTGCCGCCCACGTAATCCAGAACCCCGTATCCTATTATCGCATATCCCGGGTCAATCCCTAAAATTCTCATTGGTCCCCTGTCGCTAATATTTTTAATGATTATATCATAATGCATGGGCTTCTGCGCTTTGCACAGGCTTCGGAGGCAATGATATACTTTCTATGCATACAGCTCATGACGGGGGCAGCAGTGAAGAGGGAATTTAAGACAAAGGACACAATAAGGGCGTGCTTTGCAGGGTACGTAGTCCAGGCAGCGGTGAACAACTTCGTCCCGCTGCTGTTCGTCACTTTCAGCTCGGAATTCGGTCTCTCCCTCTCGAAGATCACCCTTCTCATTACCTTTAACTTCTGCATGCAGCTCATTTCCGACCTCGCTTCCGCACCAATCGTACGCCTGATAGGCGTGAGGAGAAGCGCTGTTGCAGCGCATCTGTTTGCCTCTGCAGGGCTCATCATGCTGACATTCCTGCCGGATATAATGCCGAATCCCCTTGCAGGGCTGCTCATATCGGTATCCGTGTACGCAGTGGGCGGAGGACTTCTCGAGGTCCTGATAAGCCCCATCGTCGAATCATGCCCCACCGGAAGCAAGGAATCTGCGATGAGCATGCTCCACTCCTTCTACTGCTGGGGGCACGTGGGAGTCGTTGTCCTCTCCACAGTGTTCTTTCTGGTATTCGGCAGCTCACAATGGCGGTGGCTCGCACTGTTCTGGGCCATTCTCCCTCTCGTCAACGCCTTTTACTTTCTCAGGGTCCCCCTGTACCCGTTTGTGCCGGAGGGCGTGAGGGAGATGTCATACGGGGATCTCTTCAGAAACGGCCGGTTCTGGCTGATCATGGTCCTAATGGTGTGCGCAGGGGCCAGCGAGCAGGCCGTGAGCCAGTGGGCTTCCGCATTCGCCGAGGAGGGCCTCGGGGTGACAAAGGCCGTCGGAGACCTGGCCGGACCCGCCTTCTTTGCCCTCATGATGGGCTCCTCAAGGGCAATATATGGAAAACACGGCAGCAGAATGCCTCTCCCCACAGTCATGATTGCAGGGAGTGCTCTCTGCATAGCAAGCTATCTCCTGATATACCTGTCCCCTGTACCTGTTGTTTCTCTGATTGGCTGCGGGATCTGCGGATTTTCCGTCGGAATCATGTGGCCGGGAACCTTCAGCATAGCCGCAAGGGTGCTGCCGGGTGGAGGAGCAAGGATGTATTCCATTCTCGCCCTGTGCGGGGATCTCGGCTGCTGCGCAGGCCCGACTTTTGTGGGCTTCATCTCATCTTCCCTCGGTGGTGAACTCGGAAAGGGCATTGTGCTCTCCGTCGGGTTCCCGATAATAATGCTGATAGGTTCCGCCGCTGCCGGAAAATTATATAAGGACAGCACATTGAACAGATGACTGCCTGTATTCTGATGCCAGGAAAAACCGCTCCTGCAGGGCTCATAAGATCGGGGCCCGCGCGGTTGATTTTTTCAGAAGGCTATAATATAATAACTTTCGCGTTTCCGTGGACGATTAGCTCAGCTGGTAGAGCATTCGCTTGACGTGCGAAGGGTCACAGGTTCGAGTCCTATATCGTCCACCAGGCAAAAAAAGACATCCCTCATAGGGATGTCTTTTTTCTTTTTATTCTCATGCCTGCCCTGGATTCAAGTCCCGGGGCTCAAAACATCTGCTTGTCTCTTAAGGATCCGCAGGCCGCCGGAATCAGGCCTCTTCTTCCTGTCTCCTGCTGTTTCTCTTCTTTCCACCGAGAAAGGCCAGGAATACCAGCATGCTCACGAACAGTATTCCTCCGGCTAATCCTGCTGCAAACTTTTTCATCCGTTTTCCTCCAGTCTCTGATTTATGCTTTGCAGGTTATTATGCCTCTATTATATTAACTGGATATGTCCAAACCCTAACAAAAGCCTAAATCAGGGCTAAAAGGATGTAAATTATTATTTAGCGAGGAGGGCAGCTGCCGTCTTCATCAGGAATTCGGTCCCGATCTGCAGGCAGTCTTCGTCGACCGTGAAATTCGGGGCGTGGTTGCTGACGTGGCCTATGCCCTTCTTTTCGTTTGCCCCTCCGATGAATGCGTAGAATCCGGGGAATGCGTCGAGGAGGTTTGCCATATCGTCGCTGCCCATGCTCTTGCCTTCAGTGACGACATTGAGTCCCATCTCATCTGCAACCTTTCTCCCGACTTCAATGCAGTCCTTGTCGTTTACCACGGGCAGAACCGTCTGGAACAGATATTCGACGTTTGCCTCGATTTCATAGGAATCGGCTATGCTCTTGGCCAGGTTCTCTATGTCGTGCTCGATCTTTCCTGGCAGATTCTTGTTGAAGAACCTTACAGTCCCCGTCACCACAGCTGTTTCAGGGATGACGTTGACAGCCGTCCCGCCGTTGATGGAGCATGTTGAGAACACAATTGGATCCTGGGCGTCATAGGAATTTGACGGCAGCGACGCGAGCCTCAGCACATATTCGCATGCCGGCTTGATCGGATCCTTGGACATATGCGGAACAGAGCCGTGCCCGCCTTTTCCCTTGAAGGTGACCTTGTAAGTGAGCACACCGGATGCCATCGGCCCTGCTATGAGTGAAATTGTCCCGACATCCATTGCAGCGCCAACGTGAAGGGCTATGGAATAGTCGGCTCCGCCCATCTCGGTGACGTATTTTTTCAGGAGATTGGCTCCGTAGAGGTTTTCCTCGGCGACCTGGAAGCCCAGGATAACCTTGCCGGTAAAGCCGTCCTTTGCGCTCATCAAGCTCTTTGCTATGCCGAGCAGCATTGCCGTGTGGCAGTCGTGGCCGCACATGTGGCCCACGCCGCTTACGCAGCTGGAAAACTCAAGCCCGGTGTTCTCCTGCACCGGCAGCGCATCCATGTCTCCCCTGATGAGAACTGTCTTGCCGGGCTTCCCCGAGTCTATGACGGCAGTCACCGTGTAGTCGGGATATGCCTTGTACGGGACACCCATCTTCTCGAGCTCCGAGCACACCTTTCTGCTGGTCTCAACCTCTTTGCGGCTGAGTTCGGGATGCTTGTGGAAATATCTTCTCATCTCGACCACATATCCCTGGTTTTCTGCGGCGAGCGCCTTGAAATCTGCCATATTCCTGACCCTCCAAAACTAATATTTTTCCAATTATAGCAAATGTATGGGGATATGGACTGCAAAAATCATCTCAAGAGTGAAATAATTTGCACTTTCCGTACTTCATCAGCCCTGGTCCTCTATTACCTCATATCCCTCTGCCCAGTCCCCGGAAAGCTTGAAAGAGTCCTCAAGTCCTGACGTCACATACACATTTCCGTCCATGTCGGTAAACACCGCCTCAAATCCCCCGTTTTCCCTCCAGAATTCCTCGGCCTTTTTAAGGCCCATCACGTAGAGGGCTGTGGAGAGCACATCCGCCTTCGTCCCCGACTCGCATACCACGGTCACGGAAGAGAGGCCGCTCTCCGCGGGGTATCCCGTTGACGGGTCTATTATGTGCCCGTATGTCTTTCCGTCCTCCTCAAAATATCTCTTATAGGCCCCGGAAGTCACGACATTCGTGTCAGACACGGAGAGGACTGCATATATCCCGTTCCCCCTGTCGGGTTCCGGGATCTCAAGGCCCACCTGCCAGTCCCTGCTGCCCTTGCTCCCAATGAGGACTATGTTTCCCCCGAGAGACAGCATTGCTGAGCTCACCCCGTCCTCCACGAGGATTTCCCTCAGCTTATCCCCCAGATATCCCTTAGCTATGGCCCCGAGGTCTATTTTTGTGCCTTCGTCGAGAGTGATGGTCTCTCCGGAGACAGACGCGTGCTCAGGTCCCACATGCAGGAGTGCATCGGATATCTCCTCCTGGGAAGGCACCCTGTATTCTCCCGTGCTGAATCCCCACAGCTCCGTGAGAGGCCT
>JBMNPE010000090.1:0-5351 GCA_050943435.1 Oscillospiraceae bacterium | reverse complement strand
AGTATCACCATGCAGTCTCCGAAGCTGAAGAACCTGTACCGCTCCTCGACGGCGTGCCTGTAAGCGGCCATTGTGTGTTCGTATCCTGCGAATGCCGAAACCAGCATTATTAGGGTGCTCTCCGGCAGGTGGAAATTCGTTATGAGCCCGTCTATGCACTCGAATCTGAATCCCGGATATATGAATATGTCGGTCGTCTCCTCGCACGGGACCATCGCTCCGTGCTTCTTCATGACGGATTCGAGGGTCCTGCAGGACGTGGTTCCCACAGCTATCACCCTGCGGCCCTCTTCCTTTGCCTTATTTATCGCGTCAGCGGTGGTTTTCGGCACGCTGTACCACTCGCTGTGCATCACATGCTGTGTAATGTCATCTTCCTTTACAGGCCTGAAGGTCCCGAGCCCGACGTGCAGGGTGACCCTCTCTATCTCTATTCCGGACTTCTCGAGGTCCGAGAGCATCTCCTCGGTGAAGTGCAGGCCGGCCGTCGGACACGCTGCGGAGCCCACCTCCCTCGCGTACACCGTCTGGTAGTCGTCCTGGTCGGTCATCTTCTCCTTTATGTAGTGCGGGAGGGGCATCTCGCCTATCTCGTAGAGAATGTCGAAGAACGTCCTCCCCTCAGGATAGGTGAAATCGATTATCCTGTCGCCGTCCTCGGTGACCTCGGCAACGGTTCCAGTGAGGATTCCGTCCCCGAACACTATCCTTGCGCCTTCCTTGAGCCTCTTCCCGGGCTTAACTACGCAGTCCCACCTGTCGTTCGAGAGCTGCTTTAGGAGCAGGACCTCGCTCTGCGCACCGTCCCCGTTCTTCCTCCCGTAGAGCCTCGCCGGAAGCACCTTGCTGTCGTTTATCACGAGCATGTCGCCCGGGACGAGCAGCTTTCCGAGGTCCCGGAAAATCATGTCCTGCGTTTCGCCTGTTTTCCGGTCGAGCTTCATCATCCTCGCGGAATCCCTCGGCTCAGCTGGATGCTGGGCGATGAGCTCCTCGGGGAGTTCATAGTAGAAATCGGACTTTTTCAATGTTCCTCCAATGAATCCAAAGAGCCCGGAATCAGCTTCCGAGCTCGGAATATGCCTTCTTTGCGAGGGAAATCATCTCCGAGGCGTTCCTTAAGGCCGTGTCTGTGATGTTCTCTCCCGAAACAATCCTCGCAATCTCCCTTATGTGGCCCTCCATGCCGAGCTTCTCTACGTCCGTATAGGTCTTGCCGCCCCTCACTTCCTTGCTCACCAGGAGGTGGGTGTCCGCAAACGCGGCTATCTGGGCCGTATGGGTTACGCAGATTATCTGGTGCGTCCCCGAGGTCTGCTTGAGCTTGAGGCCTATCTTCTGGGCCCCGGAGCCGCTCACACCGGAGTCTATCTCGTCGAATATCAGGGTGTCTATGCTGTCCTTCTCGGCGAGCACATTTTTAATTGCCAGCATTATCCTAGAAAGCTCTCCTCCAGAGGCGATCCTCGAGAGGGGCTTCGGGTCTTCGCCGGGGTTAGTCGAGAGCAGGAATTCCACCTCGTCTATGCCGTCCGGCCCGGGTTCCTTTTCCTCCATCCTGAGGGAAAACACCGATCCCGGCATGTTCAGGAATGCGAGTTCCCCCACAATCCTCTCCGAAAGCCTGGAAAATGCCTCCCTGCGGGCATCTGAGAGCTCTTTTCCGAGCTCCATGGTCCTCTTTTCGGCTTCCTTGAGCTTTGCCTCAAGCCTCGCCGCCTCGCCCGTGCTGTCCTCTATCTGGGAGAGCTCAGTGCGGCACTTTTCGAGGAACTCAAGGATCTCGTCTATCGTGGAGCCGTACTTCTTCTTGAGCCTGTAGATGAGGTCGAGCCTGTCCTCAACGGACTGCAGGTCCCCTCCGTCCGTGTCGAGCCCGTCCAGGGCGTCCTGAATTTCGGAAGCGGTGTCCTGGGCCTGGTAGTATAGGTCCGACACCTTCCCGGACAATTCCCCCATGTCGTCCGACACCGAGGACACTGAATCGAGCTGCGAGCTCGCCTCGGAGAGCAGGTCAACTGCACCCTGTCCGCCTTCCCCGTCCTCCGGGCCGTTAAGGGCCTCGAGGGCCCCGTGCATCGCCTCTATGAGCTTTTCCGAGTTGCGCAGGATATTCCTCTGCCTTGTGAGCTCCTCGTCCTCCCCGGGCCTCAGGCCGGCCTTTTCTATCTCGTCTATCTCGTAGGTGAGGAGGTCTGTCCTCCTCTCCCTCTCCGCGTCGTCGATGGTGACCTCAGAGAGCCTTCTCCTGAGGTCCAGCATCTCCCGGTATGCCTCAGTATAGCTGTCCCTGAGGCTTCCGAGGTCCCCGTACCTGTCGAGGATCGAAATGTGCGTCGACGGGTCAAGCAGGTCGGTGCTGTCGTGCTGCCCGTGAATCGTCACGAGTGACGAGCATATGCTCCTCACTGCACCAGCCGGTGCGGGCATCCCGTTTATCCTGCACCTGGTCCTTCCGTCTGCGCCAATCTCCCTCTGGAGAATCAGCTGGTCGTCCTCAGAGTCGTACCCGGCTTCCCTGAGTTTGTCCCTCACCCCGCCGGATATCCCCGAGAAAACGGCCTGAATGACCGCCCTGTCGGAGCCCGTGCGGACTATCTCCCTCGAGGTCCTGCTGCCGAGTATAGCGTTTATGGAGTCAATGAGGATGGATTTGCCCGCGCCGGTCTCGCCGGTCATGACATTTAGTCCACCGGTGAATTCGACGTCGGCGTGTTCTATTACCGCGGCGTTTTCTATTGTCAGTTCCTCGAGCATCCGAAAATTCCTATTCCAGCCCCGCGAGGCCCCTTATGGTCTCTGCTGCGCTCTTGACATACCCGTCCCTCACGGCAATGAATATCGTGTCGTCGCCGGCAACTGTACCGGCTACGCCATCTATGTTCTCAGTGTCGAGAAATGCAGCGGCTGCGGAGCCCGTCCCGGTGTGGCACTTGACCACCACGAGGTTTCCGCACTCCGTGACAGACACGACCGCGTCGCGGAATATGTTGGAGAATTTCTTCTTCTTTTCGCTGTCATTCATGGTTCCGGCGACGACGTACCTGTAGTTCCCGTTGTCGTCAGTGATCTTGCCGAGCCCGAGCTCGCGTATATCGCGCGACACCGTAGCCTGCGTGACGTTGTACCCCTGTTCGTTGAGGAGCTTCATCAGATCCTCCTGCCTTCCGACAGGCTGTTCGGATATGATCTGCCTTATTGCCTTTAGTCTGTCTCTCTTCATAAGATACCTACACGCTTTCTGAGAATTTATTGTTGAGCGCCTCGAGATACTTCTCGTAGTCGCTTGTGTACAGTTTGAGCCTCCTCGAGTCCCTCACGACCTCCACCTTGGATCCCGGGACGAGGTGCACGTTTTCGAAGCTGTCGGCTGAGAAATACGCGTCGTTCCCGTTGCGTCCGGTGAGCAGCATGGTTATCCGGTCATTACCAGATATTATAATGCTTCTGTTGAGCGAGGAGTGCGCGCAGATAGGCGTAATCAGCGACAGATCGAGCCCCGGTTCTATCACGGGGCCACCAGCCGAGAACGAATAGGCCGTCGAGCCCGACGGAGTTGAAACTATGACCCCGTCCGACCTGTACCTCGTGAGGGGCCTGTCGTTCTTGAAGAGCTGCAGTTCTATGGTCTTGGAAACGGGCCCCCTCATTATCACGACCTCGTTCATAGCGTAGTAGACCTTGTCGCCTGTGAGCGAGCACTTTGCCTCGTAAACCATCCTCTCGGAAATCCTGAGCTTTTCCACGGCCTCCTCAGTGATTTCCGCAGGCTTCTTCAAGTCGAATGCGCAGAGAAACCCGAGAGTCCCGGCATTCGCCCCGAGAATCGGCTTCTCCATCCTGAAGGCAGACTGCGCGTTGAAGAGCAGGGTTCCGTCTCCTCCGACCGAGAGGAATGAGTCGCATTCCTGCTCCGCCTTCTCCCTTTCGAGGAAGGCTATCCCGCATCCGGGGAACTCGTCGCTGAGCTCGCTGGAGGCTGTGACGGTGCACCCGGCCATGCTGAGGAGCTCGACAGCCCTTCCTATTGAGGCCTCCTTGGCCCTGTATCCTTCTCCGGCGCACAGGAAAAGCTTCACTGAACATCCCCCCTTCTCTCTAGTTCCTGTATAGACCTGTCAACCACTGATTCCGGATCAGGGAAGAATCCCCTGTCGTCCCTCGTAAGGTGCATCAGGTACTCCACGTTGCCTTTTGGGCCCTTTATCGGGGAATAATCGAGCCCCGACACGAAGAATCCGTTTTCGAGGGCATATCCCAGGCACTTTTCTATGACTTCCATCCTGGTGCTTCTTTCCCGAACCACGCCGTTTTTGCCTACCTTTTCCCTTCCGGCCTCGAACTGCGGCTTAATAAGGCACACGCCTTCCCCGTCCTTCCGGCATATGAGGTCCGCCTTAGGGAGAATGAGGGACAGGGATATAAAAGACACGTCGGCGGAAAAGAAGTCCACTCCGCCCGGTATGAGAGACGGGTCGAAATACCTGAAGTTTGTCCTCTCGAAATTGACCACCCTGTCGTCCGTCCTGAGCTTCCATGCGAGCTGTCCGTATCCCACGTCAATGCAGTATACCTTCTCTGCGCCGTTCTGGAGCATGCAGTCGGTGAATCCGCCCGTGGAGGCTCCTATGTCGGCGCAGACCTTTCCCTTGAGGTCTATGGGAAATACCTGGAGGGCCTTTTCGAGCTTGAGCCCTCCCCGGCTCGCGTATTTCAGTCCCTGTCTCACCTCTATTGAGGAGCGGCTTCTTATCTGGGTGCCCGGCTTGTCGCACACATCCCCGTCGACGAGGACGCATCCGCTCATAATGAGGACCCTGGCCTTCTCCCTCGTTTCGGCGAACCCCCTTGAAACCATGGCGGTGTCGAGGCGCTCCTTCATGAGAACACCTCCCCTGCCAGGTCCGCTAGAGAGGCGGAATCAAGTCCGTTTCTCTCTATCTGCCTTATTACGGAGGCCTGCTTCTGTATTATGTCCTCTACAGCCCTTATCACGTACCTGCCCCTGAATCCGGCCTGCGAGGCTAAATCCAGAAACCTCTCTGCTATTCCGCCGGATCTCACTGCCTCCTCGGCGAAGATCACCCTGTCGTACCCGGCTGCAGTCTCCACGGCCTCCTCAGGTATCGGGGAAATCACGTTGAGCTTGAGTATGTCGGGTTCAATCTTCATGAGGTCCCTTGACCTCAGCACCTGGGAAAATTCCCTTCCGTAGGTTATGAAAAGGTTCTTTCTCCCGTTGCTGCCCTTTATGAGGTCAAACTCCTGACCTGACGCCTCTATCCCGTAGAGAAGCGGGTCCTCTGTCCCCTTGGGGTACCTTATGGCCTTGGGGCCCTTCATGTCTATAA
>JBMNPE010000089.1:0-5416 GCA_050943435.1 Oscillospiraceae bacterium | reverse complement strand
ATATGCCCAAGTATAAAAAATGGCTTAAATTCGACATTTTTGTGTTGAAACACAAAAATTGCTGTGGTATATTATGGAAGCATTTCGCACGCATTCTATGCGTCCGGCTAGTGACTTTTGTGCCGGATGATTAGGAGTGCGGAGGAATAAAACGAATGGAGGATCATTATTTATGTCAGTAGTATCAATGAAGCAGCTTCTTGAGGCCGGTGTTCACTTCGGGCACCAGACCCGCAGATGGAACCCGAAGATGAAGCCGTACATCTTCACCGAGAGGAACGGCATCTACATCATCGATCTTCAGAAGACGGTAAAGATGCTCGATGCAGCATATGCCTATGTCCGCGATGTCGCTGCCCAGGGTGGAACGGTTCTCTTCGTTGGAACCAAGAAGCAGGCCCAGGAATCCATCAGGGAAGAAGCTACAAGGTGCGGCATGTTCTATGTCAACCAGCGCTGGCTGGGCGGCATGCTCACCAACTTCAGGACCATACGCCACCGCATCGAGAGGCTTGACCAGCTCAAGAAGATGCGCGAGGACGGAACATTTGCTCTTCTTCCCAAGAAGGAAGTTGCTAAGCACGAGCTCGAGATTGCAAAGCTCGAGAAGTATCTCGGCGGAGTCAAGGACATGGACAAGCTCCCGAGCTGCCTGTTCGTGATCGACACCAAGAAAGAGCACATCGCCGTATCCGAAGCAAGGAAGCTCGGAATACCGATAGTTGCAATAGTCGACACCAACTGCGACCCTGACGAGGTCGACGTAATCATCCCCGGAAACGACGACGCCATCAGGGCTGTAAAGCTGATCACCGGAACGATGGCTGACGCAGTCATCGAGGGCAGGCAGGGACTCGATCAGGAAGTCCAGGAAGAGGGAGAAGGCTCTGGAGAGGAAGCAGCAGCCGAAGCTGATGCTGATGAGAAGCCTGAGCCGGCACCCGAGAGTGCAGAGCCTGAGACTGCAGAGACCGACAAGCCCGCAGAATAATTAAGTTGAAGTATAGAAAGTCAGGAGATTGAATTCAGATGGAAATAAAAGCTAAAGATGTAATGGCGCTGAGAGAGGCAACCGGCTGCGGCATGATGGACTGCAAGAAGGCCCTCGTAGACGCCAATGGAGATATGGACAAGGCGATCGAGATCCTGAGAGAGAAGGGACTCGCCAAGGCAGAGAAGAAGGCCGGAAGGATTGCTGCAGAAGGCCTTGCATATGCGGAAGTCAAAGGCAATGCCGGAGCAGTCGTTGAGGTAAACTCAGAGACTGACTTCGTTGCAAAGAATGAAATTTTCCAGAACTTTGTACATAAGGTCACAGATGTCATCATCGACAAGGCACCAGCAGACCTGGGAGCACTTGCCGGATGCGAGATGGACGGAACCACTGTTGAGGAAACCAGGAAGGCCCTCGTCGGAAAGATCGGGGAGAACATCCAGATCCGCAGGTTCACAAGATATGAAGGCATTCCTTGCGCATATGTGCACGGCGGTGGAACTCATGCAGTTCTCGTAAACTTCGCCCTCGATCCTGACAAGTCCTCTGACCCGAAATTCCAGGAAGCGGCAAAGGACGTCTGCATGCAAATTGCAGCTCTCTATCCCCAGTACGTAGACCGCACCCAGGTTCCGGAAGCAGAGGTTGCCCACGAGAAGGAAATTCTCACCCAGCAGGCTATCAACGAGGGTAAGCCCGCAGAAATAGCCGCAAAGGTTGTTAACGGACGTATCAACAAGTTTTACAAGGAGGTCTGCCTCCTCGATCAGGACTACGTCAAGGACGGGGACATGACCGTCGGCAAGTACCTCGACCAGGTCGGCAGGGAGATCGGAGCCAAGATCACCGTCAAGGAGTTCGTGAGATACGAGCGCGGAGAGGGAATCGAGAAGCGCGAGGACAACCTTGCAGATGAGGTCGCAAAGCTGACCGGAAAGAAATAAGAGCATAAAAAGTGACTTCTCAGGTTAATCCTGAGAAGTCTTTTTTATACCACGTTATGGTGTAAAGCTGTTAAACATTACAATAGGTTATTAGCCGTCACAAAGCCCGGAGCAGAGCGTATTTATATGAATGTCTTAATGATACAGGATTATTTCGCTGCGCTGTGACCTGTTTCTCTTGCTAAAAAGGTTCATTATTTTATAATAACTTTAGTGTATACAGGGGAGAGGCTTGATAGAGGTCTCTTGCCTGCAGTATGTGAAAGAAAGGCGGCTCTGATGCTTAAATACAAGCGGATTCTTCTCAAGATATCAGGCGAAGCCCTTGCAGGTGACAATCTCTTTGGAATCGACATAGACACTACAAAGAGCATCTGCGAGGCAATAAAGGAAACTCATGACCTTGGAACAGAACTTGGAATCGTCGTCGGCGGCGGAAACTTCTGGAGAGGACGCGACAGCATCGGGATTGAGCGCGCAAGGGCCGACCAGATGGGCATGATAGCCACCGTCATGAATGCAGTAGCTGTCGGAAACATGCTGGAAAAGCAGTGCGGCATACCCGTGAGGGTGATGACAGCAGTTTCGATGCCCCAGGTGGCGGAACCGTACATCATAAACAGGGCAAAGAGGCACCTCGAGAAAGGAAGAATCGTTATCCTCGCCGGAGGCACGGGGAACCCGTTCTTCTCAACGGATTCTGCAGCGGCCCTCAGGGCGGCTGAAATCGGAGCGGAAGTCGTATTCAAGGCGACTATGGTCGACGGGGTTTACGACAAGGATCCCAAGAAGGACCCCACAGCCAGGAGATATGACACCCTTTCATTTACCGAAGTCCTCTCAAAGAAGCTCGGAGTCATAGACGGAACCGCGGCCAGCCTCTGCAGGGACAACCACATACCGATTTTCGTATTCAGCCTTGACGACCCACGCAATATCGTAAGGGCGGCACAGGGCGAAAATATAGGCACTCTTGTCAAGGAGGACGACTGATCATGGATGAAATGGTAAAGCCCTATTCCGATAAGATGGACAAAACACTGACTGCTCTGGAGAACGAGCTCGCCTCCATAAGGGCGGGGAGGGCCAATCCGGCAGTTCTCGATAAGATTACTGTGGATTACTATGGAACTCCAACTCCTCTCAACCAGCTGGCTGCCATATCAGTATCCGAGGCGAGGATACTCGTTATCCAGCCGTGGGAGCCTTCCCTTCTTAAAAGCATCGAGAAGGCCATCCAGGCTTCCGACCTCGGCATCAATCCACAGAATGACGGACATGTCATAAGGCTCATCTTCCCGACACTCACCGAGGAGAGAAGAAAAGACCTCGTCAAGGACATTAAGAAGTACGGGGAAAACTCCAAGGTCGCAGTCAGGGGAATGAGAAGGGACGCCATCGAGGACTATAAGAAGCAGGAGAAGGCTTCTGAAATCAGCGAGGACGACCTCAAGGACCTCCAGGAGGAAATCCAGAAGGTCACGGATGAGAAGATCGCGAAGATCGACGAGCTCATAAAGAAGAAGGAACAGGAGCTGCTGGAACTCTGATGGCTCTTGACACATCGGCACCGAATTTTCCAAGGCACATAGCGATTATCATGGACGGAAACGGCCGGTGGGCAGCAAAGCACATGCTCCCCAGGGCCGCGGGCCACAGGAAAGGCGCCGAAGTCTTCAAAATGATAATGAGGTACTGTGAGAGCTTTGGACTCGGAGCCCTCACAGTATATGCTTTTTCGACGGAAAACTGGTCCAGGTCCGCCGATGAAGTTGGCTTCATTATGAATCTATTCAAGGAATACATATTCGAGGCTCTTGCAGACGAAAAATCGCAGACAAAAGTCAAGTTTATCGGCGAAAAGGACCGGATGTCCCAGGAGATACTCGAACTTGAGAGGGAACTCGAGGAAAAGACTGCCCACAAAGGCGGCATGAAGCTGAATATAGCTGTCAACTACGGCGGCAGGGCCGATATTGTCTCTGCCGTGAGGAAGGCTGCATCCATGGCTGCCGCGGGCGAAATTGCTGCAGATGACATCGATGAGGATCTGGTAGGGAGCCTCATGTACACCAGTGATTCGCCGCCAGTCGACCTCATAATCAGGACAAGCGGCGAGGAAAGGATTTCAAATTTCCTTCTCTGGCAATGTGCCTACAGCGAGTTCGTGTTTACGGACAGGCTGTGGCCGGATTTCACGAAGGACGATCTGGACGCTGCTATAAATGAGTTCTGTTCTAGAAAACGCAGATTCGGAGGACGTGAAAAATGAAAACTAGAGTGATTTCGGCAGTAGTGGGTCTTGCGCTGCTCGCAGTTGTGGCCGTGTTCTACCCGATATGGGTGTTCCCTGTGGCGCTGGCCCTGGTGGGGTGCATAGCCCTGTTCGAGGCGGTGAGGGCCTTCGGGCTGCTTCACAGCACCGGAATCCTGCTCGGGACGCTTATAGTCCACATCCTCTACATATTCACGGGAATGGACGAGATCTTCGCCGTGTTCCTCGAATTCTTCGTCCTTATGTGCGTGATCATCTTCACAAGGAAGACCAAGAACATAAGCTTCCGCGACGCAATGGCCGTCCTCGGCTGCTTTGTCTTCATATCCCTTGGCCTCGGCTCGCTCATGGGAATGAGGGAGCTCATCAAGTCAGACGTCGACGGAAGGTTCGCATTTCTAATAGCCCTCGCTCTCGGGTGGAGCGGAGACAATATCGCTTTCCTCGTGGGCAGGAAGTACGGGAAGAAGCACATGGCCCCGGACATAAGCCCCAACAAGACCTGGGAAGGGACTATTGCGGATATAGTCCTCAATCCCATAGTCATCACAGCAGTTTACTGGATATACATAGCAATCTACAAGGAATCAATATTCCGCGCAGACAAGATCTTCCTCGGAATTCTGTTCATATATGTGTACGCGCTGCTGGGCTCTGTTATAGGTGTACTCGGTGATCTCTCCGAATCGTACATTAAGCGCGAGTGCGGCATAAAGGACACCGGCAATATCATGCCTGGACACGGCGGTGCCTTCGACAGGCTCGATTCCGTGCTCTTCACATCCATCTGGACGTATTTTGCGTTCAGACTGTTCATAAGGATATTCGGATAGACAATGACTGAAAATCTCTGCATACTCGGGTCCACAGGATCAATAGGGAGACAGGCGGTGGAAACCGCCCGCCATCTCGGAATCCGGGTCTGCGCTATTTCCGGGGGCAGGAATGAGGACCTCGTCTGCGAGCAGGCCCTCATGCTCAAGCCGGACATCGTGGCAATGGCTGACGAGAATGCGGGGAAGAGCGTCAAAACAAGGCTTGCTTCCGAGAACTGCAGGGTAGTGTGGGGAAAGGAAGCCATAGAATCGCTCGCTGCAGAGTCAAAGTGCGACACCGTGCTGGACTCGATAGTCGGTATAGCTGGGCTCAGGCCCCTGCTTGCGGCAATACCGCTCGGCATTAAGGTGGCCCTCGCAAACAAGG
>JBMNPE010000088.1:0-5566 GCA_050943435.1 Oscillospiraceae bacterium | reverse complement strand
AGAGGAAACACTTCGCATCCTATATGAAGGTAACGTCTTCATTGCTACGACGGCAGCCAACAAGCACAACACATATCACGATGACGACCGCATCTTTTCCTTTGAAGAAATGATTACAAGGGCTGATGCAGAAACCGCCAAATGGGTCAACTATAATTATACGGATGATGACATTAGGGAAATGCGAAGCTATATCATGCGGCAGATCGAGAAACACGATGCACATCCATACGTCGCGGATTACTACAAACAGCGACTTGCCTCACTGCCGGATAAATGAAGAACGGACTGAGATGAAGTTAACCTAATTGGGCAGAGTTAATTATCTAGATCCTAAGGCCTTATGCCTTGCCTCGCAAGGCATAAGGCCTTTTTTATTTAAGGTGAATCCGTTATGTATTGTAATAAGCAATGTATTCTTATGAGGTTGCCCGCAGTGTATCCAGACTCTCAGATACACATCCATGTCCATAGAACATTTTGTTCTTCATCTTGCCAAAGAAGTTCTTTATTACACACTTTTCCAGGCAATTGCCTTAACATGACATGAACTATTTTATGCCGTGTTTTTTCATCTCTTCTTCTCAAGTCTCACATCAATTTTAAAGCTACAAACTCTATTTAAGAGAAGAAAAAACAATATTGACCGCATACCCCTGGAAATATATCATGTAATTCACCCGGCCATACGGCCGCAAAAGATCCATGACGGCGGTGCCAGATGAGCTACGACTTTTTTTTTTTCCTTAACAGCATACTTCTCGGAGTTGGACTTGCCATGGATGCATTCTCGGTGTCCATAGCAAACGGACTTGCTGAACCCGGAATGAAGAAGTCCAAGCAGATGGCCATGTCAGGGACATATGCGGTGTTCCAGTTCCTGATGCCCATGATAGGCTGGGTATGCGTCCATACCCTAGTCGAATATTTCACTGCCTTCCAGAAGTTCATCCCGTGGATAGCACTCGCACTGCTGGGCTACATCGGGGGATCGATGCTCTACGAGGGAATAAGGAACAAGAAGACCGGGGATCCTACAGAACACCCCGTCAGGGCAAGGGATATCCTGATCCAGGGAATAGCGACCTCAATTGACGCACTCTCCGTTGGATTCACAATCTCGGATTACGGAGTGGACATGGCATTGTGCGCCTCCCTGATAATCGCCTTGGTAACATTCGGGCTGTGCATGGCAGGGGGAGCCATAGGCAAGAAGTTCGGCATGAAGCTCGCCGGAAAGGCCTCCATACTGGGAGGAATCATCCTTATAGGCATAGGCATAGAGATATTCCTCAGGGGAATCCTGTAGAAGACCCCTAACAATTGGGCTCAACAGAAACTAAGATATATTTATTCTTATTAAATTCTGGAGGCACCAGGGAATATGGAAAAATTCTCCGACAGAATCTATTACACGCCTCACAACGACGATACAGACGAACCGTACCTTTATTTCATAAAAGGAGACAGGTATTCGCTCCAGGTTGACACGGGAAATTCACCCGCATCCTGCAGGAAATTTCTCGAGGAAGCTGCGAAAGAGGGCCTCGGAATCCCGAACCTCGCCGCACTTACCCACTGGCACTGGGACCACACCTTCGGGATAACGGCATGCCCTGTCCCGGTCATAGCTTCTAAGTTAACCGGGGACAAGCTCAGGACAGTCATGGGCTGGGAATGGACTGAGAAGGAAATGAGGAAGAGGCTCCACACCGGCGAGGACATCCCTTTCTGCTATGAAAAGATGCATTGTGAGTACAAGGATATTGCTGAAATTAAGACAGGCGTCCCTGACATTGAATTCTCAGGAACCCTGACAATAGACCTCGGAGGATGCACCGCCATACTCGAACAGAGGGATTCTACCCACACCAGGGACTCGGTGTTCATAAGGATACCTGAGGAGGGAGTCCTCATAGGCGGGGACGCAGAGTACGAGGACTACTACGACAACAATTCCATGTACGACCCCGAGAGGCTCAGATCGATGATCGACTACCTCGACAAGACCGATTTCAAATGGTACCTGAGGGGCCATGACGACGCAGCCTGCTCAAAGAAGGAGATACTCGACAAGCTCCGCACTGCCCTTGCGGCATGCTGACTGCGGCAGCAATACATATTCAGAGTCTATGATGCATCCGGAGGATAAAATCCTCCGGTATTTTTATCACTGAAAGTAGAAATTTCCCTCCCTGAGTCCCAATATATGGATAGCAGGGGCCAAATTGACCCTCGGGGTATTCTTTTTGCAGGAAAGCGGCCTTAAAATGGAGAAAATACGGATCAGATCTAACCGGAAGGGAGGAGCCTCATGGATCAGCGGGGAACGGTGGAAGAAGGCGGAATACTGGACGGCCTCAATCCCGAGCAGCTGGAGGCCGTCACGACGACAGAAGGGTATGTTGCAGTGATAGCAGGAGCCGGCAGCGGAAAGACCAAGGCCCTCACCAGAAGGTTTGCATATCTTGTCAACGAAATAGGCATCAAGCCGGGAAACATACTCTGCGTCACATTCACAAACAAGGCTGCGGCCGAGATGAGGGAGAGGATTAAGGCCCTCACCGGGAGCAGGGTTCCCGGATACATAAACACATTCCACGGGTTCTGCGTCTCGGTGCTGCAGGAGGATTCCCACGCCGCAAACTACCCCAAGAACTTCATGGTACTCGACAACTCCGACATAGACGACATGCTAGGCATGATATACGAGGAGCGCGGGCTCACGCTGCGCGACCGCACTTTCTCGCAGGCCAGGGACATGTTCGAGATGAGGAAGTGCATTTCGGAGAGGGACTACATCCGCCTGCTCATGGACCTCTCAAAGGAGGAGCTCAAGAAGAAGTACGAGGATGCCGAGAAGACCGACGACATCCTCTTCTACGGGTATCTGTACCTTGAGAAGAAGTGCTTCGGGCTCGACTACAACGACCTCATAATAATGACCCTCGAGATATTCAGGAACTTCCCGGATATCAGGCTAAAGTGGCAGAAGCGCCTTGAGTACATCATGATAGACGAGTTCCAGGACATCGATCCCCTCCAGTACGAACTCATGGAGGCGCTGTGCGGGTACTACGGCAACCTGTTTGTGGTGGGAGACCCAGACCAGACCATCTACACATGGAGAGGAGCCAGGATACGCTACATATCCGAGTTTGCCGAGAGCCACAAGGACACCAGGGTCATCTACATGCTCAAAAACTACCGCTCCACTCCTGAGATACTCAGTACTGCAAACTCTCTAATCGCAAAGAACAGGAAGAGAATACCGAAGAATCTCGAGGCTGTGCTGCCTCACGGACTTCCGGTGAGATACCACCATTCGAGGAGCCAGGAGCAGGAAGCACAGTTCCTGGCATCCGAGATTTCCTCACTAAACGAGAAGGGAGTTCCTTATTCCGACATCGCGATACTGTACCGCGCTCACTACGTGTCCAGGTGGATAGAGGAGGTATTCATAAGGGAGAAGGTCCCTTACCGCATCTATTCCGGCGTTCAGTTCTTTTCGAGGGCCGAAATCAAGGATGCAACCTCTTATCTCAGAATGATAGCCTTCCAGGACGACCTCTCTTTCAGGAGAATAATAAATGTGCCCAAGAGGAACATCGGCAGGAGGAGAATGGCGTTCCTCGAGAAATACGCATCTGAGCACGGCTGCACGCTGTACGAGGCCCTTTCCATGAACCAGGACGAGCCCCTTTTCTCGGGCACAGGTGCGTCGCCATTTATCAACATGATTGAAAGTTACCGCAGGACAGCCCCGGAGATGTCCATCTCAAAGGTCCTCGAAGGCATACTCAATGACAGCGGATACGAACTGATGCTGAGGACCGAGGGAAGCCAGGACAGGCTCGACAATCTAGCGGAACTCAAGCAGTCAGTTCTCGAATACGAGATGACGTGCGGCGAGGAGACGGATCTCACTTCGTATCTCGACCAGCTCGCCATGTTCACGACTTCCGACGCGGACGACAGGGCTGACCGGGTAAAGATGATGACAGTCCATGCCGCAAAGGGACTCGAGTTCCCGTATGTTTTCCTCGCAGGCATGGAGGAAGGGGTATTCCCGAGCAGGAAGATAGAGTCCGTGCAGGAGATGGAAGAGGAGAGGCGCCTCTGCTTCGTGGCGGTCACCAGGGCGGAAAAGGGCCTCATACTGACAGACTCCGAGGGAAAGAACTTCAACAGCACCTGGAGATACCCGTCGAGGTTCATTTTCGACATCGACAGGGACTGCATAAGCTGGGACAGCGAGCTTCCGGCATCCCTTGTGAGGGCAGCAGGGGAATATGCCGCCAGGACGGACCTCAGGCTCGACGGGGGAGAAGGACCAGGATTCTCGGCAGGAGACAGGGTTGCACACCCGGTGTTCGGCAGGGGGACTATTCTCGAAATAGACCTGAGGGAGGACAGGGTATCCGTGAGGTTTGATGACCTCGACAGGGAGAGGGTGTTTTCCTCGGGCGTTCTCACTAAGCTCAGGAAGCTGGACAGCTGAATTCACCCGGTATTCACGCGATTTGCGGCGTTTTTTCTCGTCGCAGAAAACAGTTTTTACGTGCTTTGGAACAAGTATTTGTGCAATGCGTAAAATCCTTTCGTTAATATTGAATTTTCAGTTTGTTCAAATATAATTCATATATGTGATCGACTAGGTGCTGTAAAAAGGCCTTCGGTCACCTTTCTTTTTACGGCAAATTTGTGCTTTGCGTGCACATGCGGCCTCCCGATTCGTGAGTTTTAACCTTCTATCGATCCCGGCTCTCGGGTAAAATATTAGGTAGCAAACGAATCAGGGGGTGTTTTTTATGAGCATGCATATAGATGCCAAGCCCGGAGAGATAGCCGACAGAATAGTGCTTGTCGGTGATCCAATGAGGGCAAAGCACATAGCCGAGGACTACCTCGAGAATCCTGTCCTCGTAAACGAAAAGAGGGCGGCATACTGCTATACCGGCACCTATAACCGGCAAAAAGTGTCGGTAATGGCTGTCGGTATGGGAAATCCTTCCATGCTGATCTATTCCACGGAGCTGTTCAGGGACTACGGGGTAAAGTTTGCGGTCAGGGCAGGGACTTCCGGCGGATACGTAAAGGGTATGAAGATGTACGACATCGTCTTAGCCCAGGCGACGTCAACGACGAGCGGAATAAACGACAACAGGTTCAACGGGTATTTCGCCCCGATAGGCGACTTCGGGATGCTCTGCAAGGCCAAGGAGCTGGCCGACGAGATGGGCCTAAAAACATACGTCGGAAACGTGATCTGCAACGACAGGATATACCGCGACGAAAACTACAAGTCCAAGATGTGGGCACAGTACGGAATACTGGCTTCCGAGATGGAGGGAACTGCATTCTACACCGCAGCTGCCGAATTCGGCGCGAGGGCCCTCATGATGATAGGGGTCATACTCAACATCACTGTCGACGAGAACGGCGTCGAGCACTTCACCGACGCACCAGAGAACGAACCGAAGAGGACAGTCGACGACATGATAAAACTGGCCCTCATGACTGCAACCGAATCAGAATAACTCTTTAACAATAAAAAGAGCCTCCG
>JBMNPE010000087.1:0-5682 GCA_050943435.1 Oscillospiraceae bacterium | reverse complement strand
CCCCTTTCCATTTTTTCGCAATATCAATAATATATATATGTGCGCCATGATTTGTCAATGACGACAATTCGCCCGTATTGGGGCCCTTTTCATGAAAAATTTTATACAAAAAAATAGGAAAATCTTCACAGGGGTCATCCTGGCTTTGATATTCGGGGCTGTGCTCCTCGTCTTCCACTATATAAAGAACGACAAGGCGCTCATGGACTGGTGGACCACCGAAGTCATGACGCCCTTCAGGCAGTGGGTCGCAGACATCTGCGAACCCCTTTCAATCACGCTCGCCGAATTCATGTGGCTCATCGGTATATGCCTTCTCACCGCAATAGTGACTGAGTTCATTGTCAGGCTGGCGAGGAAAGCCTGGAAGAAGGCGGCACAGCTGTTCATGTTCACTGTTGACGCCGTGCTTGTGCTCACGATCCTCGCCCATATGACATGGGGAGCCTACTACTACGGGTCGTCCTTCCAGGAAAAATCCGGGGTGTACGCCGAGGAAGCCACGGTATCCGACCTGTACCTGCTCACCATAAAGTTCGCCATGGGTGCAAACCGCGAATCCCTCCTCACCGAGAGGAACGATGACGGCACTATTTCATTTGATGTCGACGAAATACTGGACGAGAGCAAAACCTCCTACGATGCCGTTTCCGAGATCTTTCCGTGCCTGGAAGGCAGGGATGTAAGGGCCAAGGCCCTCGCCGCCAGCGAAATCTGGAGCTATCTCAACACAACGGGGATAACCTTCCCGTACACCGGAGAGTGCTGCATCAACGTGGACCAGCCCGAATGCATGATCCCCGCCACGATAGAGCACGAAATTGCCCACCAGAGGGGCGTAGCTTCTGAACAGGAGGCGAATTTCCTCGCCATAGTGTCGTGCCTCGAGAGTTCCGACAGCGTATACCGCTATTCCGGATACCTCATGGGGTTCATACACCTGTCGAACGCGCTCTACAAGGTCAACACAGACCTGTGGAGGCAGGCGTACAACGTCCTCAACGACTACGCCGCGGCAGACATCGTGTTCAACAACTCCTACTGGAGCGCTCACAAGACGACGATATCTAGGGCCCATGACAAGGCCTACGATTCCTATCTCAAGAACTATGACCAGGACATGGGCATGCAGAGCTACGGGGCTGTGGTCGACCTGCTCATCTCCTACTATCTGAACTCCGGAAACGAGGTCTGACAATTCCGAAGAATAAATAAGGAGGCAGAGAATACATCTCTGCCTCCCGCTTTCTGGCGCGCCATTGAGAATTCGAATCCCAGGCCTTCTGGTCCGTAGCCAGACGCTCTATCCAGCTGAGCTAATGGCGCATTTCTGAAAAGCAAAAGCTATATTAGCACAAGAGAATATCAATGTCAATTTGACCGGCGGCCCCTGAAGAAGGTCCCGAGGAGTGCTCTGCAGCGTTCTTCGAGGACTCCCCCGATGACCTCCATGCCAGTCCTTAAGAAGGTCCTGGAGAGATCCTCCTTCCCGCCGAGGGCACCAAAATCGGGGTCGAAGCTCCCGAACACCACTCGCCTTATCCTCGCGCATATGGCGCATCCCGTGCACATCGGACACGGCTCGAGCGTAGTAAACAGCTCGCAGTCGTCCAGCCTCTCGGACCCGAGGGTCCTGCACGCTTCCTCTATTGCTTGCATTTCAGCATGGGCAGAAGCCGAGACCTTTTTCTTTGTCATGTTCCTTCCCCTGCCGACAATCCTGCCTCCCGGGGATACAACTATGGCGCCGACAGGGATCTCATCCTCTGACAGCGCCTTCTCAGCCTCTCTCAAGGCCTCTTCCATAAAAGACTCGTCTCTTGTCATGTCATCGCGGTGCAGGCCGTGCACGTCACCGGAGTCCCGAAGCAGCGAGCGTGGTATACACAAGGGAAAAGACAGAATATATGAGGTAGATGAGTATCGTGGGAGACGCAAATACCGCTCCGTACGGGCCCCTGAGCTTTCCCTTGAGGAGAGGGGATTTCGTCCTCTTTTTGTAATTCTCAGCCTTGATGATCAGGAACACAAAGGCAACCATGCACCCTGAAAAGACGATCCCCATTATTGAGGCGATTGCCAGGTAGACAGGTATGTTGTCCTGGTAATACGAGACGATGGTGGCATAGAAGTTGTTTATGAAGTGGAACACCATCGACGGGTAGATTGAATCGCACTTGATGTCCACATAGGCGAACAGCACTGCAAGGAAGAATATCCCGGGGATTCCGTAGAGGGTGGAATGGGCACAGGCAAAGAGCAGCGATGAGATAATAATCGCGAAGCCGTTCCCGTATTTTCTGAGCCTGCCGAGTATCAGCCCCCTGAACAAGATTTCCTCAAAGACAGGGGCAATGACAGAAACCTCTATGAGCCTCAGGATCCTGCCCCCGGCAGAAGCAGGTGGAGTGTCCTGTATGTCGTAGCTCTGGAGTCCCACGGCATCGGTGAGATAATAGAAGAGAAGATTCAGGCCAATGACTACTATGTAGCCGCCGGCAAACACCAGCACAGCCATTCTGGCGTTGTCTTTCGAGGTCCTCCTCAGCATGACGTCGCTGTCGCGGCGCCTCAGGAACAGTATCGCAAGGAATATTCCGCAGAGATAGTACGACATTTCCTGCAGCAGACCGCCGACCTCTGACAGGTCAGCCTCCCATGGAAGGTAGGCATATCCGAGAGCCATCAGGTTCTGCACTCCGAAGAATATGATCATTGCCCCGCCCACAAGAGTGGCGTCCTTGAATGCGGGCTTGTTGAATTTACTTAATCCACGCTGTCCCAAAAGTCGTCGTTCTCCTCGTCTTCTTTGATGGACGGAAACACCTTGTGTGCGAGATACGCCGCAAAGCCGGCTATGCAGGCCAGGATGACCTCTATGACGATGGCGGGTATGAGCCCCGTGAGAATCTGGGCCACAAATGAATAGACAAGATGTATTCCAGCGCATGTGAGGAACAGCTTCCAGCTCTTCTTTTCATATGCGCATTTGAACATGATTATGGACAGGGACACCTCGAGCACGAAGACAATGCAGCATTCCAGCGTGCTCACGAGAAAGTCCCATCCGCTCATCGCATACATGCTCTCGATCTGCTGCCTCACAGTGTCCTGCATGCTTGCGTCAAAGCTTTCAACAAGATCATCGATCTGTCCGTTGTTTATGACCGATGCGAAAGTGAATCCGAAAAATGCGGCAATGCCTGAGAAGAATATGGCTTCTGTTCCGCCGTATCCTGTCCCGAACATCAGAGCGTCGCGCTGCTGGTCGTGCTTGCGGTTGACAAACCTGAGGGTTATGTACCTCCCGCCTTCATTAATGACTGCGGCAGCAATGCCTGAAAACAGCGCGTAGGCAAATCTTTTCGTGGTTATGTCGCCGAATTCATCGGTGAAAGTCTGCAGAAGCATGTACCGCATGCCTATCCCGAAGAAGAGGTATGATGCTCCGCCTATGAAGAACTGCCTTCTGCTCGCTCCCCTCTGCCGCCTGATCCTTATAAGCGGGACGAGGAACAGAGCCAGGCACACGGCGGATTCCACCACCATGCAGAAAATCTTGAATGTCGAAACCTTTTCCATCGGGCCTCCAGATTCCACTTTCTAAAGCATTATTATATCATTGCAAAACCTGTGAATACAGCCGGAAGATTACGAGGCTTTGGAGTTTGTGTAAAAACTGAATTAAAAGAGGCAAAAATGAAAGCCCCGGCAGAGCCGGGGCTTTGGGGGACGCACAGCGTCCGTGCATTGGTGCGGATAACAGGAATTGAACCTGCATGAATTTTCATTCACTAGAACCTGAATCTAGCGCGTCTGCCAGTTCCGCCATATCCGCAAAACGCGAAATTATTATAATAACACGTTCAATATTTGTCAATTTTACAGGGCCCGTGCAGATGCTGCAGCGCGACATCCGGAAACTGCCATATGTTACCGGGCCTTTCTGCTGTTTTCAACCCTTTCTGCAAGCCAGTCCGTCCATCTCTGGAACCCTTCCCCGGTCTTTGCGCTGAGGAAGAATACCTCCGCCTCCGGGTTGAGGGCATGTATCCTCCTGACGGCAGCCTCATCGTCGAAGCTGAAGAATTCGCGGGTGTCTATCTTGTTTATTATCACCGCGTCGCACACCCTGAACATGAGCGGGTATTTGAGGGGCTTGTCGTCCCCCTCCGGCACGGAAAGGATCTCGACGTTGAGTGATGCTCCGACGTCGTTTTCCGCCGGGCACACAAGGTTACCCACGTTCTCGAGGAAGACTATGTCGAGGCCCGACAGGTCGAACTCTCTGAGAGCATCCCTGGTCATGGCCGCGTCCATCGCGCATTCCCCGCCCGTGTGTACCTGGATTGTGCGGACGCCTGCGCCTGCAAGCTTCTCGGCGTCCACTGCGCTGTCGATGTCGGCCTCCATGACTCCTATGCCGAACCTGCCCCTGAGGGCTCCGGCAGTCCTCAGCAGCACGGATGACTTTCCGGCCCCGGGGGAAGCCATGACATTTACGAGGAATAATCCGGAGGAAGAGTTCTTTCTCCTTATCTCGGATGCTATGTCGTCGTTTGCGGCGTTGACATCGAGGCTCAGATCAATCGTCTTGAATCCCGGAGTGCTTTTTCCGTTCCTTCCCAGGAATCTAAAGGCCCTGTCCGCAATCTCGTCTGCGAGCCCGGAAATGCCCTGTCCAGTCTTTCCGGACACCGGGAATACTGCGGCTTCCGGGTTCCTCATCCGTATGCCCTCCCTGGCCCTGTCCATGTCGAAGTCGAATGCAGGAGCGGAGTCGATCTTGTTTATTACCGCAATGTCGGACTTTTCGAACATAAGGGGGTATTTGAGGGGCTTGTCGTCGCCTTCCGGCACGGCGAGTATCACCATGCAAAGGTGCGCGCCGGTGTCGAATTCGGCGGGACACACGAGGTTTCCGACATTCTCGAGGAACACGACGTCAAGATCGCCGGTTCCGAGCCCGTCGAGGCCCTGCCTCGACATCTGGGCGTCCAGATGGCACATTCCGCCGGTGTGAAGCTGTATGGCTTTCCATCCAGCCTCCTGCAGAGTCCTGGCGTCCACGTCCGAATCGATATCCGCCTCCATGACCCCGCACCTGAACCCTTTATCCCTGAGCAGCGGCAGCAGGGCTCTCAGCACCGTGGTTTTCCCGGACCCGGGTGAAGACATCAGGTTGATGAAATACGTGCCGTCATCCCTGAGTTCTTCCCTCAGCCTTTCTGCGTCTGCATCGTTGTTCTCAAGCACGCTCTCCTTGAGTTCAATTATCCTTATGCGGTTTTCTTCCATGATTTCTCTTGCTGTCCTCGTTATAAGCAGCCGGCGGTCCCGAGAGGGCCGCCGGCCTTTTCTGTTCCCAGGAATCTTCTGTTACTTTTCCTCTGTGTAGGCGTTTCCTGTCATTGGATGAGCCTTCTCGAACTCCCTCGAATGAGTCTTCTTGTACTCGCGCTTCTTTTCCCTCATGATCTTGGCTTCCTGGGAACCGCTGTTGGCGATAATCTTGAATGCCCTGGGGATTGCGTATCCTACAAGTCCGCCTATCTTGTCCTCGGCCTTCCTCATGTCGGTGTTCTGGGGATGATCCCTGTAGAGGTGGATGGCGTCGAACTTGCACCTTGTAGTGCAGATTCCGCATCCTATGCACTTGTTGGGATCCACGACGCTTCTCCC
>JBMNPE010000086.1:0-5734 GCA_050943435.1 Oscillospiraceae bacterium | reverse complement strand
TCACTCTCTTCGGCGGGCAGGTGAATGAAAAGACCTTCTCCTTCGCAAAGGAGTATTTCTTCTGGATATCGATAGGGATCCCGTTCTACGTGTTCGGACAGGCGATGAACCCGATCATCAGGTCGGACGGAAGCCCCGGGTTCGCAATGGCGGCGACGGTGGCAGGAGCAGTCACCAACATAATCCTTGACCCGATCATGATCTACGGCCTTCTCGGCTTCAGCAGGATGGGCATGACAGGTGCTGCTGTCGCAACAGTCATTGGCCAGGCCGTCACGGCAGTCATGTCTATCTGGTATCTAACGAGGATGAAGACTATAAAGCTCTCAAGGGAGAGCTTCCGCCTCGACGGAAAGCTCATAGGCAGGTTCCTCACTATGGGAATAACGAGCCTGCTTGCGCAGGTGTCCCTCGTTGTGTCGATGGCGGCAGTCCAGAACATGTGCACAAAGTACGGTGCAATGGACCCGATTTTCGGACAGGCCGAGTACTCCCAGATCCCTCTCGCAGTCTTCGGGATAGTCATGAAGTTCTTCCAGATAGCGATATCCGCGGCTGTCGGGACTGCGGCAGGCTGCATCCCGGTAGCCGGGTACAACATAGGCGCGAGGGAATACGGCAGGGCGGAAAAGCTGTTCCTGCGGCTGCTCCTAGTCGAGGCGATAATAGGCTTCGTCGGGCTCGCAATAGTCGAGATATTCCCGGGAGCACTCATAAGCATCTTCGGGGCATCCGGGGAGAGCCCGTACTACAGGGAATTTGCGCTTAAGTGCTTCAGGATATACCTCTGCATGCTGCCCCTCGCGACAGTTAACAAGGGAACATTCATATACCTGCAGGCTATGGGCAGGGCAGTTGAATCCGCAATGCTTTCCCTTGTGAGGGAGATTGTCCTCGGGGTCGCGCTCCCGATCCTGCTCCCGCTTGCCTTCGGGCTGGACGGGGTTCTGTATTCGTTCCCCGCGGCGGATATCATCACATTCGTAATTTCTGTATTCGTCATAAGGAGGACGCTCAAAGAGCTGAGGACCAAGAAGAACGAGATGAAAATGGCCGAACCGGCAGGGGAGGCCGTCTAATAAAGCTGAACCCGATAATAGAACCGCCCGGAGCGCTTGGCGCTTCGGGCGGCTTTGTGCTGTGAAAAGGATAAATTACTTGATGTAGACGATCGGCTTGATGAGGTCTCTCGGCTTCTTGTCCATGACCGTGAACGCATCCTCGATCTTCTCGAATCCGTCGTACTTGTAGTTGAGCATTTTTCCGGGATGGCACCTGCCTGCGCGGATGACTTCGAGGAGCTTCTCGATCCTGTATGACCCGCCGGGGCAGAACCCGCACTTGATGGAGACGTCGGACATTCCGAGGCCCCACAGATATGTCGGGAAGGAGATCGTGTCCCTCGGATCCAGGAACGCTATGTTGGAGATCGTGCCGTTCGGGCGGACGAGCTGCAGAGCCTGCGTGAAGCACTCGACGTTGGTGTTGGCGATTATTGCGCTGTCGACCTGGCCCTTGTTGATGTCCTTGATCTGCTCTACGACGTTTCCTTCCTTGTAGCTCACGACCTCGGTCGCGCCGTATTCCTTAGCGAGCTTTGCGCACTCCGGACGGGTTCCGACTGCATAGATGCGGCCTGCTCCCCTGAGGGCTGCGCCTGCGATGGACATGAGTCCCACAGGGCCGATTCCGAATACGACAACCGTGTCGCCGTACATGATGTCAGCGTTGTCTGCGGCATGGAATCCGGTCGACATCATGTCGACTGTCATGAGGGCATCCTCTACGGAGATGTCGTCAGGCATCTTGACGAGGTTTGCGTCTGCGTTGTTCACATGGAAATATTCTGCGAAAACTCCGTCCTTCTGGGTGAGGAACTTGAAGCTCGCCATCAGGGAATAGTCATGTGCGTTGTTAGAGCCCCTTCTCTGGAGGTTGGGTGCTTCCCAGTCAGGAGTGCAGCACGGCACCACAACCTTGTCGCCAGGCTTGAAGTTCTTGACAAGAGATCCCACTTCCACGACCTCTCCGACTGCCTCGTGTCCGAGAATCAGGTTGCTGACCTTTCCCGATCCACCGTGCAGTGCGTGCGTGTCGGAAGAACACGGCGCGATCGCGGTAGGATGAATAATTGCATCCAGCGGTCCGGCTGTCGGCTTGTCCTTCTCCATCCAGCCGGGATTGTCTACAGAAATTGCCCCATAACCTTTCATCTTCATAGTGTCTGCCTCCTGAAAAAATTTTTTTGACCTCTCTGGTCTTATTCGATAATTTTATATCAATATTTTATTAACAAATAGTGAAGATGTCAATTATGTGATACACATGTATCATCTTGTTCTAAGGATATTTTGCACCGGAACTTCTGGTTGATATAATTAAAAGCCGCCGCGTGGGGAAACGCGGCGGCCATATGATTTAATGAGGCAGCAGAAAACATACAAAGGGGTTTTGCTAGGATTGGGATTTGGGGATTGAAAAGAGAAATAAGAGAATAAAAAGAAGTTTAAATAAAGAGGTCAAAAGTACATTTCTTATGCTGCCCACTAAATCCTTGATTGGGGAAGGGGAAGTTCTTCTTCCTGCTACAAGGTCTGCAGTGAGGAAGTTCTCCTGAAGCCGGCCAGTATATTTCTTATTGAGCTGAAGAGCGCCGGCTTGAGCTCTTCCAGCGTAAACGGATCGTCGTGGAGGATGACGTTGAGGCACGAGGAGCTCACCAGCTCGAACACCAGGTACAGCATCTTGGAGCAGTCCCTGTATTCGTCGGCAGCCTCCCTCATGAAGCTCGCCACATTGGAATCCGGATTATCCCTGGGAATCTCCTTTATGATGTCGTGAAAAATGCCCCTCCCGAGGTTCCTGTCGATGAGCTGCATTACGGAGTGGTTTTCCCCGTAATAGTCGAGGATGCTGTTTACTATGAAAATGAGCTTGTCCTCGAAGCTCCTGAACCCGCAGAGAGACATTTTATTGTAGGCGTCTTCGAATATCTCATGAGCCTTTCTCTGGGCTATGCTGTTGAGAATGTCGAACTTGTCCTTGAAATACAGATAGAACGTTCCTTTTGCCACCCCGGCATTCTCAGTTATGTCGGACACAGACGTTTCGTTGAATCCTTTCTCCTTGAAGAGGCTGAACGCCGATTTGAGGAGATTTTCCATTTTAATCCCCTTTTTTACTGCGTTGGTCATACTGAATCAGCTCCTAGATAAAATACTCATTCAATCCGGAATCGGATATTCTCTGCATCAGACACTGACATAATTTTAAGACTGTAAAGCGAAGTTTACAATACTTTAAATGAATAATATTTTAATTTGTTCACTATAGGATGACCTATAGTCATTTTTGTCATTTGATTGAAGGTGTATATTGACCGACAGTCATTTTAGAAACATAATGGCCATGCGCAAATGAGAGTCCCGGGAAAGCATTGCATATGAAATGAAGAGAGGGGAAAAAGCATGAAATTCGCGAGAGGCATCGTGAAGATACGGGTGTGGATCGTGGTGATCGCACTGCTTCTTCTGATACCTTCCATAATCGGGTACGAGGCGACTAAGGTCAATTACGACGTGCTCGTATACCTGCCTGAGGACATGGACACGATGAAGGGCCAGGAGATTCTCGAGGATGAGTTCGGGACCGGGGCCTATTCCCTTGTCGTCTGCGAGGGCATGTCCCAGAAGGAGCTCGCAAAGCTCGAGACGCAGCTCGAGGGCGTGGACCATGTCAACAGCGTAATCTGGTATGGATCCGTCCTCGGCGAGAGCGTCCCTGTCTCTATGATCCCCGACAGCATCTACAGCAAGATCTGCACGGGAGAGGACACGCTGATGTTCGTGACGTTCGACACTACGACATCGGCGGACGAGACGATGGATGCAATCCACGAGATAAGGAGGATTGCGGGCGAGAGGTGCTTCATATCCGGGATGTCCGCAATCGTCACCGACACGAAGGATCTCGCCGACAAAGAGGTCATCATATACGTGACCCTCGCAGTAGCGCTTGCCCTCGCAGTGTCGATGCTCACGATGGACTCGTACATAGTCCCGGTAATAATCCTCATAAGCATCGGGATAGCGATAGTCTACAACATGGGCACGAACATAATGCTCGGAGAGATAAGCTATCTAACCAAGGCAATAGCGGCCGTCCTCCAGCTCGGAGTCACGATGGACTATTCGATATTCCTGTGGCACAGCTACGAGGAGAACCTCGAAAAGCACGAAGACCACAGGGAGGCAATGGCCTTTGCAATACACGAGACTTTCCAGTCTGTTCTCGGAAGCTCGATAACGACTATAGCGGGATTCATCGCCCTTTGCTTCATGAGCTTCACGCTCGGCAGGGACCTCGGAATAGTTATGGCGAAGGGAGTCGTGTTCGGGGTCATTGCGTGCGTCACGGTACTCCCGTCCCTGCTCCTCGTGCTCGACAAGCTCGTCATGAAGACACGCCACAAGGCTCTTCTGCCCTCCATGAAGAAGGTTTCGGACTGGATAGTCAAGGACCACTACAAGCTCGCAATACTGATGCTCGTGCTCATGGTGGCTTTCGGGTACTTCCAGGCCCACACGGAAAAGTACTACAACCTCGATTCCTCTCTGCCTGACGACCTTCCGAGCGTACAGGCCAACACAAAGCTCTCGGAGGACTTCAACTTCGGGGCCACGCATATGGCCCTCATAGACAAGGACACCCCTGAATCCAGCATCTATAAGATGATAGACGAGATGGAGGAAGTAGACGGGGTGGAAGGAGTCCTGTGCCTCGAGAGCATCAAGGGGCCGGCAGTGCCGGATTCCATGATCCCGGATGACATAAAGGACGCGCTGGAGAGCGATGACTACAAGCTCATGGTCATCCTCAACAGGTACGCGACGGCGTCCGACGAGGTGAACGCCCAGATAACGGACCTCATCTCGGTAATAAAGGAATACGACGAGGGCGGGATGCTCATCGGCGAAGCACCCGCTACAAAGGACCTCATCACGATCACAGACCACGACTTCACGGTAGTCAGCATAGTCTCGATAGGGCTAGTGTTCCTGATCATAATGTTCGTGTTCAAGTCGATATCGCTGCCGGTGATCCTGGTGGCGGTCATAGAGACGGCCATATTCGTGAACCTCGGAATCCCGTACTTCACGCACAACGCGCTGCCGTTCATAGCCAACATCGTGATAAGCACGATACAGCTCGGCGCGACAGTCGACTACGGCATCTTGATTACGAGCAGGTACGAGAAGGAAAGGATTGCAGGAAAGGGCAAGAAGGATGCCATCTCCATTGCCCACGCAGCAGGATTCAGGAGCGTGCTGGTCTCCGGGCTCACATTCTTCGCCGCGACGTTCGGTGTGGGACTATATTCCAACATTGACATGATAAGCTCGCTCTGCACGCTGATGGCGAGAGGCGCGCTGATAAGCATGTTCATGGTGCTGCTGTGCCTGCCGTCACTGCTCTGGATATTCGACGGAGTGATCATCAGGACGAGTCTCGACATGAGGAGGGCCCTCATATCTAAGAAAAAGAAAGGTTCCGCTGAGGGGAACCCGGAAGAAAACAACGCAAACGCATAATACGGGAGGAGTAGAAGATAATCATGAAAACGCTGGGCAAGATCGGGGCAGGAGTGGTATCAGTCCTGCTCTCGGCAGCGATGACAGTGGGACTGGGAGTCTCGGCGGCGGAAACCAGCAGCGCTTCCACAGGGTCCGGGACC
>JBMNPE010000085.1:0-5856 GCA_050943435.1 Oscillospiraceae bacterium | reverse complement strand
GGTGCGATGGCGGCGAGGTGTTCCGGATTCTGTGCTGCCACAAACCACTGTGATATCGCCAGCCAGGAATTGCCGCTCATTCCGACCCGGCCGTTGCACCATTCCTGCTTTGCCGCCCACTCGACGATGTCAGCGCCGTCTCTTCCGTAATCACTCCCGAAGAACTGGATAACGCCTTCTGAGTTGTAAGCACCTCTTACATCAGGATTGATGATAACGTAACCATGGCTGCACCAGTAGGCAGGATCCGGGCCTTCGAACTTCTGCAGGCCGCTTGTCGCCTCCATGGGGATGCCGGCGTGATTTGGAGTGTCATCAAGCCACTGGCTCCCGATTTCCTTGCCGTAGGGGCTCATTGCCATGATGGCCGGATGTTTCTTGTCATCAGCCGGACGAAAGATATCGGCATAAATGGTTACTCCGTCTCTCAATGTGATTGCAGTATCGCGCTCCAGCAAGATATCACATGGCAGCGGCATGTATCCTTTGAGCCTTATGCTGCCCTTTTTGAGAAGAAGCTTTTCAGGCTTGAACCCCGGATACCGGGCACTCCTGGAGTTGACATCCAGTGCCTTTCGCACCGGGACTTCCATATCTCTTCCCTGATTGTCTTTTCTTATTTCAATTCTCCGGTTCATATGTTCGTCTCCTTTTTTCTGAAACTATTGTAGCGGAACGTCATGTTGTGATACAATAGTTTCGAAACAAGTACTACAACTTCTCTAAATGTTGTAGCGGAACAGACGAACAGGCCTGGGGAGAGTCTTACGATGTACCATATTTCTGATGACAAGCGAGCAAAAAAGTCAGCAGAACTTGTTTATCAAGGACTGCTGACGTGTCTTAAACATAAAAATTTTGACCTGATTACCGTGACAGACCTGCAGAAAGCTTCAGGAGTTGCGCGCTCCACTTTCTACAGGTCTTTTGACAATATTTCCGATGTTCTCTACTGGAAATGTGATCTCTGCTTCCATGAAGTACTGGGGCAGTTTACTGCAGAGCAGTTCAGCAATGAGATTGACCTTGTCTACCAGTATTTTTCATACTGGACAGAACACAAGGACATTCTTGAACTTCTGATGAAAATCAACCGCTATGATATAATCTATTCCAGCCATATGAACGCGGCACTGGCTGTGCAGAAAAAATTCAGTTCTCATCCGATAATGCATGGAGCACACAGCAATTATTTTCTTGCCATCCGGACGGGATTTACTATAAGCATACTCACCGCCTGGCTTCAGGGAGGAAGCAGGGAATCTTTGGATGAGATCATAGATATCGTAAAGGAACAGCTTGCCCTGATGCCCACCGGCATCAAAAAACAAGAGTAGCGCTGGATTTCAGATGGCTGCATCGGAAACTTTGCTTTGAACACCATATAACGGAAGTTCAAATGATAACTCAATGATTCACAGATTGTGTCCGGGGCGATCTAATTGTCAATCTGTCTGCAAGCTTTGGCAAATCGAGAGGAATAGTAAATCATCTGCATGCAGATGAGGCTAATATCCATATCATCATGTTTACAGATTCAGAAGGTAAAGATAGGAGTCTCGGTCGGGATAGCTGTACTCAAACGGCATTTCTGACTTGTCAATCCTGCGGAACCCGGCCTTCTCGTAGAAGCGGTGGGAAGCAGTCGCAACAGATGGAGTGTCTAGCAGAGCCTGCTTGTATCCATGATCCTTCAAATATCCTATAACTGTCTGATATAATGCCAGTCCGACTCTCCTGCCTCTCCAGTCCGCACGGACGAAAAACTTCTTTAAAACTGCATTGCCATTGCCGTAATTCATAAAGGCAAAGGTGCCGATGACTTCATCTCCATTGACAGCTGCCCAGAAGCGTCCGCCGTTCTTTTCGTAGTAAAAAGGAATATCAAGCAGGTCAGGCTGCTCCTCAATCGGAAGGTTGATTTCAGCCTCGTCATTCTGTATGTGGAGAATGAGATCGATTATCTGCTGTTTGTATTCTTCTTTATAACTGACAATTTCCATATGTCATCATCAACCAGGAATCATTGGCTGATCCACGTCTGACTCGGAAGCCAGCTGTCTTCAGCAATCCGCTTGATGCATTACAACTCGTCGTCCAGAATCTGCACCTTGTAGACGTCCTGAAGTACAGCGGGATATGATTCGAGAGTGTAGCCGGAATACGTTATCGAGATGGTGTCTCCCACGTCAAGATCATCAACGCTTATTTCTGTTCCGCGCCATGTGAGTTCCGTGTCATCCTCAATAGAAAAGACGAATTCGCCGCGGTAATTGATGTCATTGACTTCCAGTCCCTGAACTGTGACTGACTGATCCTGTGTATCAGCAACAACTGCATAGAAGGTAACCGAATCAAAGGAATCCTTCGCCGCGCTTTCTTTCCCGGCCTTGTATCCCGCAAGGAAGCAGATGATGACCACTGCAACTATGGCGACAATCAGGGCGATCAGGCTTCTGTTTTTCTGGCTGTTCTTATTTTCTGAATTATCCATACTACCCTCCTATGCAAAATAATGCTCCGGATTATCGTCCGAAGCATTTACCTTATCTTCTTCTGGAACCCAGGATATCCACAAGCTTTGACACGGCTTCCACCAGTGCAGTGCTTGCATCGCCCCCGGACGATTTGAGGCTCTGGTCGAGGTCCCAGAGCACGGATATCGTCTCCTTCATCTGCTCATCTGAATATCTGCCGCTCTTGCTCCAGGAGATTTCCGACCTCTTGTTTGCCGGAAGCCCGAAGTCCTCCAGCATGGAGTCATATCTCTTTCCCGACACCCTGGCCGACTGTGCCCTTACCACTGAGGTGTATGTGTCTATGAGGACGCTGGAAATCGTGGCAGGCTCCATCTTCTGCTTTATGAGTTCCCTCAGAGTCTCCATGGAACCGCTGGCATCCCCGCGCTCTATCTTGGAAATTAGCCCGTAGATCCAGGCATTCGGTGATTTCGTGCAGAGAAGCTCCACAGTATCGGCAGTTATCTTCCCTTCATCATATGAAGACATCTTCCTTATTTCGGAGGTCATCATCTCGAGATCCCCGTCACAATAATTGTATATGAGCTGCATTGCCCTGCTGTCCACCGTGCATCCGATTTCATCGGCGTACCCGTAGGCTTCAGCCAGAGCGGTCCTCTCGTCGGGCTTTCCGGCGTTGACAAGCACGCACTGCACTGTTTCTGGGAACATCTTCTCAAGCTGTTTCGGGAACGGCTTCTGCCTCTCGTCCTGGGAATAGTCCTTTATCAGGACGATGAGTTCCGGGACGGGGTCTGACAGCAGGTCGAAGAATTCCTCAAGCTTCTTTTTCGGAAGATCCTGGGAGAGTCCCTCAACTATTACGGTCCTCCTGCCTGAGAAAAAAGAAAGGAAGGGTCCGGAGATCTCCTCTCCGTCCATCTTCCTGAGATCGACGGGAATCTTCTCCGACCCCTCCGTAATCATGTCCTCCGCCCTGCCCATGAGGTAGCTGTCGTTTCCGTGCAGAACATATACTCCGCGCCTTGTGCCGCGCAGCATCTCATCCTTAAACGACTTGTAGGTGACGGATTCCAAATTATCTCCCTTTTATTTCGGGAATACGGGCAGCTTTTCGAGGTAGATGAGGTCCTTCCTGTCGGCGGCCTCGCCCTCTGCCAGGACTGTGGCCTTTCCGGCTACCTTGCCGTGGGCCATTTCAACCATGGCTTCGAGGGTTCTGACTGAACCTCCGGTGCTCACGACGTCGTCGACAATGAGGATGTTCTTGCCCTTCATCTTGTCGAGTTCAGACTGGTCGAGATATAGCGTCTGCACGTGGTCTGTGGTGATGGAGACTATCTCGTGCTTTACAGGGTTCTTCATGTAAAGCTTCGGTCCTTTACGGCCGACGATGTACTCTTTGCCGCTCTGTCTGGCCATTTCGTAGGCGAGAGGTATTCCCTTTGCCTCTGCGGTGAAGATGTAGTCGAAGTCGAAGTCGATCTTCTTGAGGAGCGCCTCTGCGCTTTTGATCGTGATCTCGACGTCCGAGAACATTATGAATCCTGCAATGTCGAGGTGTTCATTGACCTCGCAGATAGGCAGGTGTCTCTCGCACCCTGCGATGGTCATCGTGTAGTACTCATTCTTGCTCATTTTTTTGTCTCCTTCCAATATGCGTGCAGAAAAACTTCTTTTTACGGATTAAATCAGTCTCCCGGAGGCCAGGTCATGTCCCTGCCGCCGAGAACGTGGAAATGCAGGTGGTTTACGCTCTGTCCGGCCTGCTCGCCGCAGTTTGAAACCACCCTGTAGCTTTCGAGGCCCAGTTCCTTGGTGCATTTTGCAATTATCTCGAAGCATTTAGCAACTATTGCAGAATTGGAACTGTCGATTTCCGAGACGTCCTTGATGTGCTTCTTAGGTACCACGAGAAAGTGCACAGGCGCCTGGGGATTGACGTCATAGAACGCGATGACGTCGTTGTCCTCATATACCTTCTTGGAAGGTATCTTTCCCGCTGCAATATTGCAGAACAAACAGTCTTCCATTATTTTTGCCTCCTATTTCAGGATTCAGATTCCTTAATGAACTTGCCTATATCGGAGATGACCACCTCTACGGATGAGTCATCCTTGAAGCCGCCCTGGGAGAAGTCCGGCTTTCCTCCGCCGGAGCCTCCGAGCCTTGAGGCCACCTTCTTTATTATCTTGTTAGCTGTGAATCCGTGTTCCACGGCTTCCTTTCCGCATGCGCAGATCAGGATGTTCCTGTCGTTGTTCCTTCCGAAGAGCAGGACCACAGAATTTGCATCCCTGTCCCTTATGGAATCGGATATGCTCCTCAGAGTCTCCTGAGGCGCATTTATCCTCGCCGCATAGACATTGACGCCGTCGACATTGACCTTTCCGCGGAGCAGTGAATCAGCCTCTTCCCCTGCCTTCCTCGACTTGTCAGACTCGACCTGCCTCTTAAGCTCCTTGACTTCTGCCTCGAGTGATTCGATCCTTCCGGGGATCTGGTCGAATGAACCGGAGAGCCTCAGGGCACCTGCGGCATCCGCGAGGATCTTCTCCTGGTGGCCGAGGTATTCAAGGACGCCGAATCCCGTTGTTGACTCGATCCTCCTCACGCCTGCAGCCGTGGATCCCTCGCTTATTATCTTGAAGAGCCCGAGTTCAGAGGTCCTCGCTACATGTGTGCCGCCGCAGAATTCCTTGGACACGTCGCCGATTTCCACGACCCTGACAATGTCACCGTACTTTTCCCCGAAGAGGGCCATTGCGCCGAGTTTCTCGGCGTCCTCCTTCTTCATCTCCTCGATCTTCACAGGGATGTCCTGCATTATCCAGGAGTTTACGAGGTCCTCGGTCTTCTTTATTTCTTCAGGTGTCATGGCCTGGTAGTGCATGAAGTCGAACCTTGTCCTGTGGCTGTCGTAATATGCGCCGGCCTGGTGCACATGGTTCCCGAGAACCTGCCTGAGGGCTGCCTGGAGAAGGTGCGCGCTGGTGTGGTTCCTCATGATTGCGTGCCTGACGTCGGGATCCACCTCGGCAGTGACGTAATCGCCTATCTGGATCATACCCTTTGTGACTTCCCCGGTGTGAACGAAATATCCCTCCGGGGCCTTCTTGCAGTCGAGAACCCTGATTTCTCCCGTTCCGTCCTGTGTCCTTATGTATCCTGTGTCGCCGACCTGGCCGCCCATTTCGGCATAGAACGGGGTCTTGTTTAGTACAACAGCGACCTTGTCTCCCTCGAGAGCGCTTCCGGTAACCTGTCCTCCGGCTGCCAGGGCGGTGATGTTGGCGTCGAGCGAGAGGGTCTCATATCCCTTGAATTCGCTCTCCGGGACCTGCTGGCCTGCAAAGATGTCCTTTTCCCAGCTAAC
>JBMNPE010000084.1:0-5875 GCA_050943435.1 Oscillospiraceae bacterium | reverse complement strand
GGGATCACCGGGATCAACGCCCTGGCCAGCGTCATCAACACGCAGATGAAGCTCCCGATCGACAACTACGTGATGATAACCATGGAGGGCTTCAAGGAGGCAGTCGACGCCATGGGAGGCGTCGAAGTTACGATAGACGAGACGATCACGTTCTCCGAGGAAGACATCATGGAGCCCGGAACGTACCTGCTCAACGGCGACAGGGCTGAACTGTTCGTCAGGTGGCGCGGATATTCCGACGCAGACATAGGCAGGATGAACGTACAGAGGTACTTCATCTCCGGACTCATAAAGAAGCTGGATTCCCTGACCACCGTGGAGATGATCTCCCTCGTGAGGAGCCTCTACAAATACGTGGAATCCGACCTGACCGTGGATGAGATGATAACACTGGCAAGCAATGTCAAATCCATGAGCACCTCGGACATGACCCTGCTAAGAGTCCCCGGGGAGGGAGTCAACGGGTACGGGTCAATGCAGCTGAGCGTGTATTCAGTGCATGCGGAAGAACTGGCAGACCTGCTCAATACATACATGAGGCCTTATTCCGATCCGGTTCCGGCTTCAGAACTGGAGGTCGTCGAGATACAGAACACATCGAGCACGTGGGATGACCCCAATGTGGCAACCCTGGACGAGTACGAGGGCAGCGGAGGATAAAATGGAACCTTTTGAAATAGTCAAGAAAGCCTGCAAGGCCATATCCGACAAGCTCGGGGAGGACATAGCAGTGCTCAAGGTGGGGAGCCAGACGACGCTTTCCGATTATTTTGTGATAGCGTCGGCCACGAGCACCACGCACCTCAACGCCATTGCCGACGAGGTGGAGTTCCAGCTGAGCAAGGCCGGGGTCGAACCCGCCAGGGTCGAGGGCGTGAGCGGATCGGCATGGATACTGATAGACTACAACAGCGTGATAGTGCACCTGTTCCTCAAGGAAGCCAGGGGCTTCTATTCTCTGGAAAAGCTGTGGGCGGATGCGGAAAAGATTGATATAGAAGACATCAAGAAAGACATTGAATGAGGCGCGAAATGTCATACGATTTTACAAGAATAGAGAAAAAGTGGCAGAAAAAATGGGTCGACGAGAACACATTTGCGGCTTCTGAGGACCACTCAAAGCCCAAATACTACGCTCTCGTCGAATTTCCTTATCCGTCAGGACAGGGGCTTCATGTCGGGCACCCGAGGACTTATACGGGGATGGACATCATCGCCCGCAAGCGCAGGATGCAGGGCTACAACGTCCTCTTCCCGATAGGATTCGACGCATTCGGGCTTCCGGCCGAAAACTACGCCATAGAGAACCATGTGCATCCGGCAGTGGTTACAGCCAAGAACATCAAGAGGTTCACGCAGCAGATGCAGGACCTCGGATTCTCCTTCGACTGGACGAGGACAGTGAATACCACGGATCCCGAATACTACAAGTGGACCCAGTGGATATTCCTGCAGATGTACAAGCACGGCCTCGCCTACAAGAAGGAGATGACAGTCAACTTCTGCACGCACTGCAAGTGCGTCCTCGCAAACGAGGAGGTCGTGAACGGAGTCTGCGAGAGATGCCACCATCCGGTCATAAGGAAGCTCCAGAGCCAGTGGATGCTCGCGATCACCAAATACGCGGAGAGGCTCGACAAGGACCTCGACACCGTCGACTACATGGACAAGATAAAGCTCTCCGAGCGCAACTGGATCGGACAGTCGCACGGCGCAGACATCACTTTCAAGACGACCGCCGGTGATGACATGCTCATTTATACTACAAGGCCCGACACCATATTCGGCGTCACCTACATGGTTCTGGCCCCGGAGCACAAGCTCATAGAGAAGTGGGCAGGACTAATAAAGAACATGGACGAGGTGCGCGAGTACCAGAAAGAGGCCGCGGAGAAGTCGGAATTCGAGCGCTCCGAGCTCGTAAAGGAAAAGACCGGCGTCAGGATTGACGGCGTAGAGGCCATCAATCCGGTGAACGGAAAGCACATACCGATATTCATAGCGGACTACGTCCTTGCGACGCACGGAACCGGTGCCATAATGGCAGTTCCTGCGCACGACCAGAGGGACTATGAATTCGCGAAGAAATACGGCCTCCCGATAGTAAGGGTTGTCAAGGGCAAATCCAACGACAGCATAGAGGAACAGGCCTTCATCGACGGCGGGGTCGGCACGATGGTGAACTCCGACTGGCTCGACGGGCTTTCAGTCAATGAGGCCAAGGAAAAGATAATAGACTGGCTTGAGAAGAACGGCTGCGGGGAAAAGAAGACGGCCTTCAAGATCCGCGACTGGGTGTTCTCGAGGCAGAGATACTGGGGCGAGCCGATACCGATGATCGAATGCCCGAAATGCGGCTGGGTCCCGGTTCCCGAGGATGAGCTTCCGCTCAAGCTCCCCGAGGTCGGGAACTATACGCAGACTGACGAGGGCAAGTCGCCTCTCGCTAAGATGGATTCCTGGGTCAACTGCACATGCCCGAAGTGCGGAGGCCCCGCAAAGCGCGAGACGGACACGATGCCCCAGTGGGCGGGCTCTTCCTGGTATTTCATAAGATATACCGACCCGCACAACGACAAGGAACTCGCCTCCAAGGAGGAGATGAACTACTGGCTCCCGGTCGACTGGTACAACGGCGGCATGGAGCACACCACCCTCCACCTCCTCTATTCGAGGTTCTGGTACAAATTCCTCTACGACATCGGCGTCGTCCCGAACAATGAGCCGTACCTCAAGAGGACGAGCCACGGCATGATCCTCGGCGAAGACGGCGAAAAGATGTCCAAGTCAAGAGGAAATGTCGTCAATCCTGACGACATTGTGGCCCAGTACGGCGCGGACGCTATGAGGGTCTACGAGATGTTCGTGGGCGACTTCCAGAAGGCCGCCCCGTGGTCCTCCTCGAGCATCAAGGGCTGCAGGAGGTTCCTGGACAGGGTCTGGGACCTCAAGGACATGATGACCCAGGACGAGGGATATTCCGCTGACCTCGAAAATGACATGCACAGGGTGGTCAAAAAGGTCAGCGATGACATCGAGGAGCTCGGGTTCAACACCGCAATAGCGGCGATGATGACGATGGTCAACAAGTTCTACGACAAGGGCTCCATCACAAAAGGAGAAATGAGGGATTTCCTCAAGATCCTCAACCCGTTTGCCCCTCACGTCACCGAGGAAATGTGGCAGCAGCTCGGCTTTGAAGGCACGATAGCGTATTCCAGCTGGCCCACCTATGACGAAGGCAAGATACTCGACGACACAGTCGAGATCGCAGTCCAGATCAACGGCAAAGTCAAGGGCAGGATAACCGTGGCGAGGGATGCGGACAAGGAGACCGCGCTCGATGCCGCAAAGAAGGAAGAAAAGGTCGCCCAGTCCCTCGAGGGGAAGTCGGTAGTCAAGGAGATTTACGTCCCCGGGAAGATAGTCAACATTGTTGCGAAGTAGCCGAGTGGCAGAAACTTCGGGAAATGCCGATATTCAGGGCAAATACGTCATTGACTTTTATAAACCATGCGTATAGAATTAAATTCGCTTTTAAACTATAACTGCAATGCGGACAAGGGGGGAAGAAGAGGTTAATGGCTGAAGTAAGAGTACGTGAAGGCGAGTCTCTTGACAGCGCACTCAGACGCTTTAAGCGTTCTTGCCAGAGATCCGGCGTTCTCGCCGAGGTCCGCAAACGCGAACATTACGAGAAGCCTTCGGTACGCCGCAAAAAGAAGTCCGAAGCTGCCCGCAAGCGCAAGTACAAATAATTGAGACAGGGGACAACGGCAAGGCAGAGATGTCTTGCCGTTGATTTATGGTGGGAACATTTTGCTGACGCCAGATTTCTATTTCAGGAGAATCACTGACACGACCCCTCAGTTCTTTGAGGAGAACGGGATTCATGCGCTGCTTCTGGATGCCGACGGGACGCTCACTCCTGACGGTGTCAAGGTGCTGTCCGACGACGTCCTCAAGTGGATGACAGAAGTGAGGGCAGCCGGAATAGAAATGGCCCTAGTTTCCAACAACGCTGAAGAGCGCGTCAGGCCGTTTGCAGACAGGTACGGCCTGCCCTACGTGAGCAAAGCTGGAAAGCCGTCGGCGAGGTGTGCAGACGAGGCCGTCAGGGCAGCAGGGGCCCCTAGGAGCCAGACTGCCGCAGTGGGGGACCAGTTCTTCACAGACGTGCTGTTCGCAAAAAATGCAGGGATAATGTCAATTCTCGTGGACCCGATGGCCGCTGACATATACCCGTTCGTGAAATTCAAGAGATTTTTCGAGAGGCCTCTCAGGAGAAGGGTCCACAGAAACGGGCCCGGAAGGCAGAAAAGGAGCAGATGATGGAAAAGGGAATTGAATACGTGAGGGAGCTGCTTGGTTCCAATTCGGAGGCGGCGCTCATAGATTCCGGGGCGAATCTCAGGTATGTCTCCGGGGTGCCATGTGAAGACGCAGGGATGCTGCTTGTGACCCCGGACCATGCCGACCTGATAATCGATTTCAGGTACATAGAGGTTGCGGAAAAGACCGCATACAAGGGCGTGAATGTCATCCTGCAGGGTGAGCCGATGGAGCAGCTGGGGGATCTCCTCTCAAAGTACGGAATCAAGACCCTGTTCCTGGAGGATTCAGCCCCTATCTCGAGATACAACGAGCTCAGGGCAAAATTCCCGAAGATCGAGCTGGTAGCCGACTCGGGCCTCAGGGAAAAGTGCGAGGATGCCAGGGCAGTCAAGACCCAGGACGAAATAGAGAAGATAAAGGCTTCCCAGAAGATAACGGACGAGGCATTTTCCAAAATACTCGAATACATCCGCCCGGGAGTTGAGGAGCTGCAGATCGCTGCAAAGCTCGAATACGAGATGAGAAAGCTCGGGTCCGAGGGCCCGTCGTTCTCCACGATAGCCCTCACTGGGCAGGACACCTCAAAGCCGCACGGCGTCCCCGGACACAGAAAGGTCGCAAGGGGCGACTTCGTAACCATGGACTTCGGCTCGAAATTCGAAGGGTACTGCTCGGACATGACGAGAACGGTGGCCGTGGGCGAGATAAGCGCAGAACAGAGGCTCGTATACGACACGGTGCTCAGGGCTCACAACGAGTCCAAGAAGAAGGCAAGGGCCGGAATGACCGGGACCCAGCTCGACGGGATAGCAAGGAAGATAATCGACGACGCCGGCTACAAGGGATGCTTCGGGCATTCCCTCGGGCATTCGCTTGGGCTCGAGATCCACGAGAGGCCGATGGCGTCTCCGAGATACGACGGCATCCTGCAGGAGGGGGTCGTCATAACGATAGAGCCCGGAATCTACATCAAGAAGAAGTTCGGCGTGAGGATAGAGAACATGATCCTGCTCACAAAGGACGGATCCATAGACCTGACCGAGAGCGATACGGACCTCATAGAGCTCTGAACGGCATGAAAAATACGCCCGGCAGCGCATAAGCCTTAAGCGCTCCGGGCGTTATCTTCCTCCTGCGGGCTGTTCAGCCTCCTCCTCTTTCTTCCAGGAACAGGGGATTTTCTGCACGAGCCCTATTATCTGGCCGGAGAGCAGAACAGTGATGAGCGAGTATACGATCCTCTTCGGCGGAATATATGTGAGCGACAGGGCAAGGACCGTGAGGTCGGATATGAGATATGCCCCTGTCAGTGAAAGGCGGGTCTTTTCCGCCAGTATCATCGCGAGGGCGTCGTCTCCGCTCTGGGCACCGCCGGCCCTGACGCAGAGGCCTGCCCCGACTCCCACGAACAACGCCCCTGTAATGCTCGCAATGAGAGGCTTCCCTGAGAGGGAAGGCCACAGCCTCGGGGTGAGCGAGAGGAGTACATAGAACAGGGAGAAGCTGCCTGCTGACACGAATGAGCAGACCAGGAACCTTT
>JBMNPE010000083.1:0-5884 GCA_050943435.1 Oscillospiraceae bacterium | reverse complement strand
AGCAGAGACCAGGGCCAAGGCGGACGAGTATACCGCGGAGGCCTCCGACGAATACATCACAGCGTCCCAGGCGGGCTATTTCTGCAGCAGGACTGACGGCTTCGAAGGAACGGCGACTTCCGAGAAGGCAATGACAGTGACCGCCGACGAGCTCTCTGCCATGATGAACTCCGGCACGTACGAATCCGGCGGGTGCAAGCTGATAACGAGCTACACATGGTATTTTGCGGCGCTGGTGCCCGCGGATGTCATAGACAGGTTCACGGTAGGCGACGACATCTCGATAACTTTCGGGGACGACTCTGACAAGACGCTGCCAGTGGAGGTCGTCAGGGCCGAGGCCGAGGACGGAGCAGAGAACGGCGTCGTGGTGTTCTCGTGCAACGACATCAATTCCGAAATAGCCGAGGCAAGGTTCGAAAACTGCAGGATAAACTTCTACGACTACAAGGGAATCATGGTCCAGAGAAGCGCACTGCACGTCGTTGACGGGGAGACCGGCGTCTATGTAAAATACGGCACACAGGTCATATTCAAGAAGATAGACCCCGTTTACTCCACAAAGGACTACGTGATTTCAAGGCTCAACACGAGCGACGACGGGTATCTCAGGCTTTACGATGAAATAATTACGGAAGGGAAGGATCTCTATGACGGAAGAGATCTCAGCAGATGAGATTAGGGACAACGTCCTCAGAATAGAGGAGGACATTTCGCGGATTGCCGGCAGCAGGGCGGAGTCCGTGAGGCTGATGGCTGTCACTAAGACTCGTCCTGTAGAAGAGATAGAAATGTGCCTCAGGGCAGGAATAACCCTGGTGGGAGAGAACAGGCCCCAGGAATTCAGGGACAAGTACCCGTTCTTCGAGAAGGAGGGCTGCGAAGCCCATCTGATAGGCCATCTCCAGAAGAACAAGGTCAAGTATGTGGTGGGAAAGGCCGCGTGCATCGAGAGCGCCGACTCAGAAGAGATACTCGGGGAGATATCTAAGAAGGCCATGGAGCTCGGAATAGTCCAGGATGTGATGCTGGAAGTAAACACCGGCATGGAGGAGCAGAAGACCGGGATGAGCCCGGACGACCTCCAGAGGGCAGTCGAAACTGCGGCAGGCCTGCCGGGCATCAGGGTGACCGGACTGATGACTGTTGCACCCATCGCGGATGACTCTGTGGTCGAGTCGGTGTTCGAGCAGACAAGGCGCATGTTTGTTGACATTAATAATGAAAAAATAGATAATATACGCATGAATTTTCTATCCATGGGGATGTCGGGAGATTATAAACTGGCCCTTAAGCATGGAGCCAATGTCCTTCGCATAGGAAGGGCAATATTTACCCGCGGGTTTGGAGGCAATGCATAGATGAGTTTCTTTAAAACGCTCGGCGAAAAACTGGGATTTGTCGACGAGGATGATGAGAATCAGGACAGCAGCGATATAGACGTAGGGCTCGATGAAGAGGAAGACAACAGAAGGGCTATGCAGAAGAGCCAGAAGAGCGGAAACCCCAACGACAACAAGATAGTCAACATCAACGCGACTACCCAGCTCGAGGTGGTGCTCGTAAAGCCTGAAAGGTTCGACGATGCAAGCAGCATAGCCGACCACCTCAACAACAAGAGGACGGTAGTGCTGAATCTCGAATCCACCAACAAGGATGTCGCGAGAAGGCTTGTGGACTTCCTTTCCGGAGTGGCGTACGCCAACAACGGACAGATCAAGAGAGTGGCGAACAGCACGTTTATTATTACGCCGTACAATGTCGGGATCGTGGGAGACCTTCTCGACGAGCTCGAGAACAGCGGAGTGTATTTTTAAACAAGACTGAGACGGTCTCCATTTCCGGAGGCCGTTTGATTGCGCCCCTTCTCTGGGGCTCAGTGCGGGCCAGGTGCTTTTCGGCCGGCACAAAAGACAGAATGTTTGGAGGAACAGCAGTATGTTCAGTTCTAGCGACATAAGAGGAATTGAATTCGAGACTCAGAGGAAAGGCTACAACACAGAGGACGTCAAGGCATTCCTCAGCCAGATTGCCGATCAGATAGATCAGCTGAACGCCCAGAAGGAAGAGAGCGAGAAGAACATGCTCGTGCTCGCCGACAAGATCGAGGAGTACAGGCAGGACGAAGACAAGCTGAGGCAGGCTCTCCTGAGCGCCCAGAAGCTGAGCGACAGCATGATCCAGGAGGCAAGGCAGAAGGCCGAGGTCATAACCAGGGACGCAGAGATGAAGTCCCAGAAGATGGTTGCCGACACGGAGAACAAGATCAAGGAAGAGCAGCAGCTCTACGAGAAGATGAAGAGCGAGCTCTCAAGGTTCAAGTCCGAGGTCCTCTCAATATACAAGTCCCACCTCGAAGTCCTGAGCCTGCTCAAGGTCAGCGACGACGAACTGGACAGCCTCGAGATAAAGGATCTTGGCACGGAAGAGGAGGCTCCTGCTGAGAATACGGAAGCCCCGGCTGAAGAGGCGGCTGCTGAAAACAAGGCGGAGGAGCCCGAGAAGGCAGAGAAGGCCGAAGAGGAGCCTGCCAAGAGCCTGGATGACACTGCAAAGGCAGTTGTAGACAGCATCAAGGCCTCAGAAGAGGAAAAAGCCGGCAAGGCAGACGAAGAGACCGGGGAGAAGAAGACGGAGGGCGAGACTGAGAGCAAGTTCGGAAAGCTCGACTTCGGCGATGTTTTCTCCTTCAACGTCTGATTCCGGCGGATTTTGGAAGATTTGACGCTTACAGGCGGTGCCCGGATATGGGCACCGCCTTTTTAGGGAGGGAAAAGTGGCGGCAATACTTGTCTCTATAGTTGCTATAGTCGCAGCAGACTTCTACTTAAGCAGGTGGATCGCCGACCTGCTCCTCGAGAAGGGCACCACCATAACTCTTATAAAGGGCATCATAGGCCTAAGATACTGCGAGAATACCGGCGCGGCTTTCAGCATATTCGAAGAGCACCAGCTGGCTCTGACCATAGTGACTCTGGTCATCCTCGCCGCGCTGCTCGTATACCTTCTTGTAAAGAGAAAGACTTTCTCAACCCTCACCAGGGTGAGCTTTGTGATGGTTCTCGCGGGCGGGTTCTGCAACCTGCTCAACAGGGCGGTATACGGGTATGTCATTGACTACTTCGAATTCCTGTTTACCGACTACGCAATATTCAACATTTCAGACGTCCTCATCACGGTAGGGGCGGTGCTGCTTGTGCTCTCGGTGATCATTGACGACTCGAGGAAGCGCCGCAGCGGTGCGGAGGCCTGACGATGGAAGGCGGGAGCTTCTCGCTCAAAGCCGGCCCCGGGGCCGAGGGACACAGGATTGATTCCTATATTTCCGACCTCGAACCTGAAGCCCTCGGAGGCAGGGAGCTCTCTAGGAGCGCCGTCCAGAAGCTCATCTCAGAGGGAAAAGTCCTCGTCGGCGGAGTCCCCGCCAGGAAGAACAGGATCCTCAGGAACGGCGAAGAAATTTCGATAGAAATTCCAGAGGCGAAGCCGCTCGCGGCGGAGCCAGAGGACATTCCGATAGACATTGTATATGAGGACGATGACGTCATAGTCGTCAACAAGCCGCAGGGCATGGTTGTGCACCCGGCCCCGGGAAACGAGACGGGAACGCTCGTAAACGGGATACTCTTCCACTGCGGGGGCCTGTCAGGGATAAACGGGGTGGCAAGGCCGGGGATTGTGCACAGGATAGACAAGGATACCAGCGGGCTTCTCGTCGTTGCAAAGAACGACGCAGCTCACAGATGCCTCGCCGGGCAGTTTGCAGAACACTCCATCACGAGGCGGTACCACTGCGTGGTGAGGGGCGTAATAAAAGAGGACTCCGGGACCGTGGATGCCCCGATCGGAAGGGACCCCAGGGACCGCAAGAAATTCTGCGTCACAGAAAAGAACTCCAAAAGGGCCGTCACCACATGGGAAGTCATTGACAGATACAGGGACTACACATACATATCCCTGAGGCTGCTCACCGGGAGGACCCACCAGATACGCGTGCACATGGCCTACATAGGCCATCCCGTGGCGGGAGACCCGGTATACGGCAGGGGGGCGGCAGACAAAGGGCTTGCAGGGCAGTGCCTGCACGCGAAAATCCTGGGATTCAGGCATCCGGGGACCGGTGAATACATGGAATTCGACAGCCTGCTCCCGGACTATTTCACCGGGTTTCTGTCGGGGCTCGGACCAGGAGGGCAGGAACCGTGAAAAAGGACCTTTCAAAGTACCTGATCGTGAGCGACGTCGACGGCACGCTGATGCGGGCAGGAAAGCCGATTCCCAGGGCAAATACTGAGTACATAAGGCAGTTTATAGAAAAAGGCGGGAATTTCACGCTGTGCACAGGACGCGGGGTACAGGCCACGAGGGCCCTTGCAAAGGAGCTCGGGCTCAGGATTCCGGTGATACTTTGCAACGGCGGCATTCTGTACGACTTTTCAAGGGAGAAGGCCGCGTATCAGCGGGTGCTCGACCCGGACTACAAGACCCTCGTAGAGGACATCGTCTCAGAGTTTCCGGACGTCGGATACGAACTCATAGGCGGCGACGACATATACACCCCGAGGAACAACGAACAGATAGACTCCCACCTCTCCACTTTCGGCCTCCACTGGGTGATGCAGCCGCTCGGCTCAATAAGCCGGAAAATGAACAAAATACTGTTCGCTGCGGAATCTGGAACAATAGAAAAAATAATTGTATACTATGAGAAGCGGGCTTCCGGGGACCCTGTTTTCAGGAAATATGTGTGGGCACAGACCTCTCCGACGTACTTTGAGGTGATGCCATCCGGGGTCAACAAGGGGGCCGGCCTCATGAAGCTTGCTGAACTTCTGGGGATAAAGCAGAGAAACACCTCTGCAATAGGGGATTTCCAGAACGACCTGCCCCTTCTCGAGGCTGCCGGAACAGCGGTAGTGGTGGCAAATGCCCCGGACTGGCTCAAGAAAAAGGCCGATGTGGTCGTGGGCGAATGCCTTGACGGCGGCGTGGGACAGTACATCAGCAGGTTCCTGGTCTAGAGTTTTTAAGATATCCGAAGGAGGGTATTTATGGATAACAAAGAAAAGAAACAGCTTCAGTTGTTCGCGAACACCCTGCGTGAAGACGTGATCACCGCGATCTACTGCGCGCAGTCCGGCCATCCGGGCGGATCTCTATCGATCTGCGACACGCTCGCATACCTCTACACGAAAGTCATGAGGATAGATCCCAAGAACCCGAAGTGGGAAGACAGGGACCGCTTTGTCCTCTCCAAGGGCCACACGTGCCCTGCCCTCTATTCGGTGCTCGCCGAACTGGGCTACTTCCCCAAGGAAGAGCTCAAGGGCCTCAGGAAGTACGGCAGGATGCTCCAGGGACATCCCGACATGAACACGATACCGGGAATTGACATGAGCTCGGGCTCCCTCGGACAGGGAATCTCCGCGGCAGTCGGAATGGCTCTTGCAGGCAAGCTCGCCGGAAAGAACTTCAGGGTATTCACGATCCTCGGAGACGGCGAGATAGATGAAGGCCAGGTCTGGGAGGCAGCGATGAGCGCCGCCCACAGGAAGCTCGGCAACCTGATAGCAATCGTCGACTACAACGGCATCCAGCTCGACGGACCTATTGCAGAGATAAGCGGACCTGAGCCGATACCTGACAAGTTCCAGGCCTTCGGGTGGAGAGTCATCACCTGCGACGGACACGATTTCGATTCCCTCGAAAAGGCTTTCAACGAAGCACTCACTGAGAGCGACAAGCCGACCTGCATCGTCCAGAAGACGGTAAAGGGCAAGGGAGTGTCCTTCATGGAGAACACGGCTGCATGGCACGGCAAGGCCCCGAACGAGGAGCAGTACAACCAGGCCATGAGCGAACTTGAAAACATCAGAAAGGGACT
>JBMNPE010000082.1:0-5892 GCA_050943435.1 Oscillospiraceae bacterium | reverse complement strand
TTCTCTGCGTTTGCTTCAACTCCTCCCACAGTGGACGCTGACATGACTCCAGTGGCGGCAGTCTGGAAGTATCTCGGCGAGACGGTTTTCAACATGGTGCTCCTGACAGCTGCAGTCAAGGGCTCGGACAGGATAGTTAGAGAGATGACGGGAATCTGATGAGATCCCCGTCATCTTTATCTAAATAAAAAACTAAGGTTCAGGATGCGCTGTCGGAAAGGAGAGCGTATGCCTGCTCGAAGCTCATTGCGATGTATCCCTTTTTGAACATCTCTGCTTCAAAGTTGCAGTCTCCGCTGGTGTCGGAACTATCGTAGTTGGGGTCGTCCGCTTCACGGATAGAATGTCCGTGTGGATTACTTCTGCACAGTCAGCCAGCTTCTGCTTCTGGCATTCCTCATAGGAACCTCTTAAAACCAATTCATTGTCTGCATAGTAGGTGACCGTTATTGGAAGGATGGAAGTAATGCCGCTGGAATCGGGAACGTTGGCGGTAGCAGAGAATAACTCTATTCCACGGGTAGCTGTGGCATCTTCTAGAAATTCATATGTTTTCTGGATTTGATATATTATGTACCCACTTTGCATGCCTTAAAGACTTCATTTTAAGGAATGTGGGAAAAAATATTCCCCGGCATGACAACTTGTGCAGTCAGGGCATATTGTCCCTTTTCTATATGTTATACTTTATTTAATTAGTCATTTAATTAGTCAATTAATAATAACTGAATATACAGAATACGATGCGTCCGGACACAAGCTCCGGGAAAGCTTATTGAGGTGATGCGGAGTGCGGGATCTTGAATACCTTAGACTTCTAGGCATGCAGTACCCGAACGCGAGGAGCGCCGGGGCCGAAATCATCAATCTCCAGGCAGTGTGCAGCCTTCCAAAGGGCACGGAATACTTCTTTTCCGACATCCACGGCGAATACCAGAGCTTCATAAGGCTCCTGAGGAGCTCCTCAGGAATAATCAGGGCCAAGATGGACGAGACCTTCGGGGACAAGATATCGGCGTCCGACAAGAAGGAGCTCGAGGACCTTATCTACGACCCGGACAAGACCCTCCAGGAAGCACACGCAGAGGGAACCGACACCGACGAGTGGCAGAAGGAGACAATCCGCAGACTCGTGAGCCTTGCCAAGAACGTCGGCAGGAAGTACACCCGCTCGAGCGTCAGGCGCAGGATGCCCCAGGCATACGCCCATGCTATAGACGAGCTTCTGCACGAGGATTCGAGCGAGCACGACAAGAAATACTATTACGGTGAAATCCTGAACGGTATAGTCGGTATAGATGCCGGAAAGGACTTCATCAAAGCGCTCTGCGGGCTAATTCACAACCTAACTATCGACACCCTGCACATTATAGGAGATATCTACGACAGGGGGCCGAGGGCCGACATAATCATGGACGAGCTCATGAACTTCCACGACGTCGACATACAGTGGGGAAACCACGATGTGCTGTGGATGGGGGCAGCGGCCGGCAATGAGGCCTGCATGTGCAACGTCCTGAGGATAGCTTTTTCCTACAACAGCTTCGACGTGCTTGAGGACGGCTACGGGATAAACCTGAGGCCGCTCTCCACATTCGCCTCTACTGTCTACGCTGACGACCCCTGCGAGAGATTCAGGGTGCACCTGCTCGACTACAACAAGTATGACGACATAAGCACCGACCTCGCGGCAAAGATGTACAAGGCGATCTCCGTCATCCAGTTTAAGCTCGAGGGCTCGATCATAAAGAGGCACCCGGAATACGGACTCGCGGACAGGGTGATGCTCGAAAAGGTCGACCCGGAGTCCGGGACAATTGAGATTGACGGGGAAAAGTACAAGATGAGGGACATGAACTTCCCGACGATCAACTGGAAGATGCCCCTGGAGCTGACCCATGAGGAGAAGGAGCTCGTCGCAAACCTCAAGTCGAGCTTCATGCACTCGAAGACTCTGAGGCGGCACATCCGCTACCTCTATTCGAACGGCTCCATGTACAAGGTGTGCAACGGGAACCTCCTCTACCACGGATGCATACCGATGGACCCGGACGGAAGGTTCACGAGGATCGACCTCGGCGAGGGAGAAAAATACGGCAGGGAGCTCCTCGACGAAATAAACCGCATGGCGGTGGACGCATACTTCCTGGATCCTGTGGATGAACCCGATAAGAAGGCCAGGACTGTGGACTTCATGTGGTATCTGTGGTGCGGGCCAAAGAGCCCTGTATACGGCAAGGACAGGATAACCACTTTCGAGAGGCTCTTCACAGACGAGAAGGAGCTGAGGAAAGAGGCCTACGACCCGTACTACGAGCTAGTAAAGGACGAAAAGTACGTGGACAGGATCCTCGAGGAGTTCGGGCTCAACCCGGAGGAGACGACGCACATCATAAACGGGCACGTCCCCGTGAGGACCACCAAGGGCGAGAGTCCTGTAAAGGCCGGCGGAAAGCTGTTCGTGATAGACGGCGGGCTCTCCAAGGCATACAGAGATAAGACCGGCATAGCGGGGTACACGCTGATATTCAATTCGCACCACCTGGCGCTCGCAGTCCACAGGCCCCCGAAGGACGGGGTGGAGCTCACCCCTGAAATCAAGGTCGTGGAAAAGATGAAGCGCCGAGTCATGATAAGCGACACCGACCAGGGCAAGGCACTGATGGAGAGGATTTCCGACCTCAAGGAGCTGAGGGACGCCTACAGGAAAGGGCTCATAAGGGAAAACCAGTATCCTTATTCACAGTTACCGAAAATGCGCTATAATAACTGACGGCTGAATGTCATCCGTCGGCTTTACCGGCCGCGGGCAAATGATAGAAAGGATATGCGATATGACCTACACAAAAGAAGTAGAAGACATGTGTCCTGTGCACTGCGGCGGTCAGCACGGATGCGCTCCGATCCCTGAAGAGGGCGAATGGGTGCATGCCAAGGATATCAAGGATATCTCAGGCCTCACCCACGGAGTAGGCTGGTGCGCTCCACAGCAGGGATGCTGCAAGCTCACTCTCAACGTCAAGAACGGAATCATCGAGGAGGCCCTGATCGAGACGATCGGATGCTCAGGAATGACCCATTCCGCTGCAATGGCCTCTGAAGCCATCGTCGGAAGGACAGTCCTCGAGGCCCTCAACACGGACCTCGTGTGCGACGCCATCAACACGGCAATGCGCGAGCTGTTCCTGCAAATTGCATACGGCCGCTCACAGTCCGCGTTCTCCGAGAACGGACTCCCGGTCGGAACCGGAATGGAGGACCTCGGAAAGAACCTCACGAGCCAGGTCGGGACGATCTACTCCACGAGGGCAAAGGGACCGAGATACCTGCACACCACCGAAGGCTATATCACAAAGCTCGCACTCGACGAGAACAGCGAGATCATAGGATATGAGTACGTGAACCTCGGAGCCTTCATGAAGGACGTCAAGACCGGCGCTGATCCGGCCGAGACCCTCAAGAAATACACGAAGACTTACGGCCGCTACTCCGACGGGGTCAAGTTCATCGACCCGCGTGCCGAATGATCGGGGAGGAGAAGACTTATGGCACTTTTTGAAAATTACGAGAGAAGGATCGACAAGATCACCAAGGTCCTCAACTCCTACGGAATTAAGGATCTGGACGAGGCCAAGGCAATAGTCGACGCCAAGGGCGTGGATGTCATGGGAATCGTCCGCTCCACACAGCCCATCTGCTTTGACAACGCATGCTGGGCATATGAAGTCGGAGCCGCCATCGCCATCAAGAAGGGCTGCAAGACGGCAGTCGACGTTGCGAAGGCGCTCGGAGAGGGACTCCAGTCCTTCTGCGTACCGGGATCTGTCGCTGAGCAGAGGAAGGTCGGGCTCGGCCACGGCAACCTCGCAGCCATGCTGCTCTCCGAGGACACCCATTCCTTCTGCTTCCTAGCAGGACACGAGTCCTTCGCGGCTGCGGAAGGAGCACTCAAGATAGCTAACAACGCCAACAAGGCGAGGAAGATCCCGCTCAGGGTATGCCTCGACGGACTCGGCAAGGACGCCGCAAAGATAATCTCCAGGGTCAACGGATTCACGTATGTGGAGACCGTGTACGACTATAAGACGAGCGAGCTCAAGATCATCTCCGAGACCCCGTATTCCAAGGGAGACAGGGCTTCTGTCAGGTGCTACGGCGCAGACGACGTCAGGGAAGGCGTCGCGATCATGTGGAAGGAAGACGTGGAAGTCTCCATCACCGGAAACTCCACCAACCCGACAAGGTTCCAGCATCCTGTCGCCGGCATCTACAAGAAGGAGAGGATCGAGGCAGGAAAAAAGTACTTCTCGGTCGCTTCCGGCGGCGGCACGGGCAGGACGCTCCATCCGGACAACATGGCGGCAGGCCCCGCAAGCTACGGCATGACCGACACCATGGGCAGGATGCACTCCGACGCCCAGTTTGCAGGCTCGTCCTCAGTCCCGGCTCACGTCGAGATGATGGGACTCATCGGAATGGGCAACAACCCGATGGTCGGCGCTTCTGTCGCAGTGGCAGTTGCAGTCGCAGAGGCCATGAACAAATAAGCATAATCCTGTAAGGCTTATCCGCGGAAACCGCAGGGCTCCGCGGATTTTTATTGTCCGGAAAGACCGCTTCCAGGCGGTCTTTTTTGTTTTGGGAAAGGAGGAACTGCGGACACATTGGATATAAGGATCAACGCCGAAATAAGGGACATAAAGGAGTCGGTGTTCTTCGGGCTCACCCTGAGGCAGACTGTGCTCTCCGTCTTGGGGTGCCTGCAGGCGGCAGCTGCGAGGTTCCTGCTCATCGACAGCCTCGGGGCGGAGCTGACTTCCTGGGTGTGCGTCATAGCGGCGGTGCCTCCGCTCCTCATGGCATTCGCCTCCTACAACGGCATGAACGCGGAGAAGACTGCGGCGGCGTGGATAAAGTCGACCGCTTTATCCCGCAGGCTGCTCGTGTTCCCGAGGAGAGACTATGCAGGAATGCTCTTAGACCCGGAGTATGGCACGACAGCCGCCTGCCGCATGGGAGAATTCACAGTGAGGGGAAAGGGAGACATATCTAAGCTTGAAAGCAAAACTTAACGAGAGGAATACAGGAAAGCTTACTCAGCCTTCGTCGGCACTGGACCTCATCTGCGCCGGCATTGAGCCCGGCAGCGGGATATGGGAGCTGCCGGGCGGCAGGTACTCGGGCAGCTTCCGGATTCTCGACACGGGATACTCATGCCTCGACGACAGGGACCGGGAGGAACTTCTCAGGTGCTGGTGCTCGGCCCTCGCGGTGCTGGAGCCCGGAACAGAGGCCCAGATAACTTCCCTTAAGAGGAAGCTCACCAGAAAGGACCTAGAAAAAGGGCTGCTCATGGACCGTAAAGGTGACTGGCTTGACAGGCTGAGGGAGGAGTACGACAGGATGCTCCTAAGTGCCTTAAAGAAGGGCTCCGGCGGCTTCCGGGAGAACATCCTGACTCTCACAGTGAGGGCCGGAAGCACGGACGAGGCGGCGTCATCCATTTCTAGGCTCTCTGCGGCTTTTTCCGACGCCTTGTCCGGAATAGGGTCAGGGCTTTTACCCCTCGGAACAGAGGAGAGGCTGTCGGCGTGTGCAGGCCTCATCTGTCCGGAAGAGGCTTATGCGGAGAGCGATTATTCGGGATTCGACCCGAGGGCATGCGCTGTACCCGACTATGCAAGAATTGGAAGGAAGGGCATCGAGGCGGACGGCAGATTCATAAGGGTGCTCTATATAAGGGATTATCCTGCAGCCCTGAGCGACGGGTTCTTTTCGAGGATATCCGGGGACGGATTCTGCGACATGGCATCTGTGAGCATCGTCCTGGTAAACACCGCGGAAGCAGTAAAGGACGCGAGAAAGAGGCTCCTCGGGATAGATACCGGGATT
>JBMNPE010000081.1:0-5990 GCA_050943435.1 Oscillospiraceae bacterium | reverse complement strand
CCAATGCCTTCAACAGGCAGAACTGGGAATTCTTCGTGATCACCGACATGGACTATATCGCCGAGGTCGCCGAGGTGTCGTGGAGGCACCTCGGGGGAGAAGTGTCCGACCACAAATTCTTCGGGGCCCCGCTTGTAATAATGATCACCGACGAGCGAGGGCACCGCACTCCCTTCCAGGATGCCGGCTGCGCAATGGAGAACATGTTCATAGCCGCCCAGAGCATGGGGCTCGGATCTGTGTGGGTTAACCAGTTCATGACCATAGAGGACGAGCCCGACGTGATAGAAGTGCTTAAAAAGATAGGGATTGAGCCAGAGAGGCATGTCACTGCAATAGGGGCCTTCGGGTTCCCGGACATGCCTCCGAGGGACAAGCAGATAACCTCAAAGGTCCACTATGTCAGGGGTCATTGACAACGGGGTCCTGAGGGTGATTGCCTCCAGGTCCAGCACAAGGGACTACATGCCGGATCCTGTGCCCCGGGATGCAGTGGAAGCGCTGGAGACCGCTGCACTGGAAGCCCCCACGTCCCTGGACAGGCAGGAGCAGAAATTCATTTTTGTCACCGATCCCGCGCTAATCAGGGAAATGGAGCACGACATAGCCGAGAAGGCCCGTGAGGCCGGTGAGACGGACTATCTCGAAAGGCTGGCCATGCGGGACGGGAAGGTGTTTTTCGGCGCACCCCTGGTTATAGTGGTGTCCTCAAGGACGGAAAACGACTACACGGCGGTGGATGCGGGGATAGCGGCCCAGACAATCTGCCTCGCCGCGGAGTCCATGGGGCTCGGGAGCGTCATCATGGCGGCACCTGACAGGATCTTCCTCGGCGAAGAAGGCGGCAGGTGGAGAAGCAGGCTCGGCATGGAGCCCGGGTGGAGGTTCGAGATAAGCGTTGCCGTGGGATACCCCCGGACGCGCAAGGCTCCGCATACCATAGACAGAAGGAACATAAGGGAAATATAGTCTTTTTCTTACAAAGAGCCGACATTATATAAGGCGCGATGGCATGGCACCTGTTAGAATGGTTACGGTGCAGGTCTATGAAGGATATTATTTTCTACACAATACTTGGATATCTGCTGGGAACCATCCACTTCGCCGTCATATTCTCGAAGGCGTTCAAGCTGGACGGTGTGCTTGAGGACAGCCCGGATCACAATCCAGGTGTCGCAAACGCCTACAAATACGGAAGTTTTGCATGCGGAACCCTCACTCTCATATTTGATCTCGCTAAGGGATTTGTCCCCGTGATGCTGTATTTCCATCCGAGGATAGAGTCCGGTACGGAGCTCAGCCTCTGGAGCGCTGCTGTCCTTGCGGCCCCGGTCATAGGATGCCTGTTTCCGGTTTTCCGGGGCAGCAGGGGAGGCAAGGGAATAACAGTGACCTTCGGGTGCCTTCTCGGGCTTCTGCCGTGCTTTGTCCCGCTCGTGGTGCTTGCATGCGCGTTCATTGCCTTCTCCACGATAATCAGGATCAGGCCTGACTTCTACAAGACGATATTCTCATATACTGTTTCCGCGGTGCTGACGGCTGTTTTCTGCACCATCCCCGCTGTGGTCATCGGGTTTGCCGTATCCGCGGCTTCTGTAGGCCTCAAGCTTCTCCTGAGCGGGGAAGAGAAAGAACACCTCAAGGTTGGATTCGGATGGATGTCCTGATAATGACGTGCGGCACCGGGGGCGGACACAAGTCTGCCGCCGAGGCGCTGAAGGAAAAATTTGTCTCCCAGGGTGATACTGCTGTTGTGGTTGACCCGTATCTCATCCGCGACAGCAGGCTCTCGGGGCTTGTAAACAATGCATACATAAAACTCGTCCAGAAGCATCCCAAGGCATTCGGGACTGTCTACAAGGTCGGGGAGGCCTATGACGGGCTCCGCATAAAATCCCCGGTCTACCTCTTCAACAAGATAATGAGAAACACGCTCTGGACTTATATGGAGTCCCACAGGTTCGACGCCGTGGTGGTGACCCACCTCTATCCGGGAGAGATGCTGCTTTCCATGAGGAAGAGCGGATACAGGGTTCCGCCGGAGGTATTCGTCGTGACGGACTATACCTGCATCCCGTTTACCGGGGAGCCAGAGTGCGATGCATACGTGATACCGTCCCCGGAGCTCATTCCCGAATTCACTTCGCACGGGATACCCAGGGACAGAATACGGCCTCTCGGGATACCGGTTTCAGACCAGTTCTGCACTCCTGTCCGCAAAGACGAGGCCAAGAGGATGCTGGGGCTCGACCCGGAATTAAAGTACTATCTCATAATGGGCGGCAGCATGGGTGCCGGAAACATAATGGACACAGTCCAGGCGATGTGCTCAGTCTCGGAGGCAGATCCAGAAAAGCGCGGGATAGTGGTCTGCGGATCCAGGAGGGAGCTGCGCGAGAAGATAGAAAAGAGATTCGGGAAGAAGATCGTGGTCCTCGGCCACACGGAGAACATTGCCGCGTATCTCATGGCCAGCGAGGCTGTCCTGACAAAGGCCGGAGGCCTTTCCATTACGGAAGCAGCAAGCGTGGGAATACCGATGGTCTTCCTTGAGACCATACCGGGCTGCGAGACCATGAACATGCGCTTCTTCTGCTCACACGGGATGGGAATACAGCTGGGCAGGCCTTCCGAGTCCCTCGAAGCCGCAATTGACGTGGTTTCCAACCCTGCCTTCAGGGACGCAATGATAGAGAACCAGCACAAGTACATACCGTCTTCCGCTTCGGAGAAAATATGCGGACTGGTGAGGGAAATTGCGGGAAATAATTCAAAAAACGTTGACAACAGGCCGATTTGGTGAATAATAATTACTAAAATCATCAAAGGCTTTGACGGAGAAAAGTAACGATCCAGGTCCCGATAGAGAGCGGGCGCCGGTGGAAATCCCGCAGGACGGCTTCGCGAAAGAACACTCCCGAGCTTCGATATCAAACCGAAAGGAAGTAATTGAGACGTGGCGGCGCGTTAAGCCGGACGGGTTTGACTGAACCCTATGAGAGCTCCGGTTGCGGAGCATTTAGGTGGCACCGCGGATAGCAGCTATTCGTCCTAATTGGAAGATAGCTGCATTTTTCATATCCGGAGGTGTTTTTTTATGTGTTCGATCGTCGGCTACATAGGCAGCGGACTCACGATGAAGGAGGCCCAGGAAGCCCTTGCGAGGACTAAGTCGAGAGGGCCTGACATGACCAGGATCACGGAGATCCCCGGAGGCTGGCTGGGATTCAACAGGCTTGCCATCATGGGGCCGTCTGCCGAAGGCATGCAGCCGTTCACGATGGGGGATGATGCCGTAGTCTGCAACGGGGAGATCTACGGCTTCAGGAGAATCAGGAAATGGCTGTCGACGGACTTCACCTTCAAGAGCGGCAGCGACTGCGAGGTCCTGCTTCCCCTCTGGAAGAGGCTCGGCACGGAGATGTTCTACTGGCTCGATGCTGAATTCGCGATGATAATCTACGACTCTGAGTCCGGCGAGCTGGTGGCGGCGAGGGACCCGATAGGAATCAGGCCGCTCTACTACGGCTACGACGCGGAAGGCAGCATCGTATTTGCGAGCGAGCCCAAGATGCTGATGGGCTTCTGCAGTAAAGTCATGCCGTTTCCTCCCGGGTGCTACTATTCCCACGGGAAGTTCACTATGTTCCGCGACCCGACAGCTAACACGGGATGCAGGGAAACCGATGAGGAGTCGATCTGCAGGCACATAAGGGCAAAGCTGATAGAAGCCGTCGACAAGAGGCTCGATTCGGATGTCCCGGTGGGATTCCTTCTGAGCGGCGGACTGGACAGCTCCCTCGTGTGCTCGATAGCCGCGAGAAAGCTGGGAGGAAGGATCAGGACATTTTCAATCGGCATGGATTTCGACCCGATAGACTTAAAGTACGCCAGGGAGACAGCCGAGTTCCTCGGAGCCGACCACACAGAGGTCACGATGACAAAGGACGACGTCATAGAGGCCCTTCCGCATGTGATTGAGCTCCTCGGGACATATGACATAACAACGGTCAGGGCGAGCATAGGGATGTACCTCTGCTGCAAAGCGATCCACGAGAGGACGGATGTGAGGGTCATTCTCACTGGAGAAGTCTCCGATGAGCTTTTCGGGTATAAATACACGGATTTTGCCCCTTCCCCGGAGGAGTTCCAGAAGGAAGCCGAGAAGAGGGTGAAGGAACTGCATATGTACGACGTCCTCAGGGCTGACAGGTGCATCTCAGTGAACTCTCTCGAGGCGAGAGTGCCATTCGGCGACCTCGACTTCGTGAGATATGTCATGTCGATTGACCCGCGCTTCAAGATGAACACCCACGGGAAGGGGAAGTACCTTCTGAGAAAGGCGTTCGACGACGGCACCTGGCTCCCCGACAGGATTCTCTGGAGGGAGAAGGCCGCTTTCTCGGACGCTGTGGGCCACTCGATGGTGGACGACCTCAAGGCCTATGCGGAGACAGTCTACACTGACGACGAGTTCAGAAAAGGAGCTGAGAAATACGTGCACGCGAGGCCCTTCACGAAGGAATCGCTCCTGTACAGGGATATTTTCGAAAAATACTATCCCGGGCAGTCCGACATGGTCGTAGACTTCTGGATGCCAAACAAAAACTGGGAGGGCTGCGACGTGGACGACCCGTCAGCCAGGGTGCTCTCCAACTACGCCGACAGCGGAGTCTGACAAAAAAGTTCGGAAGAATGGGAACAGCCCGCAGCTCTTAGTGAAGCTGCGGGCTGTCCCTTTATTGTGAACTCCCTCTTTTTCTGACTGAATCTCAGTGCTTTATGTATCCTATTATGTCGCTGACGCTTGTGTATGTCCTGTAGGTATCCCCGTCCGGGACGAAGAGAGTCGGGGCTGACGCGATTCCGTACCTGCGGGCGAGATCCGCTCCGTCCTCGTCGTCGGCGTACATCACCTTGTATCCGACCCCGGCCTCGTCGAGGTTCTTTTCTGCAATCCTGCAGTTCGGGCAGGACCTTGTAGCCAGCAGTATTGCGGAGGCGGGGGCTTCTGCCGGGGCCTCGCTCTTGGCAGCGGCGGCCCTTCCGGTGAATCCCGGGTTTATCTCGCTGTCCGGCCTCGTTATGTAGGCGGGGTTGTAAGTCTTCCTGTCGTTGAATTCTGAAACCTTCCCGTCATTCCAGTTCTTAACAGGCCTGTAATATCCCGTTATCCTCGAGTACACCTCTGCTTCCTTCCCGCACTTGGGGCACCTGAAGTGCTTGCCGGCGATGTATCCGTGCTCCGGGCAGATCGAATACGTCGGGGAGAGGGTGTAGTACGGGAGCTTGAAGTTGTCGGAAATCTTCTTGACGAGGGTTGCGGCCGACTGCCAGTCCGGAAGCTCCTCGCCAAGGAAACCGTGGAACACCGTGCCGCTCGTGTAGAGCGTCTGCATCTCGTCTTCCATTTCGAGCGCATCGAAAATGTCGTCGGTATATCCCACCGGGAGATGCGTGCTGTTGGTGTAATACGGGGCTTCTCCTTCCTTCCCGGCTGTTATGATGTCCGGGAAGTCTGCCACGTCGTGCTTGGCAAACCTGTATGTGGTGGATTCCGCAGGAGTTGCCTCGAGGTTGTAGAGATCCCCGTACTGCTCCTGGTAGTCGGAGAGGCGGGTGCGCATGTGGTTGAGAACCTCTACTGCAGCCTTCCTGCCCTTTTCGGTCGTGAGGTCGGTCCTGAGCCACCTCGCGTTCTCGAGGGCTTCGTTCATTCCGATGAGCCCTATTGTGGAGAAGTGGTTCTCGAATGTCCCGAGATACCTCTTTGTATACGGATAGAGCCCGTCGTTGAGCAGCTTTGTTATGACCTCTCTCTTGATCCTTAGGGAGCGGGCAGCTATGTCCATGTATTTGTCCAGCATGGCGTAGAATTCCTTTTCGTCAGCGGAGAGATACGCCATTCTCGGGAGATTGAGCGTCACAACGCCAATGGACCCGGTGCTCTCGCCTGAACCGAAATACCCGCCGCCCTTCTTGCGGAGTTC
>JBMNPE010000080.1:0-6032 GCA_050943435.1 Oscillospiraceae bacterium | reverse complement strand
ACAAAAGCCGATTCTGCAGTCCCGCACCCTGAAAGACAGTCCGACACAGCAGCTGCAAGAACCGCCAGGGCTGCAAAGCGAATCAGCTTCTTCATCAGTAATCCGCAAATCTCTCATTCCGGTCCAGCGCATTCAGCCTGTCCATCTCTTCTTCGGTAAGTTCAAAGTCAAAAATGTCATAATCCTCGGCGATATGGTCTTCATTGCTCGATCCTGGGATGGCGATGTTGCCGGCCTGCAGCTGCCACCTGAGGATTATCTGCGGGGAAGTCTTCCCGTGGGCTTCAGCAATGCTCACAACAGTCTCATTGTTGAAAAGCTCCTGGGTGTGTCCCCTGCCTCCGAGAGGGAACCAGGACTCCATCACCGTTCCGTACTGTGCAATGTGGTTTTTCATGTCAGTGCTCTGATGGTAGAGGTGCGTTTCGTTCTGCAGGACGGCCGGCATAATTTCGGTCTGGGACACAAGACGGTCAAAGTCCTCCGGCGTATAGTAGTTCGAAAGCCCTATATTCCTGATTCTTCCGTCGGAAACCGCCTGTTCAAGTGCGTGATATGCCTCGACATCGTTGGACGGCTGGGAATGGTGCAGGATCATGAGGTCGATATAATCGAGCCCGAGCCTTCTGAGTGAATCGTCTATCGCACTGTCCGCGTCGTCATAGTAGTCAGTCCACAGCTTTGTGGTCACAAAGATCTCTTCCCTGGTGACAAACCCTTCGTCTATTGCCCTCTGAATTCCCCTGCCGACGCCGTCCTCATTCCCGTATATCTCTGCAGTATCTATGAGGCGGAACCCGTCCCTGAGAGCCCAGTAGACCGAATTCTCCGCTTCGCTGTCAGATAGACGGAATGTCCCGATCCCCAGTATCGGCATTTCGTTCCCGTTGTTTAGGGTGACCGTATGCGTTTCAAAGTCAAATCCAGGAGCATAGACGATCTCGGTCTCAGGCTGCGAACCGTCTCCGTCTGCTCCGGATGAAACAGGCAGAGAGGAAGCAGAGGCTGCGGATTCATCAGAGGCAGCTTCCGGACTCGATGTTACCCCGCACCCGCTGAGCGCTGACAGAATCAGCACCAGGACAAGCATCGGGATAAAACTTCTGACAGATCTTCCCGACATCAATATTCTGCCTCCCCGTCAAAATGACTCGATAATTGACCATTTATCCTATTCAATGTCAATGATAATTTTTTCTTTCCATTAAGCCACCCCAAATTACCAGATGCGGGGCATATGCCACATTTCCTCGATTTTTGCTGAAAAAACTGCATGCAACCCTGACAAAAATAAGCCCGAAGCTGAATTTCAGCTTCGGGCCAGTTAATCGATTGTCCTGTCTCTGCAGTGCAGATAGAGGAACGGGCATTACTTTTTGTAGGTGTCTCCGGGAGTCTTGTCCCCGAAAGTAATTCCCATAGTCTTTGCGAGCTTGACACTCTGGTCATCCTTGGGAACGAACTTGGTCTTCCCGGCCACGCTGCTGAGCAGGTTGTGGGTGACCTCGTTGTTCTTGAGAGCCACGGTGACGCCGAAAACTCCTTCGTCAAAGAGATTTGCAGCGTATACTCCGAACTTCGTGCAGAGGAACCTGTCGTATGCGCAGGGGGATCCGCCCCTCTGCATGTATCCCGGGACAAGCGTCCTGGTCTCGATTCCCTCCTTGACAAGCGCGCCTTCTATGAGCTCGGCCACATTTCTGTATCCGTTCCCTCTTCTCGCAGCGATCCTGTCCTTTTCCTTGAGCTTGGCCTCGTCCTTGGTCATGGCCCCTTCGGCAACGGCAATTATCGTGAAGTTGTGGCCGTTCTTCCTCCTTATGTTCACAGCCTTGATGACGTTCTCCATCTCGAAAGGTATTTCAGGGATCAGGATGATGTCGGCCCCGCCGGCGATTCCGGAATAAAGAGTGAGCCATCCGGCCTTGTTGCCCATAAGCTGCACTATCATGCACCTGTTGTGGCTTTCAGCGGTCGAATGAACCCTGTCAATGGCATCGGTTGCGACCTCCAGGGCCGTCTGGAATCCAAAGCACATGTCCGTGCCGTAGATGTCGTTGTCGATCGTCTTCGGAAGGCCGATGACGTTCATTCCCTCGTTTGCAAGGAGGTTGGCTGTCTTGTGCGTCCCGTTCCCGCCCAGAATCATCAGGCAGTCCAGCCCCAGGTCGTCGTAGATCTTCTTCATGTTGGCGACCTTGTCGACGCCGTCGTCGCCGATCACCTTCATGGTCTTGAACGGCTGCCTCCCCGACCCGAGAATTGTTCCTCCATGGGTGAGTATCCCCGAAAAATCGCGCGGGGACAGCTTTGCGTAGTTTCCGGCTATCATTCCCGGGAATCCTCCCAGAAATCCGTAAACTTCGACGTTCTTGATGTTCTGGTAAAGGGCCTTCCCTATTCCTCTCATCGTGGCATTGAGCCCCGGGCAGTCTCCCCCGGATGTCAGCAGGGCAACTTTCTTTGCAGCCATACGATACCTCCAGTAAATAAAGATTATTGAACTCCAGTCAATTCTTACACTAATTTTACACCCTAGTCTTTTTCCGGAAAAGATTTTTAATCCATTCAATGAACCTGTAGCGTTTCTCGGATGCAGTCCCGGGCTTCCTGATCCTGCATGCGTCGGAGGCGAAGTACTCCGACAGCGCTTTCTGGCTGGAATAGTTGTCCCCGAGCTGCGGCCTCCACTCGCCGGTGAAGTTGAGCACCCATCCGCCTGCAGTGTCTTTTCTCAGTTCTTCTATTATCCTCAGCACGTTGGCCTTGAGGTCATCGTCTGACACCTCTACAAAGGCCTCCACTCTCTTCTTGACATTTCTTTCAAGCAGGTCTCCGGAACCTATGAACACCCTCTGGCGCTTTCCCCTGCCGAGGACGAAGATCCTGGAATGCTCAAGATACCTGCCTACCACGCTCTTGACGGTGATGTTCTCGGTTATTCCCGGTATTCCGGGTATCAGGCAGCAGATTCCCCTTATGAACAGCTCGACCCTGACCCCTGCACGGCTTGCCTCTATCATCTTGTTCATGATGGGTATGTCGTTCATGGAGTTGCACTTGATCGCAATATATCCGTTGCTCCCGAGCGCTATCTGCTCGTCCATCAGGGCTGTCAGCCTCGGCATGTATGAATCCGGTGCGACCCAGAGGCTGTGCATCCCGGTCGATATTTCGCCAGAAGCCAGTGCATTGAAGGTGTTCCAAGCATCCATCCCTATGCTGTCTGACGACGTAATAAGCATGAGATCCGTATACTGCTCGGCTGTCTTCTCGTTGTAGTTTCCGGTGCCTATCTGGGTTATGAATTTCTTTTTCTGGCTGTTGTTCCTCTTTATGAGGCAGAGCTTGGAATGTACCTTGTAGCTCGGTAGGCCGTACATGATGTTGCAGCCGGCGCTCTCGAGCATCCTCGAGTAGTCTATGTTGTTCTGCTCGTCGAACCTCGCCCTGAGCTCCAGCAGGCATGTCACGTCCTTGCCCCTCTCTGCCGCGTAGGCAAGGGCAGCTGCTATCTTGCTCGAGGATGAGAGCCTGTAGAGGGTTATCTTTATCGCCTCGACCGTGGGGTCGTCGGCAGCCTCGTAGAGAAGGTCTATGAACGGCTGTATGCTCTGGAACGGGAACGACAGCAGGAGGTCCTTTTTTTCGAGGTATGGTATTATCTGGCCTTTTTCAAGCTCCACGTTTCTTGCAGGCTTGTGAGGAGGGAATTTCAGGGATGAAAACTGCGGCATCGCCATGAGGCCGTTGAGGAATGAAAAGTCTAGAGGCATTCTGCCGTATATCACGTACTCCTGGTCCATGCCGACCGCTTTGCACACCTTTTTTACTATCTGGTCGCACTTGACGCCCACAACCTGCAGCCTCACCGGGTTGAGCCTGTTCCTCGAATTGATGAGCCTCTGCATGCCGTGCCTGAAATCGGCCTCCATCGCTGCCTTGTCAGTGGGTATCTCTGCATTTCTTGTGATCCTGACGATGCAGCTCGAGACCACGGTCTGCTTCTTGAACACATATTTCACGAAGTGCTGTATCATCTCGGAGGTCATGGCGACCTTGAGCCTTCCGCCCGAAGTCACGAATATGTACTGCGGAAGGCTGTTTACAGGCACTACGCCTATCTTTTCAGTTTTACTGTCCTTGTCGTCAATCAGGTTCACGACGACGTACTGCTCCTGGTTCTGCAGGAACGGGAACGGATGCGTGCTTCCGATGATCTGCGGGGAGAGCTGCGTCTTGAGGGTATCGAAGTTTTTCTTGAAGACAGCCTCGTCCTCCTTCTGGATGGAATTGAAATCCACAATGTCCACTCCGTACTCAGAAAGGCTGCGGCATATCTCCTCATAAATTCCCTCGACCACTTCCTTCTGCTCGTTGACGGTCTTGATGATCTTCTCTATCTGCTTGTGTGGAGTCCAGCCGGTCATTGGATCCTTGGAATCGGGGCTGTCCTTCATCCTGTCCGTCAGGCTGCCGACCCTCACCCGGAAAAATTCGTCGAGGTTGGAGAAATAAATTGACACGAATCTCAGCTTTTCGAGAAGAGGCACGTCGGGGTGAGTAGCTTCCTTGACAACCCTTATTTCGAAATCCAGCCACGAGAGCTCCCTGTTGCAGAGCTCCCTCCTTGGGACATATACCCTCTCGGGTTCCTCTTCCCCTCTTTCTACCCCGCTTGTTTCGGAATAGTCCGTCGCGTCGTAGGTATCCTGGGTGACGACTGCTGTCTGTGATTCAGATTCCGGGGTTTTGATCTCTAGATTTTCTTCATCATTCTTCATCTCATATCTCCGAAAAGCGCGCCGCGGGGCCGCTGTAATAGGGTCATGGATATTATAGCCCAACCAAAGCCCAAAATCCGTTCCGTAAGGCCGGCTTTACACAGATTTAAAGGCTTTTCTTGTATTGTCTCCTCCCAGCGTTGTATCATAATTAAAAATGCGGAGGCTCTCTGAATATGAGAATACTGTACGCGGAAGACGAAAAACAGATGTCCAGTGCTGTATGTGCTATCCTGAAGCACAACAACTATTCCGTCGATGCCGTCTACGACGGCGCCGACGCATACGACTGGGCTGTTTCCGGCGACTACGATGTGATAATTCTGGATATCATGATGCCCAAGAAGAGCGGCATCGAGGTGCTCAAGGAGATCCGCCAGGAGGGCATCACCGCCCCGGTGCTGCTGCTCACTGCCAAGTCAGAGGTCGAGGACAAGATCCAGGGGCTAGACGCAGGCGCGGACGACTATCTCCCCAAGCCCTTTTCAATGGATGAGCTCCTCGCAAGGATCAGGGCCCTTTCGAGGAGGAAGGAGAACTACACCCAGAGCGTGCTCACCTTCGGGAACACGACTCTCAACAGGTCAACCTACGAGCTCAGGGGGCCTGATGACTGCATAAGGCTCGGAAACAAGGAATTCCAGATAATGGAGATGCTCATGACTGCCGGCGGAAGTCCGGTGAGCACGGAGCACATAATGGACAGCGTCTGGGGCTTTGACTCAGAGGCGGAAATAAACACTGTCTGGGTCTACATGTCATATCTCAGGAAAAAGCTGAAGCTCATCGGCTCAGACGCAAGAATAGATGCATTCAGGGGAACAGGATACCTGCTGACATCAAAAAATGGTTGAGAAACTCAGAAAGAAATTCATACTGACGGCCATGGTCTCGATTCTGATCGTCATAGTCTGCATTGTGGCCGCCATTTCCCTCGTGAGCAGATACCAGATGCTCACGAGGGCGGACTCCACTCTCGAATACATCGCAATGAACGGCGGAGACCTCACTCCGAATAAAGGAGACGCGAGCGGCACCGGCTCCGCCCCTCCCGACGATTCGGGCCAGGGGACGGTCCCGGAGGACAAGCCCGACGACGGAGAAGGCCCGAATGGGGCAAAGGACAATTTCTCGGGATTCATAATCGACCAGGAGACCCCGTTTAAAACGAGGTATTTCTATGTCGTGTTTGCCTCCGACGGAACTGTGGAATCCACTTATCTCGAGATGATAGCTTCAGTCACCCAG
>JBMNPE010000079.1:0-6133 GCA_050943435.1 Oscillospiraceae bacterium | reverse complement strand
CGCAGCCGGAAGGCTTGCAGATGCGTACGGGCTTTCGGAAATGATGAGGATAATGAGCCTGCCTGCGTTCTTTTCCGGCGTCATGTTCCTCATTTTTACTCTGATTTACAACAGGAAGCACCCTGAGAAGCGGGTCAACCCCAGGGAGCACCTGCCGTATGAAATGAAATCCGGGAGCGCAGCAATGTCTGCAATCCCTACCATAATCGCAGTAATCGCCATAGCAGCCGCACTTGTAGGCGTGTACTGCCTCATATCCGGGAATCCGATCGACCTGGGGTTCTGACCGCAGGAAAACAAAAAAATAAGCGGCACATCAGTGCCGCTCCTGAGGGATCTTTTGATCCCCTTTGTACATCTGACCGGTTAAATCAGTCGCCGGCGATCATGTACTGCATGAGGTCTACCCAGTCCTCGCTGTTCCTGCAGTTGAGATCGAGCTTCGGGATGACGTTGTTTCCGGAAACCTTTACGATGGTCTCCTGAAGCGCACGGTTGTCCCTCAGGTCTTCAGATTCTCCGCTCGGAATAGATATTGTGATAGGCTCCTTGCAGGAATCAATTTTATGAAACAGACCTTCAGCGTTCTCAACGTTTCTGAACATTACTACATTCTTTTTTTCCATGTTCTTTTTCCTCCTGTACTTTTATAGGAACTTTATGGACCAATCCTCTGTGCGGACCCCCCGCACTGGCCAGCTTCTTTTCGTTCCTTCGAGTCCTATTATATACAAAGTGCACAACAAATCAAGCCTTCAGATGTACAAGATGACCACTCGAGCTCAATTGATATTGTGCAAAATGCACATCAAAATACCTGTCAGTATGTGCAATTTAACATTATATTAATAATTGCGATAAAATTTCTATATAATAGATTCAGCGGAAGACAGTGTCAGTCAAGTCAATTGACCGGAGGCAAGGAAATATGGACAATACCTCAATGATAGAAAGACCGGATCAGCCGGCTGAAGACAAGGAGAAGGAATTCCACGACAAGCGGATCTATACCATCCCGACCCTGCTCCTGATAATCGTCATGTGCATTCCCCTTGTGGGCCTCATTGTGTCATGCTCCTGCTCGTTCACTATGAAGAACAGGAACAACAGGGCCATAGCAAGGGCTTTCATGATTATAAACATTGTTGTGACGATCTGCCTCGGGATTCTCTGCTATTTCGGATACAGGGATATTTACAAGCCGTACAAGGAAGGCGGGCTTGAAGCCGTCGTGCCCAACGTCGTCGGGACTGAATATGAGGGGATCGCCGCTGCGGCGCTGGGGCTCACCGAAGAACAGGTGGATGCCCTTGCAAACCTCGATGAAGACCAGAAGGACGCGGCGATAACAGGGGACTTCTCGAAGCTCTCGCAGGAGAAGATGAAGGCAGCCGCAGAAGCATACGGAACGCTGTATGACATAGAGATGACTGTCGGGCTCCCCGATGAATATCCTCAAATATTCGAAACCAATGCCGTGCAGGAGATAGATGGCACTGATTCGACCACGTTTATAGTCTACGATGCCACCGAGGATCAGTTTGATGCAGCGTGCGAGACGCTTGCTGACTCCGGATGGTACGACATGGGCGGGGGAACCGAGACGGATGCCGACGAACCGTACACGTGGAGGTATTTTGTGAGCTCCGACCTCTCCACCAGGATTACGATCTCAATTGACAGCGCCGGAAGGGGCTGCACGGTCACCGTGGAGGATGTTGAGGGCACATACACCACCGAGATAGGCTCTTCTCTTCCGGACGGACTCGACGGCCACGTGATGTCCGTCACACAGGAGAGCGGCAGAACCACATACCTGGTGTTCGCGGTGTCGGAAGACGAGGCTTCTGCGTATTATGACTCCATGGGAGAGCAGAACTACAGGATCTATACCTCGGGGGCTTCCGATTACAGCAGCGAGTATCATCTGTCCGGGAGGAAGTACTGCTCAATGTCGTATGACTCGGAAAACCAGAAGCTTACCCTGACAGTCTACGAGTCGTCATCCTCCACATCCGCATCTGCATAGCGGGGAATATCCGGGAATTTGCCCAGGAAGCCGGCACACCTGCCGGCTTCTTTTTTGTGTTCATGGATTCTTTACACTAATCTTCATGTGGCTTAGAATATATACTTCAGCGGGCATTTGGTCCGCTTCTAATATTGCCTGGAGGACGCTATGCATATCAGGGAAGCTCTAATGAAATTCCAGCCTCTGTGCAGACAGGAGGAAGTCGACAGGGAAGTCATGCTAACCTGTCTCGAAAGAATGCCGGATGTGCTCAGGAGGGAAAATCTGCTGTGCCATTTCACTGCTTCGGCGTGGATAGTGAACCCCGGCAGGGACAAGGTGCTGTTTGCACACCACAATATCTACAACAGCTGGACCTGGATAGGGGGCCATGCCGACGGCGAGAGCGACATGCTGGCCGTGGCTCTCAGGGAAACGGCGGAGGAAACAGGGATAGATGATGCCGTCCCCGTGTCAAGGGATATATTTTCCATAGAAACGATACATGTGGACCCGCATATAAAGAGGGGAAGCTACGTTCCCGATCACGAGCACTTCAATGTGACCTACCTTCTGGAAGCCCAGGAAAGCGAGGCGATAAGGCCCAAGCTCGACGAGAACAGCGGAGTAAGGTGGTTCTCATTTGAAGATGCCATAAACAGGAACCCGGAACCCTGCATGGTCACGGTGTTTAAAAAGATAGTCGAGAGGCTCGGGAACGGGTATCCGTCCTCTGGCTCCTGAGGAAAGGAATTGGGGAGGAATATGTCCCTTAAGGAGGGAAAGGGAAAGCTTCTGGGGAGCGGAAACGTAAACATGATCGAGGGACCGGTGTTCCCTAGGATCGTGGTGTACGCCATGCCCATAATGCTGAGCGGCATGCTCCAGAGGCTCTATAATGCCGCGGACCTGGTGGTCGTCGGGAGATGGGCCAGCAGCTCGGCGCTTGCCGCAGTAGGCGCGACCGGGTCCATGGTGATGCTTTTCGTCGACCTGTTCATCGGGCTTTCCGTCGGGGTCTGCGTAACCGTCGCCCACTATTACGGGGCGGGGGAGGCCGAAGGGGTCTCGAGAGTCGTCAACTGCGCAATCCTGATAGGGCTTGCAGCAGGGATAGTTACTGGGGCTCTCGCGTTCTTTCTGTGCGGGCCGATCCTCAGGCTCATGGGATGCCCGGAGGACATCATGGACCAGGCGGAGCTCTATTCGATGATCGTCTTCTGCGGAATGCCCGCAACGGCCGTGTACAACTTCGGCGCCTCGGTGCTCAGGGGAATGGGGGATTCAAAGAGGCCCCTCTACTACCTGTCCGTATCGGGACTGGTGAATGTCGTGCTGAATGTCGTCCTGGTGCTGGGATTCGGAATGGGAGTGGAGGGCGTCGCCATTCCGACAGTGATTTCGGAGACCATTTCCGCTGTAATGGTTGTGAGGGCCCTCATGAAGCTGGAGCCCCAGTACAGGCTTGATCTCAAAAACCAGAAATACCGCCCCGAGGAAGTCAAAAAAATAGTGAAGATCGGGGTGCCTGCCGGAGTCGAGGGCATGATGTTCTCTATACCGAACATGCTCATCCAGGCGGGGCTCAATTCATTCGGAACCGTGGCGGTGGCCGCTTCGAGCGCATCAGTCAACCTCGAGGGCTTCATCTCAATCGCCCTTGATGCCTCCACGCAGACATCCATGGCCTTTGTGGGGCAGAATGTCGGCGCAGGGCAGTACAGGAGGATACACAAGGTTGTCGGTTACTGCATGCTGTTCATGGCCATCACGAGCATAGTTTTCGGAGGAATCGCACTGCTGCTCCCGAGGCAGCTGCTCTCGATATACACGAGCGACCAGGAAGTCATAGAATACGGGATGACGAGGCTCATGATAATCGGGCCGACGTACATCTTCTGCGGAATCATGGACGTGTTCGTGGGAGCGCTCAGGGGAATGGACAAGTCGTTCCTGTCCATGATAAACGTCACAGTAGGGACCTGCATCCTGAGGATCGTGTGGCTCGCCACGGTGTTCCAGAAATACAGGATGCTGGAGGTCCTGTACGTCGTATACCCTGTTTCCTGGATCATTACGAGCATTTCACTTGCCATATGCTACTTCGTGGTGCTTGGAAAGCTCTGCAGGAGGGAAGATGAAGGGAAAGCATAAGATACACTATGCCTGGGTAATAGCCCTCGCGTGCCTGTGCAACCAGGCCGGTGTCCTCGGAATCCTGACGAACTGCAGGGGAATGTTCTTCGAGCCTATCTGCAGCGAACTGGGGTTCAAGCTCGGGGAGCTGACTTTTTACGCCACCATTTACGGCATAATGGCCATAATCTTTGTGCCGATCGCGGCAAAGCTGCTCCCGAAAGGCAGGATAAGGCTCCTGCTGGGGTCTGCAGGCCTTCTTATGGCTGTTTCGGAAGCAGTGCAGTGCACTTTTTCCAAGCTCTGGCAGTGGTATGTCGTGGGGGCAGTGCAGGGGATGTGCTCCTCCTTCCTGCTCACAATGACGATTTCCCTCCTCATAAACAACTGGTTTGAGAAGAAGAGGGGACTCGTGTTCGGGATGGTCGCCGCCTCGAGCGGGGTGGCCGGCGCCATCATGAACGCCGTAGGAGCAAAGATAATAGCCGGGAGCGGCTGGCGCAATGCCTACATAGTGCTCGGAGCCATACTGTTTGTGCTCCTCGTCCCTCTCAATTCACTTGCCGTGAGGTTCAAGCCAGAGGACATGGGACTCCTTCCTTACGGAGCCGGGGAGGAACCGGAGGGCGGAGTGAAGGCTGCACCGCCTGTTGAAACCGGATTTACTGCGAGGGAGGCCATAAGGACTGCGGCGTTCTGGCTCATGCTCATCGTGGTCGGCTTTAATGCCGTAAATTCAAACTACAACCAGATGCTGGGCGGATACGGAAAGTCAGTGGGATATCCTGAAGAGCAGTATTCGATGTTCATATCCATAGCCATGATCGGAAGCATATTCATAAAGCTTCTTCTCGGACACCTGATCGACAGGATAGGGTGCGCAAGGACCATCGACATTGCGAACATAATGTCCGTGGCAGGATTCCTGTTCCTTCTATTCGGGAAAGTGGATGTCCTCGTATACTGCGGACTAGTCCTGCAGGGCACCACGATGGCGCTGAACTCCGTGGTCTTCCCGGTCTGGACGAGGCATCTCTTCGGATACAGGGATTATGCCTCGATATATTCCTATGTGTCGATTTCCAGCAATGCCTTTACTTCCATAGGGCTCACTTTCTTCGGGACGATAATAGATTCCTCCGACGGTTCGTATATTCCGTCGGCAGCGGTGGGGATGGCAATCATGATTGTCTGCCTAGCAGCAGCCCTCTACTGCAACGCCTGGGCAGCCCGCCGCAGGACCGGGCCGGAAGCCCACTTGTCCAGATAGAGAAAAATGTTGTATATAGATATTGTCCTGAGGCTGCCGGCTTTAAGCCTGTGGTCCCTGAGGCATATCATCGGAGGTTTATTGGAATGAACGAGATATTTCACAGAACAAGCATCAGAAAGTATGAAGACAAACCTGTGGAGGATTCCAAGGTTGAGAAGCTCCTGAGGGCGGGGATGGCCGCTCCGTCGGCAGTAAACCAGCAGCCATGGGAGTTCTATGTGATCCGCGACAGGAAGACGATAGACAGGCTCGGGAGCATGGCTCCCAACGTGTCCCCGCTGAAAGGCGCACCGCTGTGCCTGGTGCTGGTCTACAGAAACGACTGCAGGCTGCCCGAATTCGCCCAGATAGACATGTCCATATGCATGGAGAACATCTGGCTCGAGACGGATTCCCTGGGACTCGGCGGAGTGATGATGGGAATTGCACCTCATGAGGATAGGATGGAAGCCGTCAAAAAGGCCCTGGATATTCCGGACAACCTAAGCGTCTTCTGCCTGTTTGCGGCAGGCTATCCGGCTGAGACAAAGGAGCAGGAGAACAGGTTCGACCCGAGCAGAATCCACTACATAGGCTGAAAGACAGGTGGCACCATGGTAAGGAACGAAGTGATAGACACGATTCTCGCGAGGAGATCGATCAGGGGATTCAAAAAGGACCCCGTCCCCAAGGAAATGGAGGACACGATCCTCGAGTGCGGAAGGCATGCCCCC
>JBMNPE010000078.1:0-6246 GCA_050943435.1 Oscillospiraceae bacterium | reverse complement strand
CGCTAGCCTGCTTGAACATGTAGAGGTTGCTGACTGCGGAGTTGCCCGCCGAGGAGAACCCGGAGTGCTCATCCATCGCAGAGGAAAGCTGCTTGAGTGAATCATAGAGCTCGTTTGACAGGCTCTCGATGTTGGTGCTCGCGACATCTGCGGACTGTTCTATCTGCTCGTAGAGGTCCGCCTTTTCGGAGTAGAGGTAGCCCACGGCATTCTTCCTTGCGGCTTCCTTTGTGGAATAAACCTTGGCAACCGTATATCCCTGGGCAACCTTGGACCCGTCCTCGGAGGTGAACTCCACCACCCCGTCGGTCTCAATCGGGATTGTCACTTCATCCCGGAATATCATTCCCGAACAGTTTATCCCGTCCGTCACTTCCGTTATTATAGCCGTCTCTGTCTTATAGACCGGGTTTGCAGCGCTGTAGATCTGGTAGGAGATGTAGAAGACCAGCACAAGCACCACCAGCACTGTGATTATTACGGCCGGAGCCTTTTTGAGTTTTGCCTTCAAGCTATCCCCCTTGAGGACGCCTCCGCGGCTATTTCCTCAGCCGCATCTGCAGGAGTCCTTCCGTCCATCTCAACAAAAAACGCGTCTCCGTCGCGCCGGAACCAGGTCATCTGCCTCTTTGCGAAGTTCCTCGTTGCCTTCTTTACGCGCTCCAGGCACTCGTCAAGACTGGACGTGCCTTCGAAATAAGGAAAAAGCTCCTTGTAGCCTATCGCCTGGGAAGCGGTTGGGCACCTGTCTTTCATGAGGAACACCCTGCGGGCTTCCTCCACCAGGCCCTGCTCTGCCATCCTGTCGACTCTCTCGTCGATCTTCCCGTAAAGAGCTTTTCTGTCATGATACCACAGTACTGCAAGCATGACGCCCTGCGGAAGCGGAAGATCACGGAAATAAGCATCCTCCGACACCTTCCTCCCTGTGGCATGAATCTTGCCGAGTGCCCTTTTTATGCGCCTCAGGTCGTTTTTTGATATGGAAGAGGCATATTCCGGGTCAAGTTCCCGGAGTTCCCTGTAAAGCTCATCGGCTGTTCGGCCGTCCTCATCCGCCCTTAGGCCTGCAGGTCCGGAGAAGCCGGCGTCCCTTATGAGGGAATCGAGATACATCCCCGTGCCGCCGCAGATGACCGGCACAAGGCCCCTGTCCTGCACGTCCTGCACTTCCCGGCGGGCCATGCTGTCAAAGCGGCTCACGCTGAATTCCTCAGTGGGGTCCGCGATGTCAATCATGTGGTGCCTCACCCTCGCAAGATCGCCCTTGGACGGCTTTGCGGTCCCTATGTCCAGCCCCCTGTAAATCTGCATCGAATCTGCCGAGACCACTTCCCCGCCGAGGGCGAGGGCGACAAGCACTGCAGCTTCCGATTTTCCGGTGGCGGTGGGGCCGCCTATCGCTACTGCAGGACCCTTCACCTGACCCTCCCGAACCCCTTTTCGAGGTCCCTTCTCGTGACCGCATACACGACCGGCCTTCCGTGCGGGCAGTATTCAGGTATCTCGCCATTCACTATCTTCCTGGCAATTGCAAGCATGTCGGCCTCGGAAGTTTTGTACCCTGCTTTAATAGCGGCCCTGCATGACACTGAGTGCATGAGCCACTGTTCATCCCTTGTGTGGAAGCTGTCCCTGCTCGTGAGAGCCTGGGACGCCATCTCGGACACTGCGTCTGCAACTCCTTCTATCGGCATGAATGTCGGGATTTCCCTCACCGAAACAGCCCCGCCTCCGAGGCTCTCTATTTCGTACCCAGCCTTTGCTGCGGAATCGGATGCCTCAAGAAGGGCATCCGCCTGGTCTGACGGAAGCTGCACGACCACTGGTTCCAGGAGTATCTGGCGGGAGCCAGTGAGCTCCATCTCGTCTATCTTCTCGAACAGCACCCTCTCGTGTGCAGCGTGCTTGTCTATATATAGCAGGCTGTCTCCGTACTCGGCGATTATATATATCCGGAACGCCTCTCCAATTATCCTCAGCTGCTTTGAGCCGGCCGGAGAGGCACCTTCCATGACTGTCTGCTCAGCCGGTTCGCCGGTCTCTTCCTTATCATCCCTGCTATATTTCCTGCTTCCCGTCCTGAGATCGGCCCAGGAGGTTTCTTTCTCCATGTCAGGGGATTTTACAGTCCTTCCGGTCGTCCATGCCTGTGGAGCAGGGACCGGGTTCCCGGTCTTGTAAGCCCCGGAATCCAGCTTCTTTTGCGGCATCTGCTCCTTCCTGGCTTCCTGCTTTGGCTCTGCGGCCTCATGTGCCTGAGCGGGTTCCGCCTTCCGGCTGTCCTGTGTCCTGCGGGATCCCTCTGCAGGAGTTCCTGCTCCTGCGAGCCTTCCAACGGCAACTTTACTGAAATCGCGGGAGTACATCGCGACAGCTTCCCTGACGGCCGAATACACAGCGTTGAAAACTCTCCTGTCGTTCTCGAACTTGACCTCGGTCTTGGAAGGGTGGACGTTTACGTCTATCGTCTCGAGGGGCATGCTGATGCTAATCACATAAGCCGGGAACCTCTGGGTCATCATGACGTTGCGGAAGGCCTCTTCAACGGCCGCCGTCACGGTCTTCGAGCGCACAGGCCTGCCGTTTATCGAGAGGTACTGCCATGTCCTGCTCTTTCTCGACGTCTCGGGAGTGCTTACAAAGCCCTCAGCGGCAATCCCGTCGGAAGCACCGTGCACCCTGATCATGAAATCGGCGATTTCATGAGGAAGAACAGCATATACCGCTGAATAATAATCCCCGTCCCCGGGCGTGGACAGCACCTGCTTTCCGTCCCTCATAAGCCTGAAAGAGGTGTCCGGGCAGGCAAGGGCCTCCCTTTCGACCACGTCCTGTATCGCGTTTCCCTCAGTGACGTCCTTCTTGAGGAACTTCATCCTCGCCGGGACGTTGAAAAAGATGTCGCTCACAGTGATTATCGTGCCGTAGTCGCAGCCTATTTCGTCCTGGGATATCTTTGTGCCGCCCTCCGCGAGGTAATGAGTCCCGAGTTCACTGCCGCGGGTCCTCGTGACGAGGGAAATCCTGGAAACAGCGGATATCGAGGCCAGGGCTTCTCCCCTGAATCCGAGCGTCCCAATTGCATCGAGGTCGCTCGCCTTGGATATCTTGCTAGTCGCATGCCTTGTAAACGCGAGGTCTATGTCATCTGCGTCTATCCCGGACCCATTGTCCTGCACTGTCATCGACTTGAGGCCGTTTCCTGTTATGCTGACCGACACTGCCGACGCACCTGCATCGACTGAGTTCTCTACGAGCTCCTTGACTGCAGATGCAGGCCTCTCCACGACCTCGCCTGCAGCTATGAGCTCGTATACCCCCCTGTCGAGGAGCCTTATCCTGTTCATCTTGCATCCTCCTCTGACCTTGCCAGCTTTACGAGGTCGTTGAGCTCAGTCATCGATTCTATCGGGGTTAGCACGTTGACATCTATCTCCTTGAGCTGTTCCACGATGTCCTGGGCGACCCTGGAATTCCTCGCTTCATCGTATGCCCTGAGATCGGGCACCCTGCCGCGGCTCTCAGCCATTCCCTCGGCCTCTGCCTCCCTCAGGTATTCCTTTGCCTTCTCCACCGTCCCGTCGGGGAGTCCCGCGAGCTTTGCAACTTCAATGCCGTAGCTGTCGTCGGCCCTTCCCCTCACTATCTTGCGCAGGAACACAATGTCGTCCCCGCGGCGCCTCACAGCTATGTTGTAGTTTTTTACACAGCTGTAGTCGGCCTCCATGTCGGTGACTTCGTGGTAGTGCGTCGCAAACATCGTCCTCGCGTGCACTCCACCCTCCCTGCAGATGGTGTCTATGACGGCCTTTGCTATGCTTATCCCGTCATAGGTTGAGGTTCCCCTGCCTATTTCGTCAAGTATGATGAGGCTTCTGGGGGTGGCCTTCTTGAGAATGTAGGCGACTTCCTTCATTTCGACCATGAACGTCGAATCCCCCATGAACAGGTCGTCGGCGGCGCCAATCCTGGTAAAAATGGCGTCCACGACCCCTATATGTGCATATGAGGCAGGTACAAAAGATCCTGTCTGGGCCATCAGCACTATGAGGGCAGTTCCCCTCATGAATGTCGATTTTCCGGCCATGTTGGGGCCGGTTATTATACCGAGCAGGTTCTCGCCTGAATCGAGCAGGGCGTCGTTCGGGACGTATATCCCACCGTTCATTACCTGCTCCACAACGGGGTGCCTGCCGTCCCTTATTTCTATCCTGTCGCCGGAGTCCACCTCGGGCCTTGCGTATCCGTTCTCCCTCGCGATATAAGCATTGGAGCAGACCACATCCAGAAGCGCGGCAAACGACGCCGCGTTCTGTATCCTGTCGATCTGGCCCGCAAGATCGGAGCAGAGCTGCTCATAGATCTCCCTCTCGAGCTGGTTGAGCCTCTCGCCAGCCCCTAGTATCCTGCTCTCGAGGTCCTTGAGCTCGTCGGTTATAAACCTCTCGCCAGTGGTGAGGGTCTGCTTTCTTATGAAGCTTTCAGGCACCATTCCGAGCTGTCCCCTGGAGACCTCGATGTAGTACCCGAAGACCTTGTTGTAGCCTATCTTGAGGTTTTTGATCCCGGTTGATTCCTTGTATCCGGCTTCCAGCTTTGCGAGGTAAGACCTGCTGCTGTGGACCATGTCCCTCAGCTCGTCAACCTCGGAGGAGAAGCCGCTCCTTATGTATCCGGCCTCCCTCACCGTGGCAGGAGGGTCCTCCGCTATTGTGTCCCGTATCTTGGAGGCTAGGTCGGAAAAGTCGTCGAGGCCCTCAGCGGCGTTTTTTATGAGCTGTGATCCTATCCCCGGGATCATGGCCCTGAGCTCGGCAAGCCTGTCTGAGGCGTCTGCAAGGGCCAGAAGGTCCCTCGGTGTGCAGCTGCGGTATATCACCCTGGTGAGGAGCCTCTCGAGGTCGGGTATCCCCTTGAGGATTTCCCTCGTCTTTGAGAGCCTCACGGTGTCGGAATAGAACTCCTCCACCGCGTCCAGCCTCATGTCTATCTCGGCCGGGTCCATAAGAGGCTTTTCTATCCAGGATCTCAGAAGCCTGCCGCCCATAGCCGTGCAGGTCCTGTCCATGACCCAGATGAGGCTTCCCTTTTTCTCCATGGTCCTCGAATTCTGGAACAGGTCGAGGTTCTTCCTGGACTGCGGTGCGATCGACACGAACCTCCTGCAGCTGTAGATTTCGAGGCTCGTCATCCTCGATATCCCGTCAAACTGCGTGTCGGAGATGTATGAGAGCATTGCCCCGAGGGCCCTGAGCGGATGTCCTGACGGGGCCTTTCCCTCCCCAAAGCACTTGTTTGTCAGTTCTTCCGCCCTGTCCGTGGAAAATTTATCATCGTGAAGGGCGTCTACCGTCACTTTTGGCATACCAGAGAGGAACTTCCTCAGGTCCCTGTCGTCATCTGCCTGTTCGTTCAGGACTATCTCGCTCGGGGATATCCTGGCTATTTCGGAAATGAGCGTGTCCATGCTGTCAACTTCCGTTGCGAAGGCGCTTCCGGTGGATATGTCGGCATATGAGAAGCCAATCCCGTCCCGGTCCATGTAAACGGACGCTATGAAATTGTTGCTCTCGTCGTCGAGCATGCTGCTCTCGGTGATTGTCCCGGGAGTCACAACCCTTATTATCCCGCGCTTGACTATGCCCTTGGCCTTTGCCGGGTCCTCGAGCTGTTCGCATATTGCGACCTTGTAGCCGCGGGATACGAGCTTCGAGATGTACTGGTCGCAGGCGTGGAACGGGATTCCGCACATGGGGGCCCTCTCCTCGGTGCCGCAGTCCTTGCCCGTCAGCACGAGGTCGAGCTCTTTCGACGCAGTAACTGCGTCGTCATAGAACATCTCATAGAAGTCGCCGATCCTGTACATGAGGATCTTGTCCATGTTGCGGCTCTTTACCTTGAGATACTGCCTCATCATCGGAGACAGATTTTCCACATCTTTAGGAAATGCCATTATTCAACAACCGTCCCGAACAGTCTGTGTCTTTTTGTCCCGGTGATCCTGACGTTTTGGAAGGTGTTCTCCTCTGCCTCCCCGTCAAGCTCAACCACCGCATTGTTGTCCATTCTCGCCACGAATGCCCCTGAGTCGTTTTTTCCTGTCACGAGGCACCTGTACGTTCCTCCGACTTCCTTTGCTTCGATCCCCGCAGCTATCGAGTCCTGCAGCTCAAGAAGCCTCGCAAACCTCTCGGTCTTCTCGCTGTGAGGGGTGGGATCATCCATCTTCGCGGCTGGCGTCCC
>JBMNPE010000077.1:0-6416 GCA_050943435.1 Oscillospiraceae bacterium | reverse complement strand
CAGTCCTTTAAGACCGCCGGGGGATATCTCTGTCACTTCAACAGGGGTCCCTTCAAAATCGAGCTTTGTCCCTGCACTCCTGCCGCTCGCGAACAGCCTCAGTTCGTCCACTTTGATCTTTCTCTCGGACAGGCACTGCATCATCTGTCTTCCCACTGCGCCTGTTGCTCCCAATATGCCTATTTTCATTTTTCCGCACCCTTTCCGACGAATTTATTGTATATGGCCCTTATGGCGTCGTCGCAGCTCTCCGCCTCCACGCCGACGATGATCGAAATCTCATCCGAGCCCTGGCTGATTGTCTTAATGTTTATACCGTTCTTGCCGAGTTCGCTGAATATCTGGCCGGAAATTCCTATCTTTGCCTTCATTCCTCGTCCCACGATGGCCAGCATCGCGAGCCCGTCCATGACAGTGACGTCGTCTGCCCCGAGGTCCTTCCTGAGCTTTCCTATTATCTCGAACAGGTACGGCTCCACGGCCTCCGTGCTGACTATCAGGGAAAAGCTGTCGACGCCGACAGGTATGGATTCAATGCTGAGCCCGTATTCCTCGAATATCTGCAGCGCTTTGCGCATGAATCCAATGTCGGACGAGCTGTGGCTCTTGAGCACGGTCATTGCGGTGTACCCGACCTTCCTGGTGATTCCGGTTATGTAGTGCGGGGGATCCACCGCATCCAGCTCCGAACAGTCCTCCATGATCATCGTGCCGGGATCGTCAGGCTGGTTTGTGTTTCTAATGTTTATGGGGATGTTCTTTTGCTTCACCGGAAAGATGGCCTCGTCGTTGAGCACGTTTGCACCCATGTAGCTCATCTCCCTGAGCTCTGCGTAGTTAATCCTCTTGATGTGAAGCGGATTCCTGACGATCTTCGGGTCAGTGACCATGATTCCTGAAACGTCCGTCCAGTTTTCATAGATGTCAGCCCCTACGATGTTCGCCACAACTGCGCCGGTTATGTCGCTTCCGCCCCTCGGCATGAGCCTTATGGCCCCGTTGGGCATGCACCCGTAGAATCCCGGAATCACGACCTTGCGCCTTCCGCTGCAGTACGGCTCAAGGAGCTCGGCAGACCTCTTGAGGTTGACCTGTCCGTCGTAGTCAAAAGCGATGACATCCGAGGCATCCACGAAATCGGCATCCAGGTATTCTGCGAGGCACCTGCTCGTGATGTATTCGCCCCTTGATACCAGATAGTCCACGGGCACGCTCTTCGAGACAAGCCCCCTTATCTTTTCAAACTCTGACTCTATGTCTATGGAAAGCCCGAGCTCCTTCTTAATCTCCAGGTACCTGTCCTCAATCATGGAGAAGATGTCGTCGTATGAAACTCCGTATTTGAGGTGAGCCTCGCAGAGATAAAGAAGGTCTGTTATCTTGTGGTCGTCCTTGTTCCTCTTGCCGCACGCGCTGGCGACTATAAATTTCCTTGCCTCCTCGGCATTTACTATGTCCTTAACCTTCCTAAACTGGCCGGCGTCGGCAAGGCTGCTTCCGCCGAATTTTGCGACTTTTATCATATTTCCTCCCCTATGCGGGCTATAAACATTCCTTTCTGCATTTTATCCCTGACAGCATTCATCAGTTCCTGAAGGGGCATCCTGCCAGTAACCACTGCCCCTCCGCGCATAGTTCGCTCTGCTCCTGTTCCGCCCGGGACTCCCCCGGGAATTCTCAGGTAGAATCTCCACGGCTCTTCAGGGGAAACAGCAGAGGCCTCCTTTATCTCCGGAAGAGAGCACTGCTCGCCTCCGGAAAGGGCTATGAGGTCCTGCACTACGGCGTCTGCCGTCGGGTACGTGCCGCTGCCCTGTCCTATGAAGACGCAGCGGCCCAGGTAATTGGATTCTACCGATGCCGCGTTGTAGTTTGACCGCACCGAAGAAAACACGCTTCCCATGCCTGTGAAGCACGGCATCACGCTCAGCTGTGCCCCGGAGGCTGTCCTCCTCCCGAGGGCCGTCAGCCTCACGGTCATCCCCAGCTCGCGGGCATTGGCTATGTCATCTGAATTTATATTCCTTATCCCGAACAGGGGCACTTCCTCCGGCCTCACATATATTCCGAACGCCTCTGCGCATGTGAGGACGGCCTTGTATCTCGTGTCATATCCGTCTACGTCGTCGGTCGGGTCCTGCTCGGCATAGCCGAGCTTCTTTGCCTCCCGGAGGGCGTCTTCATATGACCTCCCGTCCTCCATGCCGCTCAGTATGAAATTGACAGTGCCGTTGAGCACAGCCTCAAAGGAGTCTATCCTGTCGAGCCTCGATATTCTCCTCAGGTTGGCCATCCAGGGGATACCGCCGCCTACGCAGGCTTCCATCTTGAGCACTGAGCCGGAATCGCTGCATTCGGAGATCACCTCCGGAAGCGACTCAGCCAGCATTTTCTTGTTGGCCGTGACAATGTGCTTTCCGGAAGCGGCTGCCCTCAGTATGTATGAACGGGCGGGCTCTATTCCGCCCATGGCTTCCACTATGCAGTCTATCCCCGGGTCGTCCAGCACCTGAGAGGGGTCCACGGTGAATCTGGAGTCCCCGCTCCTCTCGTGCCGCACTAGGATCTTCCTTATATTCAGTCCGAGGTCCGCCCTCTTGTCGCAGATCTCAAGCACTCCTCTTCCGACGTTTCCACATCCAAGCAGGCCTATGTCCATATGATCCTCACAAACGCAGATTTGTAAACTACACAGCTACACTTGTTTTTGCAATGCTAACATAGTATCATTACTTCTAGTGTTTTACAAGGAGAAATTTATGCTGAGATATGTGAGCACCAGGGATCCGGAAAAGAGCTTCCTGGAGTCCCACCAGACCATCGTCAGCGGGCTGGCCCCTGACGGCGGCCTCTACACTCCTTACCCGATCGGCATATTCCTGGACCCGAGGAATCTGCTCGGGAAGTCATACCGGGAGACGGCTTTCGAAGTGATGTCGAAGTTCCTGGACGACTTCGACCGGGACGTGCTGTGCAGAATCATCGAGCGGGCCTACGGCGGAAAGTTCGACACCCCTGCAGTAGCTCCCCTCAGGAAGGCCGGAGACATATATCTGCTGGAGCTGTGGCACGGCCCGACTTCCGCATTCAAGGACATAGCCCTGACCGTGCTTCCGATGCTGATGACAGAGTCTTTCAGGATGGAGGGAATCAGGGACACTGCATTTGTGCTGACGGCGACGAGCGGAGACACCGGAAAAGCTGCCCTCTCAGGGTTTGCTGATGTGCCCGGCACGGCAGTGACGGTATTCTACCCGGAATACGGCGTTTCTGACATCCAGAAGAGGCAGATGCAGACAAGCCGCGGCTCGAATGTCAATGTGATAGCCGTAAAGGGAAATTTCGACGACTGCCAGAGGATGGTCAAGGAGGCCTCTTCCGATCCCAGGATGAGAATGGAGGCCGCAAGGAGGCATGTCAGGATTTCGAGCGCCAACTCCATTAACGTCGGCAGGCTCGTGCCACAGATCGTCTACTACTATAAATCGTACTGCGACCTCGTCTCTGACGGCGTGATCTCCTGCGGGGACCCTGTTGACTACGCCGTTCCCACGGGGAACTTCGGGGACATCCTTGCCGGCTTCCTGGCCAAATACATAGGCCTTCCGGTGCGCAGGCTGATATGCGCCTCAAATATCAACAACGTGCTGACGGATTTCCTCACAACAGGCGTTTACACTGCGAAGAGGCCTTTCCACACGACGATGTCGCCCTCAATGGACATCCTGGTGTCCAGCAACCTCGAGAGGCTGCTGTTCATCGAGTCGGGCGGAGACTCTGACATGGTGACAAGATGCATGAACAGCCTTTCCGAGACGGGAAGGTTCTCCATTAGCCCATCGCTGCTCTCGAGGATACAGGATTCGTTCTCCGGGTACTATGCGACAGAGGAGCAGTGCTCCGAAGAGATGCGTCTCATGATGAGCAGGAACGGAGTCCTCATAGACCCGCACACCGCAGTGGCCGTGCATGCGGCCCGCGAGAGCATGAGATCCTCAGGCGAGAAGGTCCCGTGCGTCGTGCTCTCGACGGCATCCCCGTTCAAATTCCCGGTTGACGTCCTGAGGTCAGTGGCCGGCATAGAGGAGAATGATGCCTTCAAGGCCATGGATGTACTGTCAGAGATGACCGGGGAGAGGATCCCCGCCGGAATAGACGAGCTCAGGAAGCTTGACACGAGATTCTCGGGCTCGGTCGAACCGCTGATGGTGAAGGACGCCGTCATCAGGAGCATCGAGGAGATCGGCCATGATTGAGATAACAGCCCCTGCTTCCTCTGCCAATCTCGGACCGGGATTCGACTGCCTGGGGATAGCTCTTTCCATGTATGACAGCTTCAGGGTAGAGGCCTCCCGGGAATATTCCGTATCCGGGACGGAGGAAAAGTACTCGGGCCCCGACAACCTGTTCTTGGTTTCCTACAGGAGGGCCTGCTCCTCCCTCGGGATAGGCAGTCCCAGGAAGATAGCCGTGACCTTCGACTGCGGAATACCCTCGTCGAGGGGCCTCGGGTCCAGCGCCGCGCTGAGCGCCTCCGGCGCCGCTGCGGCATTCGCAGTAAACGGCATTCCGCTTTCTCAGGAAGAAGTTTTCCGCATTGCGTCGGACATCGAGGGCCATCCGGACAACGCCGCCCCCGCTGTGTACGGAGGCCTGAGGGCGTCACTCAGATGCGGGGACTCGTGGAGGTCCGAGGCACTGGACGTTTCCCCCGCGCTAATATTCACTGCTCTCATTCCTGATTATGAGGTGAGCACCGGGGAAGCCCGGAGAATCCTGCCCTCCTCATACCCGAGGGAGGCAGCCGTATCGGGGATATCCCATGCTGTACTCATGTGCAGGGCCCTTGCACGCGGCGACATGGGCCTGATGAAGGAAGCCGCACCAGACCTGATACACGAGCCGTACAGGTCCAGGCTCATCCCCGGATACGAAAGGCTTAAGGGGATTGTTTCCGGCACAGGGGATGCCGTTTTGGTGATAAGCGGCTCGGGGTCCACGTGCCTGGCCGTTTCACTGGAGCCCCTCCCGGACACGGCAAGGCAGTCGATACTTTCATTGAGAGATCCCTCCTGGAGGATAGAGGAGCTCAAGGTCTCCGGCGGGATCCGCATTAAGAGGTGCTGAATGAGCGACGATTATCTCGTAGTGGCAAAGAAGATCCTCCCTGACTACCTGATCAAGGTCATGGAGGCCCAGGAGCTTCTCGACCAGAAGAAGGTCGCAAACATCACGGAAGCCGCAAAGGCAGTGGGCATTTCCCGGACGACTTTCTACAAGTACAAGGACTGCGTGTTCAACCCTGTGGACCCGCTCAAGGGCAGGCGCGCAGTCATAAACATGGTTCTCAAGAACATCCCCGGGATACTTTCCAAGGTGATTTCAACCGTGAGCTCAAGCAATGCAAACATCATAACGATCTCGCAGTCGGTGCCTGTGTCAGGCAAGGCCGATGTCATGATGTCCCTCGACATCTCCGAGATGACCTGTGGGATAAACGACCTGGTGGTGAGCCTCAGGCTCATTCCCGAGACGATATCCGCGAATCTCGAGACCGTGGGATGACATGCGGGGCCGCTAGTCAGTTTGGCAAGTATGTATAAACTTTTCATAGATTTGATTGAGAGCCCTGTGACACGAATATATAATGTATTAGGAAAAATATTTTCGGGACACAGGAGGATGAGGATTATGTTCCGTCACAGTCATTTTGATTTGTTTGACATTCTCGACAGCTTCAGCCTGTCATCAATATCCAGCTTTTTTAAGAAGTTCTATCTAATCGGACCTGCCGTGAGCCTCGTCATAGGTGTTGTCCTGCTGGTCTACGGGATCACGTCCGACAAGGGCAGCAAGAGCTCCAAGGGCTTCATGATAGCAGGAGGAATACTCACCGCCATTTCGCTGATAGCTATTATTGTCACTGTTGCCTGAAGGCGCATTCCAGGAATAGAAATGCCCGGGATCCTTTTACAGGATTCCGGGTTAATTCATGCCCGCATCAGGCATGCCGTCTCACACCACCTGGCAGATGAGGCACTTGAGATATTCAGTCTCGGGGTTTCCGGATACTACGGGGTGGTCCGGGGACGCCCCGCGCTTCTCTGCAAATTTTACTGAAAGCCCGGCATTCAGGGCCGCTTCCTCCACGGCTTTCTGGAACATTCCAGGCGTCATGAACCTGGAGCACGAGCATGTGACTAGCCATCCTCCCCGGCCGAGCACCCTCATGGCAAGTGAGTTTAGCTCAACGTACCCCTTTCCGGCATTTTTAACCGTGCTCCTGCTCTTTGTGAAAGCGGGAGGGTCGAGTATGATCATGCCGTACGGGTGCTCCTTCCTGCCGGCTTTTTCCGTCAGGAATTCGAATACATCGGCCTTTTCGAAGGAGACATTCTGCAGCCCGTTGAGCCCGG
>JBMNPE010000076.1:0-6431 GCA_050943435.1 Oscillospiraceae bacterium | reverse complement strand
TGGAGTTCGGAAAGTACGACTTCGCAGTCTACAGTAGTTCCGTTCCTTTCCACCGTGACGGTCACAGTGTCGCCTACACTGTAATTCTCGAGGATGACCTGGATGTCGTAGTTTTCAGTGACCTCCTGGCCGTCGATGCTGACTATGCGGTCCCCAACCTGGAGCCCTCCGGCTTCGGCGTTTGAGCCTTCGGTCAATCCTGCGACATACACTCCTACTGAATCAACGCCGTACTGCTGGGCTTCTGACTGGGAAGTGATCTGCAGTGCAGTTATGCCTAGAGCAGCCCTTCCGGTGACATAGCCGTTTTCAATGAGGGAAGTGATGACTTCCTTTGCGGTGTTGATCGGGATAGCGAATCCGAGTCCTGATATCGATTCAGAGCTGTCGTCGGCCCTTGCGTTGACAATTCCAATGAGGTTTCCGTCTGTGTCAAAGAGCCCGCCGCCTGAATTGCCCGGATTGACAGCTGCATCCGTCTGAAGGAGGGTCATCGTCTGGCCGTTGACGGTGAGCGTGCGTGAAAGAGCGCTTATTATGCCTGTGGTGACAGTGCCTCCGAGCTGGAGCGGGTTGCCTATTGCAATGGCGACCTGGCCTACAACAAGTGTTGAGGAGTCACCGAGAGTTGCAGGCGTGAGGCCCGTGGCATCGATCTTAATGACTGCAAGGTCTGTTCTCGAGTCAGAACCGACAAGTTCTGCCGTGTACTGGGTTGAGTCATCATCATTGAGCGTTACGGTTATCGTGCTTGCATCTTCCACGACATGGTTGCACGTGAGTATGTAGCCGTCGGAGGATATGATCACTCCGCTTCCGGCGCCAGTAGTGACGTATTCTCCGAGGAATGTGCCGGTCTGGACGCTTTCTGTGGATATTTCAACTACTGTCGGGGATATCTCTGCCACAACACCCGACAGGTCAAGAGAGGATATGCTGGTGTCTGAACTCGAGGATGAGCTGCCTGTGCTTTCATAGATGACAGTGGATCCTGAAGAACCGGAGATGGAATCATATGCAAGTGCTCCGAGGAATCCGCAGAGCAGGGATGCAATGACGCATATGGCTATCAGTGCCGTCGGCTTCATCTTCTTGTGCTGCTTCTTCTGCTTTACGAGCTGAGGCTGCCCGTACTGAGAGGGCTGGTATCCGCTGTTCTGTGTCTGTCCGTACTGGGAATATGTGCCGTACTGCCTGTAGCCGTTCTGGTACTGGTTCTGGTACTGCTGCGGCTGGTACTGGCTTCCCTGGGCACCTGGCTGGCTCCATCCCTGATTCGGGGTCTGCTGGGTGCTTCCGGTTCCGGTAGTGCCGGTTCCCTGCTGCTGAGGTGCATTTCCCGCATCCTGTGATGCCTGGCTCTGTGGAGCATTCCCTGCATCAGCAGATGCTTCGCTTTGAGGGGCATTTTCTGCTCCGGTGCTGCCTTCTGTTCCGGCCTGCGGTGCGCTGCCGGTGCCGGCATTTTCCGGCTGCTGAGCCTGGGATTCCACGGTGTTCTGCTGATCAGTCTGCTCCGTGTTCACAGAGCCGGCTTCCGTGCCCGGTGCAGTGTCCTGCTGTCCGGAGATCCCGGTTTCGTCTTTCCTATCTTCTTCCATATCGATGCTGTCTCCTTGAATTTGTCCTGGATTTATTCCGGTTAGAATAAGATTAATTTGGCATTGTGAACTTTCTTTTACAAATTAATTAAAACAAAGAGAAGAATTAGATTTTCAGGGCAGATACAGCACTTACAAGGCCTGTCAGGCCCTGCTTTTCCCGCCTGTGTAGAAGAGCCTCAGGATGATGCTGGACACTGCTGCGCAGGAGAGCGTGAATATCACAGCCGCCTCATGGCCTGCCCCGTCCCATATCCTTCCTGAGATGTAGCTCATCAGCATCAGGCCGACCGTGCTGGCCATTGTCGAGGCCCCGATCACTGCGGCAGAATAAAACGGGAATTCATCGGTCGCCAGTATGAACTTGAGGGGATAGCAGGATCCTACAGTCATACCGAATATCACCATTCCTATGCCCCACGCCCACCTGGAGTCCAGGTACATCATGAAGAGCCCCAGTGCAGTGGAGATGACCCCGGCATAGAGCATGTAATTGTGCTTCTTTATGACCCTGGTCACGGAATTGACGAAGAGCCCGCTCACAAGCGAGCCTATGCTGTAGAGGGTAATGAGGAGGGAACAGAACGTGAGTGGAAACTTAGTGCTGTCTTCCTCTGTGAGGTAGGAGGGAAGAAGGGTGAGGAAGTAGTAGATTCCCGAATAGAGGAACGAGTATATGAGGCCGCCGATGACCCTCTTGTTTGAGAAGATCTCGCCGTACGGGATTTTCCTCCTGGGAGCATTCTCCTGCACGGACTGATCCTGGGAAACGCTGATCCCCTGCGGGGAAAGCACGAAGATGAGGAGGAGGAACAGCAGGCCGACGACAGTCACTATCATGCCGAACAGTCCGTAGACGCCGTTCCACGGGATATCCGCGCCGAGAAGAGCGACTGCGAGAATCGGGGCCAGTATGGAGCCCAGGGAGTAGACCATGTGGGTCACAACCATTGCGCTGGAGCGCTTTTCACCGAAAACATCGGAAAGATAGGAAGTTGTCAGCGAATCGAGCAGTATCCCGCAGAGCCCTCCCATGAACCTCAGGACCAGGAGCATTGCAAATGGCGGGACAAAGCCGATTACGGCGTACACAACCCCGTAGAGGAAGCATCCGACACCTATGACCTTTCTCTTGTCCATCCTGTCGCCGAAGAAGGTCACGATGAGCATCATGATGGACTGCCCGATGTTGTCCGAGACGCTTATGAATGAGGCCTTCGTCATGTTTATTCCGTAGGTCTTTATTATCTCGGGAAGAAGCGTGGAATAGGCGTTTACGATGATGGAGAAAACCGTCATTCCGGCGGAGCACACGATTATTGTGTACAGCAGGTCGGCCTTTCTGCTTATGATGTTCTTTCTCAATGCTGACATATTGTGCACCTCAGACTGCCTTGTTTACGCCAGAGCTCTTCTTTTCTGAGAACCCCCAGATTATCGCTATGGCGGCAATTATCATACAGGGAAGATAAACCGCCGTGGAAGCGAGATATCCTCCGCTGTCAGATACAATTCCTATGATCCTGCTGAGCACGATGTTTCCTGCGGCTACCGCCAGGGAAGTGGCGGACAGCACGGTTGCAGAGGCTTCCGGAAACTCAGAGCATGCCAGGATGAACTTGAGGGTGTAGTTGGCACCAACAAGAAATGAATATACGGTGTACACCACCGCAAGCACCCACCTGTTTCCCGTCAGGAAGAACAGGGAAGCGCAGAGCAGGATGTTTGCCCCTATAGTCGTTGAAGGTATCACGACGCGAGGGCGGAGCTTCTGCGAGAAAATGGATAGGACAAACCTGCTGGCGAGATTTCCGAGAGTGCCCGCAGTGAGCATTACCGAGACAAACCTGACCGTGTATACGTCGGGGGCCAGGTTCTCGAGATATGTCGGAATCAGGGTCGTATAGTACATGCTTCCGCCGAAGAAGCTGTAGAGAATCAGGGCCCAGATCTGCTTTGAGCGGAGCATCTCGCGGTAAGGGATCTTTACCGACCTGCGGGATGATTTTCCGTGAGTCCTCTCGGATTTTTTCAGCTCAGTCAGGGCATATGCCGCGGCACAGACGATGAACACGATCCCCACATATCTGTATGCGGGGGACCAGCGGCCCGTGCTGCTCAGCATCCACGCGGCATAGGAAGGGGCTATCAGCATGCCGAGCGAATAAACGAGGTGAAGAATGGATATCACCCTCGCCCGCTTGTCGGAGTAGATATCCGACATATAGGCGGCCGCCACGCTGTCTATGTACCTGTCGCAGAAGCCTGCGATGAGCCTCATCAGCAGGAAAACCGTGAACACAGGCTCCGCGCCTTCGAAAAGAAGTGCCCCGCCGTAGAGAAGCGAGGACACTATGAGAGACCTCTTCCTGTCCAGCTTGTCGGCTATCAGCATCGCCACGAGCATTGCCGCTGCGCTGCCGATGCTCTCTGAAATCTCGAGCAGGGAAGTGCGTGTGAGCGTCAGCCCGTAGGAATCAATGATCGACGGGAGCAGAGTTGAATATACGGACTTTGCGAGTGCATATACAACAGATATCACCATGCAGTATATGGTGGCGTATTTCTTTTCCATCGACGGCCTTCCGGCGGTGCTGAGAGTTTCGGACATGTGACATCGACCTCAATGAAATTTGCTGCTGATTGTGAGCATGCTAAATAAACATTTTACAAAGAAATAAAATGTCAGTAAAGGAGATTCTTTTTAGACTCCTGGAAAACCGGAAGACCGGATTCAGCGCATGTGCCTGGAAGCTTCGGAAGTGACTGCTGGAATGCATTTCATGACGTCCCGGGCGGTCATGGAGTACACGCCGCACCTCTTCTCGGCTTCCAGTGAAGAGGCGGAGTGGACGAGCACTCCAAGAAGCGCTGCATCCCCGGGACTGCATCCCCCGGCGGCAAATCCGGCTATGAGTCCGGCCAGGAGGTCACCGGAGCCGGCCTTTGCAAGTCCCGTGCTGCCTCCAAAATCGATATATGTCCTGCGTCCCGGGGACGCTATTACCGTGTTTTCGCTCTTGAGCACCACTGTGCACCCGTTTTTCTCGGAAAACTGCTCTGCAGCTCCGATCCTGTCTGCAAGAATGTCCTGGATGGATGCCCCGGTGAGCCTTGCGAATTCCCCTGGATGGGGCGTTATGACGAGCTTCCCCTTTGCGGATGACAATATTCCGGGCTCCTCGGCAGCTGCATTCAGGGCATCGGCATCGAGAATGAGGGCTCTCGGGTATTCCCTTATCAGAATCTTAACCTGTGCGTCGGTCATGCCGCTTCTTCCGAGCCCGCAGCCTGCAAGAGCTGCCGTCGAGCGGTTGAAGGCCGCTGATACGGCATCAGCATCTGATATGTCAGCGAGAATTGCCTCCGGGCAGAGCACCGAGGCAGCGGAAAGAACTGGCTCCTCTGAGATTATCTCCACGAGTCCGGCACCGGCAAGATAAGCCCCGTTTGCGGCGGCGGATGCAGCTCCCCTGAACCTTTTACATCCCGCCATGACGGCGAGCTTCCCGAAAGTGCCCTTGTTTGAGTTGGGCGGCCTCTTAGGCATGAGATCGGGGATCATCCTCAGGTCTGTTGAAAGTGCATACCCGGCAGACTCTATGGATGCATCGGGCACTCCCGCCCCGGCTGTGACAATCCTGCCGAAAGAGCTTCTTGAGCCCTTGAGGACGCATGCCGGCTTAGCCCCGATGAAGCACACGGTCACATCCGCAGGAAATGATTTTTCATCGACCTGTCCTGAATCAGACCCTACCCCGCTCGGCACATCGAGGGAGATCCTGAGTGCCCTGGAATCCCGGCAGATGCCGAAAAGCCCCCCAATTATGCCCGGGAGGCTGCCCCTGAATCCTATCCCGAATACTGCGTCAACGATGATATCTGCCGTTTCGACGATCCTTCCGGCGGCATCCGGCTCTGTATAGAGGTCGACGACCCTGATGCCGGAAGATTCGGCAGTCCTGAGGTACCTGAGGGGGACCTCCTTGGACGGGGCACCGCTGCAGAGTATTATCGACGGCTCATATCCCTCTTCCTTAAGCAGGATAGACAGCGCAAACCCGTCCCCGCCGTTGCCTCCTTTTCCGCAGAGCACGGCTGCCCTCCCCGGGGCAGGGATGCGGGAAGCTATCTCATCCATGGCGGCGGAGGCCGCCGCCCCTGTCATCTCATATTCCGTGATTCCGAAGCGCGAAGATGCATCTGCCTCGGCTGAGCGCTGGGCAGAAGAAGAAAATATGTACATATGAAGCAACTCCTCAATTGATTCAGGGCAGGAGAAGGACTATTCCGGATCCCCGTCCTTTTTTTCGATGAGCACAAATGAAACTACGAGGGAATCGGTGTCTGATATGGTGACCATCGCCGACAGCCCCTTTGACGTCATCATCTCGAGGGCGTTTCCGGTGAATTCAATGTACGGCTTGCCCCTGTCATCCCTCAGGACGGACACCTCCTTGAGGGAAAATCCGGATACTCCCGTGCCGAGGGCCTTAGAAAAGGACTCCTTTACCGAAAAGCACCCGGTGAGCTTCCTCGCCCGGGACTTGAGCTTTGAGAAAGCCTCAAGCTCCGCTTCGGAGAAAACCCTCTCCTTAAAGCCCGCCCTGTCCAGGAGCGAGTCGATCCTGTCAATTTCTGTAATGTCGGTTCCGATCCCGTAGATCATCAGCACACCTCCACATATTAAATTAAGTATAACAGCTAACACGGGTGCCAACAAAGCCCGGCCCCATGGCGGCAGAGAGGACAGGCGCATACCTGCGGAAACCGGATCCGAACTGGTTTAAGGTTCGTTCTGGAGCTTGAAAACGCCCGGAGACGATGATA
>JBMNPE010000075.1:0-6780 GCA_050943435.1 Oscillospiraceae bacterium | reverse complement strand
AAAAGAAAAAGGATGATGCGCATGGCAATGGCACTTCTGTGCTGTGTTGTCCTCATGTGCACCGTTTTCGGGGCCCCGTCTGCAATGGCCACCGATTACTCGGAGGAGCTCAGCGAGGCAAACCAGAAGCTCAATGAGCTCAACCAGCAGAAGCAGGAAATCCAGTCGGAGATCGACGCCCTCGAGGAGCAGGCTGCTGCGGCCGAGGCGACTGCCGAAACATACGAGCAGCGCGCCAGCGTCGTCCAGCAGCAGATTTCCGCTGTCAACGACCTCATTGACGTAAAGACAAGCGAGCTCGCCATAAAGCAGGAAGAAATAGACGCAAAGCAGCGCGAGTACGACGCCGACTACGAGACGTTCAAGGAACGCCTCGGGGCCATGTACAAGAGCAACAACGCGACCACTCTTTCCGTAATCCTCGGGGCGGATTCGTTCTCGGAGATGCTCACCTACGCGGAAACGGTAGCCAGGATCTCAGAGCACGACAGGGAGCTCATGCAGAAGCTCCAGGATGAGAAGGCCGAGCTCGAAGCCGACAAGGCAGATATAGAGGACGAACTCGCGTCGCTCGAGAGCGACAAGAGCGATCTCGACAGCCTTTACAGCCAGTATGCGGGACTCCTCCAGGAGGCGAATGCCGAACTGTCAGCGGCGGAAGCCGAACAGCAGGCAAAGGAGGAAGACCTCCAGACGGTGCTGGATGAGCTCGAGGAGCAGGAAGCCATCATCGACGAGATCATGAAGCAGGCGAGCGTCATCGACTACGTCCCCGGCGAGTACATATTCCCGCTTCCTTATTCGGGTGTATACATGACTTCCGGATTCGGCTGGAGGACGCTCTACGGCAAGGCAAACTACCACGGAGGCATTGACCTGTCCGCTGCGGGAATATACGGCAAGAGCGTGCTCGCGTCCAAGGCGGGCCAGGTTGTCACCGCAACCTACGGCACTACAGGATACGGATATTACGTCATTATCGACCACGGCGGCGGATACAAGACGCTGTACGGCCATATGAGCGCTATCTACGTGACTGTCGGACAGTACGTGAGCCAGGGAGAGGCCATAGGCGCAGTCGGATCCACCGGAAACTCCACAGGGCCGCACCTGCACTTTGAAGTGAGGCTCAACGGGGAGAAGCAGAATCCGCTCAACTACGTTTCACTGCCCTGAAAAACGGGACCTTCCGGGGGAGAATAATCCCCCGGAAGGCCTATGATTTTCCGCATCAATTTCTGACTGCGGTTCAATACCCTTGAAAGGAGAGGAACTTCCGGCTTGAGAAGCCAAAGAAGTTCCTTACAGCACGTCTTATGAACAAAAAAGTATCTCTCGGAGTTGCCATAGCAGTCGCACTGCTGGCCGTGGCGCTGGCAGTCACCCTCACGCTGATAGTCTCCATGAGGCTGTTCGACCAGAAGGTCAGCAGCTTTAAGTCGAGAGGAGCCCTCTATGACAAGCTCGACGAGATAGACACTATCGTCAGGGGCAACTATTACGGGGAGATAGACGACGACACCCTCTACAAGAACGTCGCCCAGGGATATATGAACGGAATCGACGACAGCGATTCCATATATCTCAGCGCAGAGGACCTCGCCGCGAGGAATGCCCTTGACGAGGGCTCTGTAACTTCCATAGGCGTAGACGGAGTCAAGGACGAGGCCACCGGATACCTAAAGGTCACCAAGGTGTATGATGGCACAGCCGCCTCCACAGCGGGAATTGTCGAGGGGGACTTCATAATAAGGCTCGGCGACACGGAGCTGTCACCGCTCACCTACGAGGAGATGGAGGCGGCCCTCCAGGGCAATGAAGGCGATACCGTGACAGTGACGTATTCCCACGACACGAGCGAAGCCACTGTCGACATGGACTTCACGACATATGAGCTCGAGAGCGTGTCCTACTACAACGTGGACGGGCTCTCATACATAGGATTCACAAGGGACTTCAACGACACCACCGTGAGCCAGTTCCTCGCGGCGCTCAAGAACGTCGACGAAGCCCAGGACAGGGGGCTGGTGATCGACTTAAGGAATGTCGACGGCGGGATAAAGATAGACTACGCCGAGAGGATTCTCGACGAGCTCCTGCCCGCCGGGGAGATAATAGGCGGCAATTACAAGAACGGCGAGTACAGGACTATATACACGTCTGACGAAGACTATGTGAACCTTCCGATAGTCGTCCTCGTCAACGAGAACACCACCGGATTCGCGGAACTCATCGCTGCGGTGCTGCAGGACGCCGACAACGTAGACGTCGTGGGCATGACGACTTCCGGAAACGGGAGGTACCAGACGGTGTACCAGCTGACCGACGGGTCCGCAGTGCTTCTCTCAGTGTGCGAATTCACCACAGGCTCAGGAAAGACCTTTGACGAGACCGGAGTTGTCCCCGACTTCATCGTGGAGCCCGGCGATACACAGATAGTTACCGGAACATCACCGGATGCCGACACAGACCCGCAGTTCCGCAAGGCGGAGGATGTCATAAGGTCTCTCGGGCTCAGCACAGGAACTGGGAACCAGTCCGGCACAAGCTCTTCGTCTTCCGCAACTTCATCGGATTCGACGGCCTCGGACAGCACTTCCTCGTCTGATTCCACGGCGTCATCTTCCGATTCCTCCGGGTCTTCTTCGGAGACTCCGGCAGCCTGATATTTTTGTCGGTTGACAGCTAATTTTCTTTTCAATATAATTTCTATCTAATTGCAGACAGGCTTTCTGTCTGCTCAGTATTTTTTCCGAGGGAGAGATGCTATTTGGCAAAGGAAATCCTTATAAGCCGTTCAGGACTTAAAGCTCTGGAGGACGAGCTTGACGATCTGAAGACCAACAAGCGCAAGGAAATTGCCGAAAAAATCAAGGTCGCCCTTTTCTACGGCGATCTTTCCGAAAACAGCGAGTACGATTCTGCAAAGAACGAACAGGCCATCACAGAGGCCAGAATAGCTGAAATAGAGGCAATGCTGAAGGTTGCCAAGGTTATAGATGCCGCGGATGTCTCCACGGAATCAGTATCTGTGGGCACCACAGTGGAGATCCAGGACACCGCAACGGGAGAAAAGGAGAAGTACTCGATCGTTTCTCCCTCAGAAGCCGACATATTCAGCGGAAAGCTCTCTGACGAGAGCGCCGTCGGCACGGGCCTCATTGGGAAGAAGAAGGGCGAAACAGCTGAGATAGTGCTCCCCAACGGAAAGACAGTAAGTTATAAGATACTCAAGATAGAGATGACGCCGGACTGAGTCCGGGTTCCGGAGGTACAAATTGAACGATAATCGAAACGCTCAGGCTTCCAGCGTAAGCCAGCAGGGCGCCGTGAGGCGCGCAAAGCTGGAGGAGCTCAGGAAGGAAGGCAGGGATCCCTTCAGGATCGTAAAATACGACCAGACCCAGCACAGCCTTGAAATCAAGAACAGCTTCAGCGAATTCGATGGAAAGGACGTTTCGATAGCAGGCAGGCTCATGTCCAAGAGGATCATGGGCCGTGCTTCTTTCTGCAGCGTGAGGGACAGGCAGGGAGACATGCAGTGCTATGTCTGCCGCGACGACCTCGGCGACGACGGGTACAGGGACTTCAAGAAGCTCGACATCGGCGACATTGTCGGGGTAAAGGGATTCGTCTTCAAGACGAAGACCGGCGAAATAACAGTGCACGCAAAGTCCATAGTGCTGCTCTCAAAGTCCCTTGAGCCTCTTCCGGAAAAGTTCCACGGCCTGCAGGACACCGACACGATCTACAGGCAGAGGTATGTCGACCTCATCATGAACAGCACCTCCCGCGAGACCTTCCTCAAGAGGTCGATGATCATCAAGGAAATCAGGAATTTCCTCGATTCGAGGGGATTCATTGAAGTCGAGACCCCGATGCTCGTCGACAACGCCGGAGGGGCCAACGCGAGGCCGTTTGTGACGCACTACAATGCCCTCAATGAGGACAAGAAGCTCAGGATATCCCTCGAGCTCTACTTAAAGAGACTGATAATAGGCGGGCTCGAGAGGGTATACGAGATTGGAAGGGTCTTCCGCAACGAAGGCCTCGACACAAAGCACAACCCTGAATTCACCCTCATGGAGCTCTACCAGGCATATACCGACTACAACGGCATAATGGAGCTAACCGAGGACATGTTCCGCGACATAGCCCTCAAGGTATGCGGTTCTACCAAGATCACCTATGCCGGAACCGAGATAGACCTCGGCGGCCCGTTCCGCAGGGTCACGATGACTGATGCGATACGCGAGGAGACAGGAATAGACTTCGACTCCGTAAAGACCGACGAGGAAGCCAAGAAGCTCGCCTCGGAAAACGGCGTGGAGTTTGAGGAGAGGCACAAAAAGGGCGACATTGTAAACCTGTTCTTCGACAAGTTCTGCGAGGACAAGATGATCCAGCCTACATTCGTGATGGACCACCCGATTGAGATATCCCCGCTCACCAAGAAGAAGCCGGACGACCCGTCCAAGGTCGAGAGGTTCGAGCTCTATATAAACGGGTGGGAGCTCTGCAATGCCTATTCCGAGCTCAACGACCCGATAGACCAGAGGGAGAGGTTCGCTGCCCAGGATGCACTTGCCGCACAGGGCGACGAGGAGGCTAACCACACAGACGAGGACTTCCTGCACGCGATGGAGATAGGCATGCCGCCCACGGGCGGAGTCGGATACGGCATTGACAGGATGGTTATGCTGTTCACGGACTCGTCCGCCATAAGGGACGTGATACTGTTCCCGACCATGAAGTCATTAGACAAGGAAGAGGAGCAGCCCGAGGCCGCAAAGCCGGCGGCTTCCGGCAGGTTCAGGGACGGCGGGAGCGGATTCTTCACCCCGAACGACCAGATAGACTTTTCACATGTCAGGATAGAGCCGCTGTTCAAGGACCAGGTCGACTTTGCAACGTTCAGCAGGTCCGATTTCAGGGCTGTAAAGGTCAAGGACTGCAGGGCGGTCCCGAAGAGCACTAAGCTCCTCGTATTCACCCTAGACGACGGTACAGGAAAGGACCGCACGATTCTCAGCGGAATCCACGAATACTACGAGCCCGAGGACCTCATAGGAAAGACCCTGATAGCCATAGTCAACCTGCCTCCCAAGCCGATGATGGGATTCCAGTCAGACGGGATGCTTCTCTCGGCAATACACGAGGAAAACGGCAGGGAGGGCCTCAACCTCCTCATTGTGGACAACCACATCCCCGCCGGCGCAAAGCTCTACTGATAATACGGCAGGATATTCAGACACCCGGTTTCCTGATTAAGGAAGCCGGGTGCTTTTTTCTGCTCTACTGTCCAAAAAAGTGTGTTCAGCTGTTTTTACAGCTTATTAGAGACAATCATTTTCTGATTTTGTTAAAAAGTGTATTTAGATGACACTTTTTATCAATAATTAATGTTATTGATTAACACTTTTTATACGAGAATGCGGGAACACAAGGAAAACTGCTAAAGGACTAGAATGCCACAATTTTACTAAGAAGTGTCATGAGACGCACATATGTGCGTCTTTTTTTATTTTCACTGAAATCATGACCTGTGTGCAGAGGAAGATTCTGCAGTGCAAAGGCACGTTTTTTACAAAGAATTTATTAACTATGTGCCAGGACTTGAAGAAACCATGACCATCCGTCAATACAATTGAAATGTAATGACGAGAAAAAGGAAAGAAAAAGGTTAGAAAAGAGGGAAAACATTTGAAATTCATCCACATTACGGACACCCATCTCAGGAGGGACTTTGGGAAAGATGAGATAGGGTCCCTGCTCGGAGCCGTGCCGGATCTGCCGGGCCGCCTCGAGAGGATGCTTTCATCGCAGAACTGGGACGGGATCGACTTTGCCGTGTTCACTGGGGACCTGATCCACGAGGGAAAAGCATCCGACTACGCATTCTTTAAGGAGATAACAGAGCGCAGCATACCGGAAAATATACCCGTTCTGACTGTGCTCGGAAACCACGACTACAAGGATGCCTTCTACGAGGGGTACCTCGGCAAGAAGGGCTCGGCCCCGTACTACTACACAATGAACATCGGAGGATACAGGCTCATTGTCCTGGATTCCGCTGTCCCGGGCATGGAGTCCGGTACAGTCCTTAAGGCCCAGCTCAGCTGGCTCAGAAACCTGCTCGCAGAGCCCTATGGGAAGGGGAGCATCCTGTTTCTGCACCACCCGCTCATCTGGGGCGGGGAAGGCGGAAGCCTGCTCCTCACAAAGAATGCAGACGAGGTTCTGAACGTGCTTAAGGGAACAGACGTGTTCGCGGTTTTCTGCGGACACACCCACAGCAACTCACTGGACGTGGCTGACGGAATCATCCAGGAAACGGCGGATTCAGCCGCTTTCTCTCTCGAGGTCAGGAGAAACAGTCTGGCCTTTACAGCAGCAGGCGGATACTCGGTTGTCGAAATAGACGGCAGGTCAGTGTCTGTCCAGACGAGAAGGCTCGATGAGGCTAAAGCACTGGTGGAGATCCCGCTGGACATATTCGCCCAGAAGATGAGGGAGCTCGACAGGGAAGCCTGATGCGGCTTCCAAAACTGGTTTTATTAGAGATGAAAGGGAAAATTATATGAAAACAAATATAAAGAGAATTCTTGCGTCGGCGATGCTGTTCGTGCTGCTCGCCTCGATGCTGTTTGGATGCGGAAGAAGTTCTGACACCGGGAGCAGCACGTCTTCCGACAGCACTTCTTCCACGGAAGGCGTCGTGTGGGAGGAAAACCTCCTGAGCCCGGACGACCCGATAACAGTCAGGTTTTATTCGTATGG
>JBMNPE010000074.1:0-6905 GCA_050943435.1 Oscillospiraceae bacterium | reverse complement strand
GGCCTCGGACCTCGAGGGGATCCTCGGGCCGAAGCTCGACAGGGGAAGCATCGCGAGCCACCACCCGCAGGTGGGTGTGGTAAACGGACTCGCATGGACGTCTGTAGGCGGCGAGATGCTTCCGATTGAAGCTGTCATTGTAGACGGCAGCGGAAAGATAGAGCTTACGGGCAGCCTCGGGGACGTGATGAAGGAATCCGCCAAGATCGCCCTCACCCTCACGAGGATACTGGGAGCCCGATACGGGGTTCCCGCGGACTTCGCGAAGGACAAGGATGTCCATATACATGCCCCTGAAGGGGCAGTCCCCAAGGACGGCCCTTCTGCAGGCGTCACGCTGGTGACGGCCCTCGTTTCCGCAGCTTCCGGGCTCAAGGTCAGGAGCGACATTGCGATGACGGGCGAAATTACGCTCACAGGCGAGGTTCTTCCGATAGGCGGACTCAAGGAGAAGCTGATTGCTGCCTACAGGGAGAAGATGAAGGTCGTCCTCATCCCCAAGACCAACATCCCGGATCTCTACGACGTGTCCAGCGAGGTCAAGAAGGGACTCAGGATTGTTCCTGTAGAGACGGTCGACGAGGTCCTCGAAGCGGCCCTAATAAAGCGCAGGGGCAAACAGGCGGCAAAAAAGACTGCCCGGAAGACACCTGAGAAGACCACTGCAGCACCCAAGGCGAGGCCTGTGATCCTGCCGGAAGAGCAGCCGCAGGTTCCGGGACTTCCGATATGAAGTCCTATTTCTCTACTGCAGAGTTCATAACGACCATAGCCGACCCTGAAAAGGCATCTGCAAGGTTCAACAAGGGGATAGTGATGGCCGGACAGTCCAATTCCGGCAAATCATCCCTCATTAACAGCCTCACGAACAGGAAGAGCCTTGCTAGGGTGAGCAGCGTGCCCGGAAAGACATACGGAATAAACCTGTACAGGCTCTCAGGCGGAGCGGAGATATTAGACGTGCCGGGATTCGGCTATGCAAAGCGCTCAAAGCAGGAGACTGCCGTGTGGGCCGACCTCATGTACAGGTTCTTTGAGGAGAGTTCCGGCATTGAGCTGGGGATACTCGTATCCGACATAAGACGTGACATGTCCCCCGAATCGGTCGCGATGATGGACCTCTTCAACAAAAAGGGGATACCGTTCATCATCGTGCTCACAAAACTAGATAAGATCCGGAGATCTGAGGAAGGGGAGAGGCTCGAGGCTGCGGCTATACAGTCGAAGCCTTACGGGCCCCTCTACATATTCACGCATTCCACAGCCAAAAAGGAAACTACCCAAGAACTAAGGAAATACATTGACGCATATCTCGATTCTATAAGCCGTTCTGACAGCGAGGTGAAAACAAGGGCATGAACAGCAGAAACAAATGCGATGATCTGGACAGCCTCTTCGAGGCGGTTCTCACAATCGACAACCTGGACGACTGCTACGACTTCTTTGACGACCTGTGCACTGTGCAGGAGCTGCACGACATGGGACAGAGGTTCCGCGTCGCAGGAATGCTGATGGAGGGCAAGGTCTACAGCGAAATCTACAAGCAGACAGGAGCCTCAACGGCGACCATAAGCAGGGTCAACAGGGCCCTCGAGCACGGCTGCGACGGATACAGGAAGGTCCTCGAGCGCAGGATGAAGGAATCCGAGAGCGGGGACAATAACTGATGGGAAAGCTTGTCCGCTCCATATCTGCAGACGGTTCTGCCGTTTCAATGGCAGTCGACTCCACCGATATAGTTAGGGAAATGAAAAGGTGCCAGAACACCTCAGCGACGGCATCTGCGGCACTCGGGAGGCTGCTCACGGCAGCGGCTCTCATCGGCGCTACGGAAAAGCAGGCTTCCGACTCGGTGACCCTCAGGATAGACGGAGGGGGACCCATAGGGAAGCTTATCGCCGTGTCAGACGGACTTTCCAATGTGAGGGGATACTGCGACAATCCGCAGGCCGACGTGCCGGTAAAGAGGCCGGGAAAGCTTGACGTCGGGGGACTCGTCGGAAAGAACGGCACTTTGAGCGTAATAACCGACATGGGCCTCAAGGAGCCCTATACAGGCAGCATTCCGCTTGTTTCGGGAGAAATCGCAGAGGACATTACGCAGTATTTCGCAGTGAGCCAGCAGACACCTACGGTCTGCGCTCTCGGAGTACTGGTGGATACGGACCTCAGCATAATCTGTGCGGGCGGATTCATGGTGCAGCTGCTTCCGGGTGCCCCGGAGAGAGTGATATCCGCTATAGAACAGAACATAAAGGGAATGAGCGCACCCACTTCTCTCTTTAAGAAGGGCATGACTCCGAAGGACATTTCCCTCATGGCCCTCTCGGGGCTCAATCCTAATGTCCTCGACGAGAGCACCGCGGCGTTCAAATGCACGTGCTCGAGGAAAAAGATGGCTGATGTGCTGAGAAGCCTCGGTACAAAGGAACTCGAGGACATGGCCAAGGAGGGCAGCGCCGAGGTAGTGTGCGAATTCTGCAAGAAGAAATACATGTTTACCCCTGAAGAACTGAGAAAACTCGAAAAGAAATCAGAACAGGATGAGAAATACAAAGGAGGAGACCAGACAAATGCTTGAAGACATCCTTAAGGACAAACAGGACCTGTTCGCCGACGGCGCAAGCACTGTGCTGCGCGGCCACGAGAACAGGACAAGGAAAGTGAGATTTCTCGACGGGAACATGGTCGCCAACACCCGTTCTTCCGCAAAGGGCGTTTCTGCCAGGGTTTACAGGAACGGAATCTACGGATTCGCTTCTTCCTCCGACTACTCTCCTGACGGTGTTGAAAAGGTCATTGGCGCCGCCACGCACAACGCTTCATTCCTGGGCTCAAAGAGCGGTAATTCATCTGTAAAGACGGCGGAAGCCCCGAGGGTGGAAGTTCCCCTCAACGCCGAGATAGTTGACGCGGAGCAGAACATGCTGATCCAGGCGTGCAGGAGCGTGGACGAATATATAAAGACAAAGTATCCGGGGCTCAAGAGCCGCACAGTGCAGTATTACGAGGACTCCCAGGACAAGATAATCTACACTTCTGACGCCTCTTCTGGCCACACCGTCAACCCGAGGTGCTATATAAGCGTAATCCTCAACGACGAAACCCCGACAGGAGCACCTGTGGAGGTCTTCCGCGCCTTCGGAGGAAGCGGATGCTTCCTAGACAACTTCAGCGACGTCACATGGATATATCCGGGAATCGACGACCTGTACAAGAAGCTGCAGGACAAGAAGAACGGCGTCTATGCGGAAGCCGGGGAAAAGACCGTCATCCTTGGAGGGTTCCTCGCCGGCATGATAGCCCACGAGGCTGTCGGGCACACGGTCGAGGCCGACATGGTCATAGGCGGCAGTGTCGGCGGGCCTAACCTCGGAAAGAGGGTTGGATCAGATCTCGTGACTCTCGTGGATTTCGCAAGCACCGTGTCCGGGACGAAGGCACCCCTGCCGATATACATAGACGATGAAGGCGTCCCGGCAAAGGACGTAGTGCTCATAGAGAACGGGATACTCAAATCCTACATGAACAACCGCGAGACAGCCGCGAGGTTCGGGATGGAGCCCTGCGGAAACGCGAGGGCATGGGCATTCAGCGACGAGCCGATAATCAGGATGAGGAACACCTTCCTGATGCCCGGCACGAGCAAGCTTGACGACATGATTGCCTCAGTGGACGACGGATACTATCTCCTCGAAACCCTGAACGGTCAGGCCGACCTCACAGGGGAATTCATGTTCGGCGTGACCATGGGATACGAGATTAAGCACGGAAAGCTTGGGAGGGCACTCCTCGACACCACAGTCACAGGGGTTGCCTTCAACATGCTCAAGACAGTCGACATGATATCCGACCACGTCTCCATCTCAAGCTCCGGGTTCTGCGGCAAGAAGCAGATGATCCCCGTCAGCATGGGCGGACCGGAAGTGAGATGCAGGATGATGATCGGCGGCAGGTAATCCTTACTTAAGACTACTTGATTGGATTGGAGATAATTTATCATGAGCGATATAAGAAAAGCAGCACTCAAGGCACAGGAATATCTCAAGGCCAACGGAGCGGACACCTATGCAGTCTCGGTATCCGAGAGCGAGCAGAACGAGTTCAACTACTCGGACAGGTTCGACATGCTGAGGACAGTCTACTCAGACGGCATGCACATAAAGGTGATAATCGACGGAAAGCTTGGGACGGCCTCCGGCAACGACATTTCGGACGAAGGCGTTTCATCCCTGGTGCTCGCTGCTCTGGCGGGCTCCGAATCGGCTGAACCGGACCCGGCGAGGGCAATAGCTCCGTTTGCAGGCAGGAAGAAATACAGGGAAGGTCCCTTAAAATACGACGAAGATGCTCTATATGCGGCTTCGAGCGGCCTAATAAAGGACGCCGCGGAAAAATTCCCGAAAGTCCTGATTTCAGGGGTATATTCCTCCCATGTAAAGGGCAACGGGATTTATCTCAATTCAAACGGCACGGAATTCGAGACTGAGGAAGGGGCATACCAGGTATTCGTGCAGTTCGCGGGCAACGACGGAAAGAGCACCACGAGCCTCAATTACGCGATGTTCGCACTTCCCAACCTCGACACACCCCTTATTGAGATGCCTTATCTCAGGAGGGCCCTCACTGCATCGGAAAAGAGCCTCGGGGCAAAGCCGTTCTCCGGCAAATTCACCGGCACGGCGGTGCTGACTCCCGACATGACGGAGAGATTCCTCGACGACCTGCTCGGCAACTACATATCCGGTCAGTCCATCATGAAGGGCACCAGCAGGTGGATGGGAAAGATAGGGAAGAAGGTCGCCCACGAGTCGCTGAGCGTTGTATTCGACCCGTTCGACAGGAGGATACTCAACCCCGAGAGGATAACCTCGGACGGATTCGAGGCCGAGAGGGTCCCCGTAATTGAGAACGGGGTGCTCAAAAACTACATGCTCGACCTCTACGCCGCAAACAAGACGGGCCTCAAGCCCACAAAGAACGACTGGTGCGGCGAGATCGTAGCCCCTGGAAACAAGGGCATAGACAAGATAATAGGCTCCGTAAAGGAGGGAATCCTCGTGGGAGGGTTCTCCGGAGGGGAAGTCACCTCGAGCGGGGAATTTTCCGGTGTCGCCAAGAACAGCTTCATAATAAGGGACGGCAAGATAGCAGAGCCCGTGACAGAGGCCATGATAAACGGAAACATCGAAGACTTCTTCCTCAATATTAAGGGTATATCCCGCGAGACTGAGGAAGAGGGATCCAGGTCCACGCCCTACATCGCTTCCGACGGGATCGTGGTGTCAGGGAAATGAAATTCGCATCCTGGAACGTCAACGGACTGAGGGCGTGCCTCAAAAACGGGTTTCCGGAGGCGTTCGGCTCGATAGGTGCAGACGTCTTCTGCCTTCAGGAGACAAAGCTGCAGGAGGGTCAGGTTACGCTCGACCTGCCCGGGTACTACCAGTACTGGAACTACGCCGAGAAAAAGGGATATTCAGGGACAGCGGTCTTCTCAAGACAGGAGCCGCTGTCTGTCACTATGGGCCTCGGAATACCCGACCTCGACGGCGAGGGAAGGGTAATAACACTCGAATTCCCCAGGTTCTTCTTAACAAACGTCTATGTCCCGAATTCCAGGGAGGAACTCGAGCGTCTCGACTACAGGATGTACTGGGAGGACTCATTCAGGACATACATAAAATCCCTCGATGAAAACAAGCCGGTCGTGTTCTGCGGCGACCTAAACGTAGCACACGAGGAGATAGACCTCAAGAACCCGGGGCCCAACAGGGGAAAGGCAGGATTCACCGACGAGGAGCGGGAAAAGTTCTCGGAGCTGCTCTCGACAGGGTTTACGGACACTTTCCGGATGCTCTATCCCGACAGGACCGGAGCCTATTCCTGGTGGTCCTACAGGTTCCACGCGAGGGACAGGAACGCAGGATGGAGAATCGACTATTTTCTTGTTTCCGACAGGATAAGGGACAGGGTTAAATCCGCCGAGATCCTCGACAATATCTACGGCTCAGACCACTGCCCGGTCACGCTGGACCTCGACACGGAGAGCCTTTAGAAAGTAGTTAACAGGCAGCAGAGGCATATACATATAGATGAAGCAGTACATAGTGGATGCGTTTACCGACAGGGTATTTCACGGAAACCAGGCGGCAGTATGCATTCTCGAGAGCTGGATCCCGGAAGACCTGATGATGGATATAACGAGGGAGAACAACTTTTCCGAGACGGCTTTTGCCGTAAAGGAAGGGGACAAGTACCACCTCAGGTGGTTTACACCCGGAGGGGAAATCGACCTCTGCGGCCACGCCACGCTCGCGTGTGCATATGTGCTGTTCAGATTCTATGAGCCGGACCTTGAAAAGATAGTCTTCTCGACAATGAGCGGCAACCTGTATGTCACCAGGAAAGGGGACCTCCTCGAAATGGAGTTCCCCGCGTATAAGCTTAAGGAAGTGCCCGTCACGGATGAGATGGAAGAGGCCCTCGGTGCAAGGCCCCGGAAGGCCTTCATGGCGAGGGATCTGCTATGCGTATACGGCGACGAACAGGTGGTCCGCACCCTGGACCCCGATATGGACAAAGTTAAGCAGCTGGACGGACTCCTCGTGCACGCAACCGCACCGGGAAAGGACACCGACTGCGTATCGAGGAGCTTTGCCCCCAAGATGAACGTGAGGGAGGACCCTGTCTGCGGTTCCGGCCACTGCCATATCGTACCTTACTGGGCAAATGTGCTCGGAAAGAACGACATCGTCGGATACCAGGCTTCCAGCCGCGGAGGTACCATCTACTGCAGGATAATAGGCGGCAAAATCTTCATGGCCGGCAAAGCCGTCCTGTACAGTAAGGGCGAGCTTATGGTCTGATCTGGGACCACTGATATATATGGAGATTATAGGAAA
>JBMNPE010000073.1:0-7252 GCA_050943435.1 Oscillospiraceae bacterium | reverse complement strand
GGGATGGCCCTGACGGCCCTCGCGGGTCCCGTCTCGAACGTCGTCCTGTCCTTCCTGGCGTGCGTGCTGCTGAGGGTTGCCTCGATGACGTGGCTTCTGTACTCGGGATCCATGGAATCGTGGCTCTACTACCTGATGATGTTCTTCATGTATTTCACATACATCAACGCGTCCCTCGCTGTGTTCAACATGCTTCCTGTCCCGCCTTTCGACGGGTCGCGCATAGTGCTGGCGTTTCTGCCCCGCAGGATATACTTCGGCATTATGAAGTACGAGAGATACATATTCATAGCGATGTTCATCCTTCTTTACATCGGGGTATTCGACAAACCGCTTTCGGCTGCTTCCCAGTGGCTCGTAGACGGAGAGCTCTCCGCCACGAAGTTCATAAACGGGCTGTTCGGGTATTACGGCGACGACATTCTGTGATGCAATGGTAAACATAAACTACCAAATTGAAAACTTCTCAGGCCCGCTGGACCTCCTTCTTGTGCTCGTCTCAAAGCACAAGGTGGAGCTCTGGCAGATAAAGATATATGAGATAATCGACCAGTATCTCGAGATAATTTCAAGAACCGACGCTGACACACTCGACTACAGCAGCGATTTTGTGAGCATGGCTGCGAGGCTCGTCCGGATGAAATCGGCGGCGCTTCTCCCTAGGCAGGACGAGGCGGACGACATGGCAAAGGAGCTGGTGGGACAGCTCATTGAACTGAAGCTCGCAAAGGAGGCCGCTGCCAGGCTCAGGGAAATGGCTCCGGAACATCCGCCTCTTGCAAGGCGGCCTCAGGAGCTCGAGGGCCCTCCTGAATACAGGTACTCCCATGAGCCGTCAGAGCTGCTCACGGCGTATTCCTCGGTTGTAATCAGGGCAAAGGCGGCTGCAAGGGAGCCCGACCTCACAGAGTTCAATGAGATAGTGGCAAAGCCGGTCATACCGGTCGGGACCCAGATACTGCACATCATGAGGAAGCTCAAGAGGGGAGCTGTGTCCACCCTCAGGGGGCTTTTCACCGGCCTAAGGAGCAGAAGCGAGGCAATAGCATCTTTCCTTGGTATTCTGGAGCTCGTAAAGGGCGGAAGGATAACGGTTTCTGATTCGGGGAAGATCAAACTTAAGGAAGGCGTAAATGGAGCACAGCGATCTAAGTAAAAAATTGTCGGCGGTACTGTTCGCCTCGGGAGATCCCCTTGGCGCGGACAAGCTCTGCGAAGTGCTCGGGTGCACGAGGCTTGAATTCACCGCCGCCGCGGAAGAGCTCAGGAAGGAGCTCGAGGAGTCCACCGGGCTCACTCTCCTCGACCTCGACGGAAACTGGCAGATGGCCGCGAGGGGAGAGTACTCAGACGCCGTCAAGGCGGCCCTCGAAAAGAGGCGCGACGTGCCCCTGTCGCAGGCTGCAATGGAGACACTCGCGATAATCGCATACAACCAGCCCGTTTCAAGGGCCTTTATTGAGCAGGTGAGAGGCGTGGACAGCAGTTCGTCCGTCACGAGCCTTCTGAGCAGGGGGCTCATCGAGGAGGCCGGAAGGCTTGATCTTCCGGGCCGCCCCGTGGCATTCAGGACCACTGATTCATTTTTAAGGGTGTTCGGACTGGGGTCCCTGGAGGACCTTCCGAGCATCGAATCGATCGACGGCAGCTCCGGCAATGAAGAATCCGCAGGAGAACCCGGTGAAGAGGAAGAAGTCTGACTGGAGGTAAAGCCTCAGATGAACGCGTGGGAAATAGTGCTTATAGTGATAGCCGCACTGCTTGCGGTTATCCTGCTTGTGCTGATTATCCCCATAGGCCTCTCTGTCTCATACGACGGGGGAAGCACCGAGGTGTCCGTGCGGTTCCTGTTCCTCAAATTCAAAATAGCAGGAGGAAAGAAGAAGGACAAGAAGACCGGGAAAGCGGAAAAGAGGAAGAGAAAGAAAAAAGAGGAAAAGAAGGCCCCCGGAAAGCCGGATTTAGAGCTCATAAAGCAGCTTCTGCCTGAGATACCGCCCCTTCTAAAGAAGCTCCTGAAGACGATAAGGATCAGGCATGTGTTCGTGGAGTGGCCCGTCTACAAGCCGGACCCGGTTGACAACGGCACTGCGGTAGGCGCCGCATATGCAGTGATCGGATCCCTGATGCCTCTCATAAACGCGAATTTTAATATAAGATATGATAAAATCAATATAATACCTGATTTTGGGAACGAGCGCGGAGGCAGGGTAAAGGCGTCATTCACGGTATATGGAAGCGCAGGCGCCATCCTGATAAGCGCGAAATCGCTGATCCGCAGGTATCTGGCTCTCAGGGCCGGCAGAAAGAAGGAATCCGGCGGAAAAGCCTGACCGGAAGGAGATATTTATGCAGGACAACAGTAAAGACAGAATCGGAGCGATGCTCGAGACGGCCATCGGAAAGATGAAGGAGGCCGTCGGCGGGGACATGGTCGTCGGGAACCAGATCAAGCTGCCAAACGGAGCTTCTGCGGTTCCGGTCAGCATGATCCAATACGCATTCGGCGGGGGCGGAACCGATCTCCCCAACAAGAACAGCCAGGACCTGTTCGGCGGAGGGGTAGGCGGAGGCTGCAAGGTCGTGCCGATAGCGTTCCTCATCTGCACCGACAGCGGAGTCAGGGTGGTGCAGCTGTCTGAGAACGTGACCCCGGTCGACAGCGTACTCCAGACCGTTCCAGAGGTTATCGATAAGATAGTGTCGCTCATAGGAAAAAAGGACAAGCAGGACGAAAACCCTGACGGGGAAGACAAAATCTGACCCGGGATGAGGGAACGGGTACAAAAGATTATCGCTCGTTCCGGGATCTGCTCGAGAAGAAAGGCCGAGGAGCTCATTTCTGAGGGCAGGGTGTCGGTCAACGGCCTGCCGTGCTCATTGGGAATGGAGGCCGATCCAGACTCAGATGAGATAGAGGTCGACGGAAAGCCTGTTCCGGCCGCTTCCCGGGACAGGATTTACATGGTGCTCTACAAGCCCCGCGGGTTTGTCACCACCATGTCGGATGAAAAGGGAAGGAAATGCGTGGGAGACCTCATCTCAGGGCTCGGCAGAAGGGCATTTCCAGTGGGCAGGCTCGATTCCGATTCGGAGGGCCTGCTTCTGATTACAGATGACGGCGGCTTTGCGAATTCTGTTATGCACCCGTCATCCGGCATTCCAAAGACATACAGGGTTTCCCTCGGGTCCGTGTTCATAAGCTCGGATCTCGACGGGATCATGAGAGGAACCGAGCTGGACGGAAGGACGGTAGTCCCCAGAAGCGCGCGCCTTCTAAGGTCGGAATCCGGGAAGAGCGTGCTCGAGGTCACTGTCACGGAAGGACTCAACAGGGAAGTCCGCAGGATCTTCGAAAGCCGCGGATACACCGTGACGAGGCTCAAGAGGACGGGGGAGGGGCCCGTGAGGCTCGGGCACATGAAGGCCGGAGAGATGAGGCCGCTCACGGAGGCGGAGCTCGAGGGCTTCGCAGCCCTCGGATGCAGCATTTCCGGAAGAGGAGGAGATTGATTTCGTGGCTAACAGCATGACCGGGTTCGGCAAGGCGTCTTCCAGGACGGGGACGAGGACAGTTTCCGTTGAAATAAAGTCCGTAAACCACAGATTCCTTGAAATTTCGTGCAGGATAGGCCCGCCCAACGCTTATGTCGAGGACATGGCGAGAAAGGCCGTTTCTTCCAGGATAAGCCGCGGCAAGGTCGACCTGTACATGTCGTATTCGGACTCGGAGGCCGCTGGCGTGCAGATAAGGCCGAGATACCAGGTCATAGAATCGTATGAGGCGGCCTTTGAGGAAATTTCCGAGAGATACGGCCTTGAGAACGACGTGAGGATATCCGACCTTGCGGCTCTCGACGGGACATTCGAGGAAATCCCCGCCGAAATATCAGACGAGGAAATCTGGAAGATGTATGAGCCGGTCCTCGCAGAAGCTCTGGACAGGTTTGTCGGGATGAGGGCTTCCGAGGGTGAAAAGCTTAAAATCGACCTTCTCAAAAAGGCGGACGAGCTCTCCGGGATCGTGGACTCCATCGAGGAGCTGTCACACGGCTCCGAGGAGAAGTACCTCCAGAAACTGAAGGAAAAGATGGAGGAACTTCTCGGCACCGCAGGTGTGGACGAGGCGAGAATCCTGGAGGAGGCAGCCCTTTATGCCGACAGGACCGCCATAGACGAGGAGATCGTGAGGCTCAGAAGCCACTTTTCACAGGTCCGGGAGATTCTTTCTTCTGACGGCCCTTCCGGGAGGAAGCTGGATTTCCTGGTGCAGGAGATGAACAGGGAGGCCAACACGATAGGCTCAAAGACGGATGAGCTTGAGGTCACAAATCTGGTGCTCGAACTCAAGACCGGCATAGAAAAGATGCGCGAGCAGATACAGAACATAGAGTGAAGCCATGAGACTTGTGGATATAGGACACGGAAATTATGTTTCAGACGAAGGCGTGGTGAGCGTCGTGAGCATCGATTCCGCCCCGATAAAGAGGCTTGTGAAGCAGGCTTCCGAGGACGGGAGGCTCATAGACGCGAGCTACGGGAGGAAGACGAGGGCCGTGATAATAATGAAGTCGGACCATGTGGTCCTCTCCTCCCTCGAAACAGAAGAACTCGGAAGGAGGTTCGGAGGCTTGTCAGATGACTGAGGAAGACACCGCAAAACACGGACTGCTGGCCGTCGTATCAGGGCCGTCCGGAGTGGGCAAGGACACAGTGGTGAGGGAGCTCATAAGGAGGCACCCGGACTGCAGGCTGTCCGTCTCATGCACGACGAGGGACAAGAGGCCGGGGGAGCAGGAAGGCGTGGATTACCACTACGTCTCAAAGGACCGCTTTAAGGAAATGCTTGCCAGCGGCGAAATACTCGAATTCACCGAATATTCCGGCAACTACTACGGGACGCCTGCGAGCGAGATAGCAAAGAGGATAGATTCAGACGAGACGGTGATCCTGGTCATAGACACAAACGGGGCCAAGAACATCAAGGACCGCTTCCCCGATTCCGTGTCGATCTTCGTGATGCCGCCGTCAGTCGAGGTGCTGAGGGAGAGGCTGCAGGGCCGCCACACCGAGACCGACGACCAGATAAAAAACAGGCTTGACATAGCGACGCACGAACTGCGTCTCGCGTCTTCCTACGACTACTGCGTGGTGAACAGGGACATAGGAAGCTGCGCGGACGACATATTCGGGATTATAGAAAAGAAGAGGTCGGCAGAAGCGGCCGAAAACAGCTGACAGAGCACTGCAAAACTGCGGAAAAAGCGGAATTGCTTCTGTTGATATCTCGCCGGAACGACTGTATAATCTTTTTACGTAAACAAAACAAGGTGCTGCATCAGGTGGAAAGCTTTTCCCCTTTATAGCCGGAAATGCGCTTCCAGAAGGATGCCGGACAGAAGATATGGGTGGAAAGAGGTTAAATAGGAATGCTTAAACCCGAGATTGGACAGCTTATAAACGAAACGCCCTCTGTATATGGACTCTGCGTGGCAATAGCCAAGAGGGCGAGGGACATATCGGACCAGGCGGCCGAGGACGGGATAGAACTCCCGGACAAGCCTATAAATATCGCAATTGACGAATTCGGGCATCACCAGCTGAGGCTCGTCGTAGACCTTTCAGTCGAAGAGGGAGACATCTGAGGGGCACTTACTTAAAAAAACTCATTATATCGGGGGCAGTATCATGAATCTTTTTGCTATGACAGCGGTTAATGATACTGCCCCTTCTTTTGACCAGCTCTTCGCCTACAGGATCCCGGAGGAACTAAAGGAATTCTGCGTGCCCGGTGCCAGGGTCACCGTCCCGTTCGGCAGGAGCAACGCCGTCAGGACGGGGATAATAATGTCCGTCTCCGATTCATATTCCGGCGAGGCAAAGTCCATTCTCGACGTGGAAAGGCCCGAACAGCGCGTCATAGACGGCGAGATGATTGACCTTATAAATTTCCTCAAGGACAGGACGTTCTGCACCTATTCCGATGCCGTGAGGACGGTGCTGCCAAAGAACATAAGGGCGGTTGCGAGGGGCGGAGCCCTCGACATCCAGTCAAAGGCGCATCTCATGACTGTCCTTTCAAGGAATCCGGAATATGCCGGGAAGGTTACAAAGAGGCAGGGGGAAATACTGGAAGTCCTCGGGTCCCGCTCCATGACTGCCTCTCTCCTCTGCTCTGCATCCGGCGCATCCAGGGAGACGGTCTCCAGGATGGTCAGGGAGGGGATTCTCACGGAGTCCGAGGAGACGAGGGGCCAGGACCTGTTCAGAGGAGAAGGAAGCGGGGATCTGGAGGAGGACCTGACGGAGGCCCAGAAGAAGGCGTTCAGCGAGATCGAGGGGTATTTTTCCTCCGGGAAGAGGACTGTGCTCCTGAGGGGCATAACCTCGAGCGGGAAGACGCTCATCTACGTGAAGCTCATAGAAAAAGCCGTCGCCCAGGGAAAGGGCGTCATATTCATGGTCCCCGAGATAGCTCTTTCCAACCAGACGATAATGAGGCTCAGGAAGGTCTTCGGCAGGAACGTCGCCATTATTAACAGCTCTCTCTCCGACACCGAGAGGACCCTCGAATGGGAAAAGATAAGGAGCGGGGAGTGCCCTGTTGTGATCGGGACGAGGTCAGCGGTATTTTCCCCAGTTAAGAATCTCGGCCTCATCATAATGGACGAGGAGCAGGAGCAGACGTACTGCTCCGAGCAGAATCCGAGATACTATGCCGCAGAGATAGCGCAGTACAGGGCGAGGAAGAGCGGGGCGTTCCTCCTGCTCGCTTCCGCGACGCCTCTCATAGAGCACTATTACCTCGGGAAGACCGGCAGGATAGGGCTCGTAGAGCTCACCGAGAGGTACAATTCCATGCCTCTCCCCAAGGTCGGGATAATAGACATGAGGAGGGAGCTCACTGAGGGCAACCAGACCTGCATAAGCGCTTACCTGATGGATGCCATAAAGGACAGGCTTGCAAAAAAGCAGCAGACACTGCTGCTCCTGAACCGCCGCGGATACCACACGATATCAGTGTGCACGAACTGCAGGACTGTGCTCAAGTGCCCCAACTGCGATACGCCTCTCGTGTGGCACAAAACGGAGGAGAAGTACATCTGCCACTACTGCGGCTACAGGACAGGCGCCGACACAGCGTGCCCGGAGTGCGGAGGAGCCCTGAGGCAGCAGGGGTTCGGCACCGAGAAGATAGAGGAGACCGTCTCGGCCATGTTCCCCGGGGCGAGGGTGACGAGGCTGGACCTCG
>JBMNPE010000072.1:0-7321 GCA_050943435.1 Oscillospiraceae bacterium | reverse complement strand
CCGGACTCTATGACAAGGTCATGGAGATCCTCGGCAGCTGCGGGCTCACGGTATGCGAGCTGGCAGGAGTCGAGCCCAACCCGAGGATAGAGTCCGTGAGGAGGGGCGTCTCAATATGCAGGGCACAGAATGTCGACATGGTCCTGGCCGTGGGCGGCGGATCCACGATCGACTGCGCGAAGGTAGTCGCTGCAGGCGCATGCTATGACGGGGATGCCTGGGACCTTGTGCTCGACGGCAGCAAGATCAAGGCGGCACTTCCCGTATTCACCGTGCTCACGCTCTCTGCTACCGGCTCGGAGATGGATCCTTTCGCTGTCATCTCCGACATGAACAAGAACGAGAAATGGGGCACGGGCTCTCCGCTTGTAAAGCCTAAGATGTCGATACTGGATCCCACATATACCGAGACTGTATCAAAGAAGCAGACTGCTGCCGGTACCGCAGACATGATGAGCCACACGTTCGAAAACTACTTCACCAATGTGGAGGGCACGGATATCCAGAGGCACCTCTGCGAGGCAGTCCTCAAGACATGCATAAAGTACGGACCAATTGCAGTAGAGCACCCGGACGACTATGACGCGAGGGCAAACCTCATGTGGTGCGGTTCGCTCGCCATAAACGGGCTTCTCAGCTACGGCTCAGAGGTCACATGGTGCGTGCACCCGATGGAGCACGAACTCTCCGCGTTCTACGACATCACGCACGGCCAGGGCCTCGCGATCCTGACTCCTGTCTGGATGAAGTTCGTTATAGAAAAGGATCCCTCCAAGACCCATCAGATGGCCGAGTACGGCAGGAACGTCTGGGGAATCCTCGACGATGATGACGCTTCCTGTGCCAAAAAGGCCATAGACAATACGGCAGACCTGTTCTTCAACAAGATGGGAATGCCTGCCACACTAAAGGATGTCGGAATCACCTCCAAAGAGCATTTCGAGAAGATGGCCGAGAAGGCCGCTGCCGGCTGCGTCGGCAGCTTCGTGCCTCTTACCAAAGAGGATATAATCGAAATATACACAAGAGCCATGTAAATCCAGTCCGGAGGACCTCATCTTGAAACTCGTATTTCTCGGCACCGGAAGAGCGCAGGTTACAGAATGCTACAACACCTGCTTTATAACTGACGACTCAGGAAAGCTGGTCCTGACTGACGGCGGCGGTGGTATATACATCCTCCACCAGCTCAAGGCCGCGGGATACAGGTGGCAGGACATAGGGGATATAATTGTGACCCACAAGCACATGGACCACCTGCTAGGAGTGATGTGGATAGTCAGGATGATAGCCCAGTCCATGAAGAGCGGGAAATACAAGGGTGAAGCCAGGATCTACGGCCACGATGAGGTCCTCTCCCTTATAAAGAGGTATTCGGACGACCTGCTGACCCCGGATGCTGCGGGCTTTGTAGGGGACAGGATTGTCCTCAGAGAGGTACACGACGGGGAAAAGGTAAGCATCCAGGGTAGGGACTACACCTTCTTCGACATCCATTCAACAAAGGCAAAGCAGTATGGATATACCTTTGGCCTTCCCTCAGGAGGGAAGCTGACATGCTGCGGCGACGAGCCCTATACTGATTTTGAAAAGAAATATGCAGAGGGAGCCGTGTGGCTCCTTCACGAGGCGTTCTGCCTAAAGAGCGACGCCGACAGGTTCAAGCCCTACGAAAAGCACCACTCCACGGTGGCAGACGCAGCTGAGAATGCAGAATCTCTTGGTGTAAAGAACCTTGTTCTGTATCACACCGAGGATACTGAAATAGCCGAGAGAAAGAAGCTCTACACCGAGGAAGCGTCCAGGTATTTCGGCGGCAGAGTGTACGTTCCGGACGACCTGGAAGAGATAAAGATTGGATGAGAATGTAAGACCGGAGGGAAGATGGAAATCCTGACAGCATATTTTTCGTGTACAGGAAGGACCCGGAAGGCCGCAGAGCGTCTTGCCGGGTCACTTGGATCTGATATATACGAAATAAGGCCCCTCGTGGAATACACAGAGGAGGACCTCGCCTGGAAGCACGGAAACAGGAGTTCCAATGAGATGGAGGACCCTGAAGCCAGGCCAAAGCTAAAGGACCCCTGTCCGGACATATCCGGGTACGACATTATATGCATAGGGTTCCCGATTTGGTGGAACACAGCGCCGAGGATTATAAATTCGTTCATTGAGGGATGTGGCAGGAATGCATTCAAGGATAAGACTGTGTTTCTGTTTGCAACTTCCGGCAGCCAGGATATATCGAATGCCGAATCCGATCTCAGGAAGAAATACGACCTCAACATAAAGGGAAGCAGACTAATAAAGGACCCGGACCTTGACATAAGGCCGGGATCCACGGAGGTCAGATGAGCATCATTTCCAACATAAGAGAAGAGACTGCGGTCATAAGAGACCGCGATCCGGCAATGCACTCGGACCGCGAGGTATTCCTCTACGGTTCTTTCAAGGCCATGATCGCCTACAGGAGGGCACACAAGCTATACCTCAAGGGCAAGTATTTCCGCGCTAGGCGCATTTCACAGAGGGCTGCCAGGAAGACCGGCATAGAAATCCATCCCGGCGCGCAGATAGGGAAGAGGTTCTTTATTGACCACGGCCACGGAGTCGTGATAGGCGAGACTACGATAATAGGCAACGACGTGACGCTCTACCAGGGTGTGACCCTCGGAGGCACAGGCAAGGAACACGGAAAGCGCCATCCCACGATAGGGAACAACGTCATGATCGGGGCTGGAGCCAAGATCCTGGGCTCTGTAACAATAGGGAACAACTGCAAGATTGCAGCAGGCAGCGTGGTTCTGCACAACGTCCCGGACAACTGCACTGTAGTAGGCGTCCCCGGGAGGGTAGTAAAGATGCTGAGACAGACAGGCGGAGGGGACCTCGACCAGATCCACTTCCCGGACCCCGTAAAGTCCGACATCGAGACACTCAACAGGGAACACGACGAACTTGCCAACCACATTATCGACCTCCAGGACAGGCTCTACAGGCTGGAGCAGAAGATAAATGCGCTTACGGAAAACGCTTCTGTTCCGGAAGAAAAGAAACAGGATTAAAATTCAGACAATTAAGAAGACCGCCTGCGGAAATTCCGCAGGCGGTCTGTCTCATATCCCTTAAAGGGAAACTCAAAGAAGGCTGTTGAGTTTGTTTGCAAGAGCGCTCTTGGGCATTGCGCCTACTGCGCTGTCCACTACCTTGCCGTCCTTGATGAACAGGAAGGTCGGTATGCTCATGACCCTGAACTTGAGGGCAAGCTCCTGCTGCTCGTCGGAGTTCACCTTGCCTATCTTGACCTTTCCGTCGTATTCGTCGGAAAGCTCCTTTACCACGGGCATCATCATCTGGCACGGTCCGCACCAGTCTGCGTAGAAATCTACCATGACAGGTATGCTGCTGTTGGTTACTTCCTTATCGAAATTGTCCTTTGTGAATGAATACTCCATTTTAAATTCCTTTCTTTGTCATTTCCTTCCTCAGACGGTTCATGGTGGGTGAATCACCGCTTAAGAAAGAAGTTGTAATCTGTTCGTGATAAGCTTATTATATTTAGTATAGAAAATATATCAAGTACGCATTTTAAATATACTTGATAAGAAAAAGCTGAGTGGAGATAAATATATGCAAAAAGAAGTAATATGCGAAACCGTAGGCGGAGAGGGATGCGGCCTCAGAAAGGTCCTCGACGTCATAGGCGGCAAATGGAAAGTCCTCATCGTGTGCGCGATGAACTCAAAGGGGACAATGAGATACGGGGAAATTAAGAGGACAATAGTCGGCATAACCAATACCATGCTTGCGCAGTCCCTAAAGGAACTAGAAGAGGACGGCCTTGTAAGAAGAAAGCAGTACGACGAGATGCCGGTGAGAGTTGAGTATTCCCTCACGGACAAGGCAAACGGAATGATCCCGATACTCCTCGAACTCAAGAAGTGGGGAGAGGAGAACCTCTGATAATTAAATAGGGAAGATAGAATTGTATATGTGGTACCGGATTATCCCGGTACCACATTTTTTGCTGTCCAAATTTTTTTTCTGTAAGAGTGTTGACAACAGGGATGAGTGAGAATATTATTTACTCAATTTCCAATATATTGGAAATATTTCCAGTATAAATTCAATCCATCAGGGATGATCCGGAACAGGAGGAAGCCATGGGACTGCAGGACAGCATTGCTGAGAATTTAAAGGATATAAGGAAGAAGAAGCAGCTGACTCTTGAGGAGGCCGCCAAGCTGACCGGGGTGTCCAAGAGCATGCTCTCAGCCATAGAGAAGGGCGACGTAAACCCGACAATCTCCGTGATCTGGAAGATTTCCAACGGGTACAAGGTCAAGTTCTCATCCATCATGGAGGACAAGAAGCAGGCCTACCACATTATAAGGGCTAAGGACATGCAGCCCCTCACAGAAGGGGACGGAAAGTACATAAACTATCCTGGATTTCCGTTCGACGAGAGAAGGCTGTTTGAGACCTACAGGATCCGTATTGACGAGGGAGGACATCTCGAGGCCCAGCCGCATATGCCGGGGACAGAGGAGTACATAACTATCTTCTCGGGTCAGGTCCGGATAACTGCGGGGGACGAGAGCGCAGATCTCTCGGAAGGCGATTCAATACACTTCTTCGCCGATGTACCGCACTCATACAGGAATACAGGTACCGGGACAGCCTGGATGTCGATGATTCTATACTACCGTCCGCTTTGATCAGGAGCACACTCTCATGGAAAACAGTGAATTGATAGAGAAAAAAGGTCAGAAAATTAACAACCAGCTTTTAAGGAGCATTCTCCTGATAGCTCTGGCGTGCCTTGTATTCGGGGTGCAGCAAGGCGTACACGACAACTACGGCATCATGATGAACGGCCTTCTCGGGACCACAGGCCTTGACTATACCCACATAAGCTTCTGCAAGGCAGTCGGTGACCTCATCTACGGATTTGCACAGCCTTTCATGGGAATGCTCGCCATAAAGACCTCATCGACCTTCGTCCTCTTATCCGGCATCGGACTCATGGTAGGAGGACTGTGCCTCACTCCTCTCTGCATGAACTTCGTGACGCTGCTCCTGTGCTTTGGCATAATGCTTCCGCTCGGAACCACCGGCCTCGCATTCGGAATCCTCATGAGCGCAATCACTCCGATAATCGGCGAAAAGAAGGCGGCAGCAGCATCAGGACTTGTCCAGGCTGCCGCAGGAATAGGGGATGCACTGATGTCCCCGGCCCTTGAGTCGATGATTACAAACTCAGGTGTCCAGCTCGCAATGTCAGTGTTTGCGATCCCGTTCCTTGTCTTCATTCCTGTCGTCATCTGGATTGGCGCAATGAACAGGAAGTACGCCGGGCACGAGGAGACTGAGGAAGTCAAGAATGAGTCTATGGTTTCGATCATCAGGACCGGACTTCAGGACAGGGATTATAAGCTTGTGACTCTTGCATTCGGGACATGCGGATTCAACATGTCGATAATCGAGGCTCACCTGTTTACCCAGTTCCTATCATGGGGCATAAGCAACAGCACCGCATCCCTCGCAATGACTGTGTACGGGATATTCACCATGATAGGCGCCGCTGTATCCGGGCTCCTCTGCGGCAAGGTTCCAATGAACAGGGTTCTCGGTACTGTGTATGCAATAAGGGTAGTCGTTTCGATTGGCATGCTGGTTCTCCCGAAAACACCGTATCTCGCGTTCGCGGCCACTGCGCTTCTTGGATGTTCAGGGGATGCCACCGTCCCACCCACGACCAGCATCATTACGAAAAGGTTCGGTGCGGCAAGGATGGCAGTTCTCTACGGATTTTCGCTCATAGGCCATCAGATAGGTGCATTCCTCAGCTCATACCTCGGAGGACTCTTCGTGGACAACGGATATGGATTTTCTCCCCTCTGGATCATGAACATGTGCCTCGCGGCATTCGCTTCTATCTGCAGCTACAGGATAAGCAGCAAGACGATGTACGACTGATATATAGGAGGAATAGTTATGTATTCTTTTTCATGCGATTATCTCGAGGGCTGCCATGAGGACGTCCTGAAGGCTCTCTGTGAAACTAATTCTGAACAGGCACCCGGATATGGAGCAGACCGCTTCACTAAGCTTGCAGCAGATGAAATCAGGGATGCGTGCCATGACAGCAAAGCCTCAATCTATTTCATAAACGGGGGAACACAGACCAACCAGCTCGTCATCGAGACGATGCTCAAGTCCTACGAAGGTGTCCTGGCTGCCGATACCGGCCACGTCAATGTCCATGAAGCCGGGGCAATAGAATACAGCGGCCACAAGGTGCTGGCTCTTCCTCATCACAATGGAAAGGTTGCAGCAGAGGATGTGGAATCATATGTGCACCGCTTCTACAATGATGGCAACTACGAACATATGGTGTTTCCTGGAATGGTGTACATATCTCATCCAACGGAATACGGAACTCTTTATACAGCAAAGGAGCTGAGAAAGCTATCAGAAGTATGCAGACAGAATAACCTGATCCTCTATCTTGACGGAGCAAGGCTCGGCTACGGCCTTGCTGCAGATGGAACTGATGTAGACCTGCCTCTCATAGACGAGCTTTGTGATGTCTTCTATATAGGAGGGACGAAAGTAGGTGCACTCAACGGGGAAGCCCTCGTATTTCCAAGAGGAAAGGTACCTGATCACTACCTTACAAGGATAAAGCAGCATGGAGCCCTGTTTGCAAAGGGAAGGCTTGTCGGAGTCCAGTTCATGGTATTGTTTAAGGACAATCTGTATCTCAGGATAAGCCGCCATGCAATAGAAACAGCAATGGAAATACGTAAGATCTTCCAGGAAGCTGGGTGCCAATTCTATATAGATTCTCCCACTAACCAGCAGTTTGTGATACTGGAAAACAGCGTCATGAAGAAACTTTCTAAGTATGTAGAGTTCGGATTCTGGGAAGAATACGACGAGAACCACACTGTTGTCAGGTTTGCTTCAAGCTGGGCAACTACTGAAGAGGGGATAGAGGAGCTTAGAAAAGCTGTGATGCATTGTATTCACACACATTAGATAATTATTTGTTTTAAAGATTTTTTCGATCCCTATGTTGCTTCACAGGGATCTTTTTAACTCTTTATTGACGAGAAAGGATAAATTGGAGAAATTGACGATTGGTTATTAGGCGGATAGAATGAAAACAGCCCGGCGCTTCACTTCTTTTGAAGATCCAGGCTTTTTCTTTATAGCACAGCACCTGGCTACATGATTGGTGAGCAGTTCTCCTGCGAGTAAACCTTATACGCATTTGACAATCTTGAATAACAAGACAGGTTACAAATGATTTTAT
>JBMNPE010000071.1:0-7741 GCA_050943435.1 Oscillospiraceae bacterium | reverse complement strand
GGAGGAATGGTCGTTGTACCTGCCTGCTATGAGCTCTGCGATTTCACACCGATTCAGCATCCTGCTGACTCGGCTGAGGCAGACATGCTGACTACGCATTTCGACTTCACTTCTATGCACGACACGCTGCTCAAGCTGGATGAGCTCGGGCACGCCGTCCCAACGATGTACAAGTATCTTGAGGATTTCACGGGGATAAACGTGGAAACGGTCCCGATGAACGACAAGAAGGTGTTCGAGCTGTTCCGTTCCCTCGAGCCGCTCGGGATCAAGAAGGAGGACATCGACTGCCAGCTGGGGACACTGGGCATCCCTGAATTCGGCACAAAGAACTCAGTGTCGATGCTCCTCGAGACAAAGCCGGAGAAATTCTCGGATCTCCTGCAGATTTCCGGACTTTCCCACGGCACCGACGTGTGGCACAACAACGCGCAGGATCTCATCCGAAACGGGACCTGTACGATAAGCAACGTCATAGGCACGAGGGACAGCATAATGACCTACCTCATAGGCAAGGGGGTCGAGCCTTCCCTGGCGTTTGAGATAATGGAGCTCACGAGGAAGGGCAGGGCAAAGACAAAGTTCACTGAGAAGCACTACGAGGCGATGCGCTCAAACGGGGTCCCGGAGTGGTATATCGACAGCTGCCTGAAGATAAAGTACATGTTCCCGAAGGCCCACGCCGCGGCATATGTCACGGCAGCAATAAGGCTCGCATGGTTCAAGGTGTACAGGCCGGTTGAATTCTATGCTTCGTTTTTCACGGTGAGGGGCGAGGACATAGACACAGAGGCCGCGCTCGGCGGACTGCAGGCAACAAAGAAGAAGATGGCCGAGATGAAACAGAAGGACGAGAAGTTCACAGCGAAGGAAGAGAGCCGGTACTTCACCCTCCAGGTCACCGCGGAAATGCAGGCGAGGGGATTCTCATTCCTGCCCGTCGATCTCAGGAAATCCGACGCAACCGTCTACACCATAGAGGACGGAAAGATAAGGCTTCCGTTTATTTCACTAAAGGATGTAGGTGCCAATGCCGCAAAGGCCATCTATGATGCCGCCCACGGCAGACAGCTCGATTCCGCAGAGGACCTCCTGGACCATCCTGGGATCACTTCGTCCCTCATAGACCTGCTCGACAGCTGCGGGGCCCTCGGAGGGCTCCCGAAGACGAGCCAGATGTCTCTTTTTGACTGATAGTCAGCAAATTACGGACAGTGTAAGCAGGATATTTACACTGTCCTATTTTTGGTACAGACTTTCCCGGTGCTGTTCACAAAAAGGCACTGATTTCGGGCCCGGGTATTGATTTTAAATCTGATAGTCTATAATATATTAAAGGTTTGATTTTCGATTCCGCTTTGCTGTTTTGGGGCAGCAGAGCGGTAAAAATTGAGAAATCAGAGGAGAGGAATAATGGAGAGGTCGTATTCTGTCCGGAAATTTTCATGGAAAACTGCCATTGTGGTCTTTGTTCTTGCGGCTTTGCTGGTAACTGCATTGAGCCCTGCAGTTATGGCAGAAGACCACTATTACGGCTATGCTGACAGAACGAACACATTCAGGGAGAAGCTCGTCGGCGTGGACAACGGGGACCGCGAGGCGGAATACCTGTTTGAGAGCGTATACGGCTGCAGATACTATGTTGAAGATAATGGGACTAAATATGTTGCCTACTGCTTCAACTGGAGAAAGGGCTTTCAGAACACATATTTCCTTAAGCATGAAAATGCTGATGCCGCTACACTGAACAATTTTGCCTATCTTCAGTACAGTTCAGAAGAAGAAATGGCAACGAGATATGAAAACATTCTCAAGGCTGTTTACAATGGATATCCGCAAAACGGCGGATATGGTGTAACAGACAACGGGATTTACGCTTCTTCCGGACTCAGCTCCATGAGCGACGGGGAGTATTATTTCAGGCTCGCCACCCAGTGCGCGGTATGGACCTTTGCCGACGGTGCCACATTTGACCAGATAGTCAGCGCTTCCAAGCCGTTCAGCACCTGGAAGGGCTATGCCGATTTGTATGAGTATTACCATCAGTACGAGTCCTACGGATACAGGTACCAGTATTATGCCAACATGTACAAGCCGTATTATGACAGGCTCGCAGCCATAGAGGATGCATACAACAAGCTGACAGATTCTAGTAACCTCACCAGACCTACGGACTATACGCTGAACCTATATACCAGGGAAAATCCTCTGGCGAGTGATTACAGCAGCTCATCCACCCAGAATCTGCTTGCCACAAAATATACCGGTCAGACATTTACAGATACTACACTGAACATCGGTGTGACCAAAGTCTGGTATGACGGCGGCAACACCTCTGGAATCCGTCCTGACGTGAGCAATTATTTCAGTACATATGTGCATCTCTACAGGAAACCCCAGTATGTGACGGACTCGAGCGGAAATCTTGTTGAAAACACCGGAGACCCGGAGGAGGTCACTGTCGACTGGAGCTCTGTCAGTGTCATAGATAACGGCGACAATACCTACAGCGCAACTATCACTGGTCTTGCGAGGACCGATTCCAACGGGATTGCGTATATCTATACGATGTCGGAGGATCAGGTTCCGGGATATGTTTCCGTCCCGACGTCCGGGGAAGCTTCCGGAGACTATGAAAGCGGCTTTGCACTCATCAATGCCCAGTACACGAGCATGCACATAGAGGAGACATGGGACGGACCAGTCGGAGCAGATGAGATTACAGTGAGGGTCTATGCTGAGTCAGATAACCCTGACGAGGAGAGGACTCTCTATCTCACTACGACGATCTCCGCCGAGGACAACTGGGAGCTGGACATTGACAAGCTCCCGATGTATGAGCCAGGCGGATATGCGGTGACATATTCAGTAGAAGAGGATTCCGTAGACGGGTATTCCACTTCGATAACCACAGATGACAGCAATGTATCCATAGTAAATACCTCCACAGCCACCACAGACATAAGCGTAGAGAAGATCTGGGAAGGCAAGGAGGGCGAGAAGGCGACCATCACCCTCTATGCAGACGGGACCGAAGTGGGGACCGTAGATCTCACTTCCTCCAACAACTGGAGCTACACATGGAGCGGACTGACCAAGTACAATTCTGACGGCAGCGAGATAGAGTACACGATCAGTGAAACTGACCAGCCTGGATACACCTGCAGCATTAGCGGATCAGCCGAAGAGGGATTCACAGTTACCAACACCTATACGGACATCCCGAAGACAGGCGATAATTCCAGCGTGACGATGTATCTTATGTTTGGAGCCGCTGCGGCAGCCGGAGCAGTGTACATCATCTCCAGGAGAAAGAAGAGCGAGAAATAATTCCGCTTCCAGATCCTCTGAATAACATCTAAAACGTCTGAGTCTGTTATAAACAGAACTCAGACGTTTTTATTTTGTCTTCAATTTGCTGGTAGGGCATTCAGTACAGTAGAACTCGAATAATAGTGCTTTTGTTAATCCACACTACATATCGTGCTATTGTGGCTCTTTATACTTCTGAAACAAAAACAGCAGTTTATATCGCACGTTAATAGAATATGTAAATATTTTAATGAATGTTTGCATATTAAATAAACTGCAAACATTTATTTAAAAGTGTTTTTTCAAATATTTGATTTCATTTTTTCTATATCATAACTTTCTGCATCTCCCTTACATGCTAGTCTATTAATAAGAGGGAGTTTTATTCTGGGGATTCTTCGGAGTAAATAGAAAACCAGAAAAAACGAGCTGGGTTTGCTTTTCTGAACTGCGGCAGTAAGGGGAAATGCATGAAGCTGAGCGTCGATCATCTCAATAAGTCGTATAAGAACTGCAGGGCCATCTCGGATCTTTCATTCTGCATCGAGTCCGGGGAAATTGTCGGGCTTCTCGGCCACAACGGCGCCGGAAAGAGCACGCTCATAAAATGCATGATGAATGCCATAAAAAGCTACACCGGCAGCATTTCCATCGACGGCAGGGATCTGAGGCAGAACCAGAAGCTCCTTTCAGACGAATGCAGCTTTCTTCTCGAGCCCAGTTTCTGTGAGTATATGACAGCCAGGCAGAATCTCAGGCTGCTGAGTGGGATCATTTCCCGCCGTTCCCGGTATTCCATAGACGACGTCCTGGCTCTGGTGTCGCTTAAAAACGCTGCCGACAGAAAGGTCGGGGAGTTTTCGTTCGGCATGCGCCAGAGGCTCGGCCTCGCACAGGTTTTCCTCTCGACACCGCACTTTGTGATACTGGACGAGCCGACAGTCGGACTCGATCCACTGGGAATCGAAATTATCAAGAACAGAATTCTCGAACTAAGCAGGAATGGAGTATCCGTCCTGTTTTCAAGCCACCAGATAAATGACGTCTTCGATATATGCACACGGGTGATCGTTCTGAACAGCGGCTCGCTCGTGTTTGACGGCGGCATCGACAGGCTGCTCGAGAAGACTTATGTCATAGTAGTCGACCGCCCCGTAGAGCACATGGATGAATTGAGTTCTCTTTCTGACAGGATTGCTGTCAGTGAAAATACCATCAGGATAAGGGATTCAGGGCTTCTCTCCAAAGTTCTCGATGCCCTCATTGGACATGGATTTGTCATAAAAGACATCACCACGGAGAACAGCTTCGAAAACCTGAGAACATATCTCAACAGGCAGGAATTCCAATGATCAGGACATTCAGAATGCAGATGGCGAAAGTATTCCACAGGGCAGATGTCATTACATGCATCGCCGTGTTTTTCCTCATACCGCTTCTCATCGCATTTCTGATTTCCATAAGGAGCGGGATCATCCAGATAGGGGATTCCGTTTTTTCTGCCTTTGGCTATGCTTCGGTGATAATAGGGCTGCTCAAGAGCCTGTTTCTTCTGGGAGGGATCATTGTCCTCATAACGACATCTGTAGTCTCGCGGGAAATAGACACGAGGCTCGACTGCACATTCTTTACCAAGTTGGGGAAGCAGGAGCATCTGTTCATTTCGAAAAACATGGCAGTGGACTGCGCAATCTTCTGTATTTTCGCATCTCTTATTGTTTCCTCGCTGCTCGGATGGCTCATTATCCTGAGGGATACCGAATTCGGAAGCACGGTAATACTGGCAGAAGACAGAGATGAGGGCAGGCAGCTCATCTTCTCCATTGTCAGCGCATTTCTCGAGATGATCGCAGCAGAGAAGATAGCAGCGTTCATATCTCTTCTCATGAAATACAGCCGAGCGGTCATTGTAAATCTAGTGATCATAATCGGAATAAGGATCCTGGCCAACATCGAGACAATACGGAGATGGAATCCCTCGTTCATAGGCGACGGTACAGGCCTTTTTGAATTTACAGGGGACAAACTGATGGAGCGCGGATTCGAGGGAGTCGCGGTTCTTCTCATCTACGCGGCGGTTTTTGCCGCGGCCGGGACTATTGCCTACAGGAAGATGGACCTGGTGCGCTGATATATGGAAGCCGGACTTCTGCCGGCGGAACGGAGAAGACATGAAAAAAGTGGTTGACAGAAAAATCATCATCTGGCTCGCAGCTTTTGGTGTGCTTGCAGTTGACCTTATTACTGCTGGAGTATGCCTTGAGAGGCTCAACGTCCTCACATATATGCTTGCCATAGGCCTTCTGCCGCTTCTCACGCTGTTCATCTGCGGCATCCTGTACGGCCGCTCCTCTGATGCTTCAAAATCCGGAAAGTACTTCGTCTCTGTTTTTGCAGCAGTTCTGTTTTCAATCGTTCTCATGATTTTCTGCAGCAACCTGATCACAGAAGACGTCATTGCGAAGATAATAGAAAACTCAATGACATCCCAGACAATGCAGGTGTCCATGACAGAGGGGACAGTCCTCGACAATGTCATAAGCTTCATAATGCTCATTGCTTCTTCTGTAATAGGCTGCCTGATCGGATGCTCCATAAGGAAGAGGAAGGAGAAAAAGACCAAGGCTGCTACAGGGGATGGCATGAAGGAATACGACTGACCATAAGAAGCGGAATCTGAGCCGCAGGTTTCAGCATACAAATGTAAATGAACACAGACATTAAACAGGACACCGGATTCCTGAATCCGGTGTCCTGCTGTTAACCTGAGCTTTTAAATAATCAGCAGCTCAGCTGCCGAAGTACTGGTCCCTGAACCACACGTCCTCCAGCTCAAATGACCTGCCTGCGAGGTAGGAGAGCTTCGAGACACCTTCCAGCTTCCTGTGGAAGACCATCTTGTAGGCGCACAGGGCCTGTCTCCTCACATCATACTTCTTGTTGATCCTGGGCACTCCGTATTTCTCGTCGCCGAGTATGGGGGCCCCGAGGTGTGCAAGATGGGCACGTATCTGGTGGGGCCTGCCGGTGATGAGGTTCACTTCAACGAGCCACAGCCCGCCGTTTGAGGCAATTGTCTCAAAGCCGGTCCGTATGGGCTTGGACCCCTTGAGCGGAGTGTCGGTCACTTCCACCTGGTTCGTCTTCTCGTTTTTCCTGAGATATGCGTAGTAGATCCCGTCCTTCGGGGGATGGGAAACGGTCACGCACAGGTAGTACTTGGAAACAAGCCTCTCCTTGATTATGTAGTCCGCCTCAGCGAGCGCCTCTGCGTTCTTGGCAACGAGCACCAGGCCGGCCGTTCCGCGGTCCAGGCGGTTGCACAGCGCCGGCACGAAAGAGTCGCTGTCGGGATCGTATTTCCCCTCATTGTAGAGGTGGAGCAGGTACCTGTTTATAAGGTTGTCGCTGTATTCGCTCTTGTCAGCGTGCACAAGGACTCCTGCCGGCTTGTACAGCAGGGCTATGTTATCGTCCTCGTATACGATTGTGAGGCTTCTGGAAGCATTCATGAAGTCCCTCTGCTTTGGCGGGGCGGAGAAATATGAGTCATTGAGGTATACGTCGACTGTATCTCCCGGAGCGAGCCTCAGGGAAGCCTCGGCCCTCTTTCCGTTTACCTTTATCCTCTTGATCCTGAGGGCACGGTACATCTCCCCGCCGGAGAGCAGGGGGACATGCTTTGCAAGGTACCTGTTGAGCCTCATCCCGGACTCGTTTTCAGAGACTGTAAAGCTTTTCATACTGACACATGTCCGTGCCGCCTTTTTCCGGCTCCGGACTGCTATGCAGATTATAGCAGAAGCGTGCTTTTAGAGAAACAAAACAATAGACGAGTATGTTAATATATTATTTGTTTATTTAAAGGTGGAATAAGAGAAAACATGGAATTCAAGCTTCATTCTCCATTTAAGCCGACAGGCGACCAGCCGGAGGCCATAGAGAAACTGTCCGAGGGAGTACTCAGGGGAGACCGTGAGCAGACCCTCAAGGGAGTTACCGGGTCAGGCAAGACGTTCACAATGGCTAACATCATACAGAACGTCCAGAAGCCTACTCTGGTCATATCCCACAACAAGACGTTGGCGGCGCAGCTCTGCAGCGAATTCAAGGAATTCTTCCCGGAAAATGCCGTGGAGTACTTTGTGTCCTACTACGACTACTACCAGCCGGAGGCCTACATACCCTCCACTGACACGTACATAGAGAAGGACAGCGCAATAAACGACGAGATAGACAAGCTGAGGCACGCCGCAACTGCTTCTCTTTCCGAGAGAAGGGACGTCATCGTGGTGGCGTCGGTATCGTGCATATATTCGCTTGGCGACCCGATAGACTACAGGAAGATGATAATCTCCGTGCACCCGGGCCAGAAGATGACGAGGGACGAACTCATAGACAGGCTCGTGACGCTGCAGTACGAGAGAAA
>JBMNPE010000070.1:0-7846 GCA_050943435.1 Oscillospiraceae bacterium | reverse complement strand
AATACTGGAGCTCGCCGAGGAGGAAGAGGAGGACATGACCTCCGACATCGACGAGAGCTTCAAGACCCTCGAGGACCTCATCGAGAAGGACAGGCTGGCGACCCTGCTGACAGGTGAATACGACTCAAAGGACTGCATCCTCACTCTCCACGCCGGAGCAGGCGGGACGGAGGCACAGGACTGGGCTGAGATGCTCTACAGGATGTATACGAGGTACTGCTCGGCCCACGGGTTCGGAGTCAGGGTGCTAGACTATCTCGACGGCGACGAGGCCGGAATAAAGACAGCTTCTATACAGATAACGGGGGAGAACGCCTACGGCTATCTCAAGTCGGAGCACGGCGTGCACAGGCTCGTGAGGATATCCCCGTTTGACGCCTCCGGAAGAAGGCACACCTCCTTTGCGTCGGTCGAGGTTATGCCCGACATCGGAAACGACACGTCAGTAGTGATAAGGGACGAGGACATCAAGATGGATGTCTACCGTTCATCTGGCGCGGGCGGGCAGAAAGTCAACAAGACGTCGTCTGCAGTCAGGCTCACACATATCCCTACGGGAATAGTCGTCGCATGCCAGAACGAGCGCAGCCAGTACCAGAACAGGGACGTCGCAATGGCAATGCTCAAGGCAAAGCTTGTAAAGATCAAGGAGCAGCAGAACCTCGAAAAGATAGAGGACATAAAGGGAGACCAGATGCAGATAGGATGGGGCTCGCAGATAAGGAGCTACGTCTTCATGCCGTATACGCTCGTCAAGGACCACAGGACCGGGTATGAAACAGGAAACATCAATGCGGTCATGGACGGAGACCTCGACGGATTTATTAATGCGTACCTCATCATGATGAGCAAAGAGGGAAAAGAAGGCAAAAAGAGCTGAACACAGGCCGGGAGGCGGAGGACAGCAATGTACGAGATCGACCCTGTATTGAGAGCATATTACGAGGAGATCGAGCCTGACAGGAGAAAGAGCATCTTTGAGACGCTCGACCCTTCCGGCGACCCTGCGTACGAATACAGAAAGGCGCTCCTTGAGGCGAGGTACGAATTTCCGGAGAAGCGCGGCGGGATTCCCAAGGACAATTTCCTGTGGATCTGCCTGTCGGCACTGGACAAATACAGGGACAGCAGGCTTGTCCGCCGCACCGTAAAGGAAATGACCTCCATATGGGAAAAATACGGGCTGGACAAAGCGGGCGATTACGGCACTGCGGGAAAAGCAGCCCTGTACTGGGAACTGCGGAATACAGTCAGGAGGTATATTTCCACCTGCTCTGACGGGTCCTACGGCAGAATGCTTTTCGGACTCGTAAAGGCAACAGATGAGCACAGAAACGCCAGGATAGCGGAAGACATTTACCAGATGGGGAGAGGATTCGCACAGAAATACGGCCTGGAGGACATGATGAGGGTCTATCTGGATGCCGTAGATGACGAATACTGCTCTGAATTCCCGGACGGGGCGGAAAGACTTGACAGGCTGGGCGGTAGATGATCCCGGCGGAGTCTTTATCAACAAAAACTCACGGCACTGACTTAAAAAGTTGTTTTAAACCACGAATTTGAATATTCACCAGGTGCAGAACCTTGAATGGCCCCGAATGCGAACTATAATTTCGTTGTTCCCGCGGGAACATGTTCCCCGGGACTTTCAGTTTAAAGAGGGAGGTAACGGTTTTGCAGCTATTCGTTCATATAACTAATCACGAAAAGACGGTCAATCCCATCATGAAGAAGATGATGGAGGCCGGAATTCGCGGCGCTACAATAGTCGACTGCGAGGGCATGCTGGAAGAGATAAACCAGGACAGCATTGACGCCCCTGCCATGTTCGGCGGACTCAGGCAGTTTGTCGACCCGAGAAGGGAATGCAACAAGATGATTATTGTCGTGCTGAACGACGAACAGGTGAGCACGGCGATGAACATAGTCCATGAAGTCGCGGGAAGCCTGAAGCTTCCAAACACGGGAGTCATGTTCTGCCTTCCGGTCACCAGGTGGGAGGGTGTAGAACACGACTGATGGAATCGATATTTTATCTCGGACTCGCCATGGCAGCGGGTCTTCTCATGACGCGGCTCACAAGGCTGGTGCATCTTCCGAATGTGACCGCGTATCTTATTGCTGGCCTTCTGATAGGACCATACGTCCTTGGACTTGTAGATTCTGATTCGATTAGCAGCTTCAGCGTAATAACCTCCGTCGCCCTCGGATTCATCGCATTCTCGATAGGCGACGAATTCAAGCTCGAAACACTCAAGAAGGTCGGAAAGTCGACACTGATAATTACCCTTGTGCAGTCGCTGGGAACAGTGTTCGTCGTCGACGCCGTCACCCTTGCACTGGGTTTTGAACCCGCGGTCTGCGTGGTGCTCGGGGCACTTGCGGCTGCAACGGCACCTGCGGCGACCCTGCTTGTCGTAAGGCAGTACAAAGCTTCCGGCCCTCTCACTACAGTGCTCCTGCCGGTCGTTGCGGCGGACGACGCCGTAGGACTCATTGCGTATTCAATTTCGGTGACAATTGCGCAGGATCTGGTTTCTGGGAACAAGTTTTCATTTGTCCAGACCATCCTGATGCCCCTTCTAGAAATAATACTTGCCCTGGTCATTGGAGCTTTGATGGGATTCCTGGCGGCACTGTCGCACAGGCTTTTCCGCAGCCATACAAACAGGATGTCGGTCTGCATTGCCGGAGTATTCCTCTGCGTGGCCGCAGCTGACTATTTCGGGCTTTCCTCCTTGCTGGTCTGCATGGCATACGGCGCGTTCTATGTGAACCTGCGCAGGGATTCCGAGCGCATACTTGCCTGCATAGACGACTGGACATATCCGCTGTTCATGCTGTTCTTCGTAATCTCTGGTGCAGAGCTCGATCTCACAAGCATCCCGAAGGTCGGTGTCCTCGGGATCGTCTACATACTCACGAGGATGCTTGGAAAGTGGCTCGGGGCGTACTGCGGGGCACTTATGTGCAAGGAGCCCCCTGTAATAAGGGACAACCTCGGATTCGCACTTCTTCCGCAGGCAGGCGTCGCAATAGGTATGGCGACTCTTGCGGTGCGCCAGCTCCCTCAGTACGGGTCCCAGATACAGACGATAGTGCTCGCAGCCACTTTCGTGTTCGAGATAATCGGACCTATTGCAACGAAATTTGCCCTCAAGAGGGCCGGGGAGATCCACGCGGAGTAAGTAAATTTCCCCACAAATACGGAAGGACCGCTTCGTGCTGATGCACAAAGCGGTCCGTTTTCTGTCTGTCCGTCCTGGGGAGTGAACGGCAGGCAAGGGGTTAGGCGTTTTTCTCTTCCTTCCAGCCTTTTTCTTCTACTCTCTTTTCGTACTCCTTCTTCTCTTTGCTGCCTTCCCACAGCTCCTCTGCGCGTGGAGCCCAGTTCTTTGCGTACTGGTCGGTCTTGGAGCAGAGGTGCTCCGCGGACTCAGGGGAAAGCGGATCCGTCGAGGGAGCATTTGTCTTGGCAATAATTTCACGGAGCTTATCCGGGTTCTCAAGCATCGGGCACGGCCTCAGCATGTTCTCATTGAACGGCTGTCCGTCGTGATAGGCCATGAACAGAGGAGACTGGAGGATCTCCAGCAGGCTCTTGTCCCTGATGTTGGAGTCGGAGTAGTGGATGAACACGCACGGGTCTGCGTCGCCGTTTGCGTTGATGTGAAGATAGCGGCGGCCTCCTGCGATGCATCCTCCGACGTACTCGGCGTCGTTCTGGAAGTCCATGAGGAATATCGGCTTGGAGCTGCGCGTCTTGCGTATGCGCTTCATGACCTCGGTTCTCTGGTCAGGAGTCGGAAGCAGCTCGGGGGCTGCATCGTTGCCGACCGGCATGTAGTGGAAGAACCACACGAACATTACCCCGAGATTGATGAGGGTGTCGAAATATTCATCGGAGGTTATAGAATCCCAGTTGGCGCTTGTGTAGCAGCAGGAAACTCCGTATATGAGCCTGCGGTCGCGCATCAGCTTTATGGCGTTCATCGCCTTCTGATACGTTCCCTTGCCCCTGCGGCTGTCGGTGGCGGCTTCGTCGCCCTCAAGGGAAATCGCGGGGATGAAGTTCTTCACCCTCAGCATGTCGTCTGCAAACTGATTGTCTATGAGCGTGCCGTTTGTAAAGGCCATGAATACGCAGTCGGGGTGGGCTTCGCAGAGCTTTATGATATCCTTCTTGCGGACCAGCGGTTCGCCGCCCGTGTAGATGTAGAAATACGTCCCCATCTCAGTGCCCTGGTTGATGAGGCTGTCGAGCTCGTCGTATGTGAGGTTGAGGTTGTGGCCGTATTCTGCAGCCCAGCATCCTATGCATTTGAGATTGCATGCCGATGTCGGATCCATGAGGATCGCCCATGGGATGTTGCAGTGGTATTTCTTCCTGTACTCCTCGGAAATAGGCCATCCGATCAGGTTGCTGTTCACAAAGAAGTTCATCGCAACTGTCTTGAGGACTCCGGGATCCACATCCTTTATGATGTGCACTATTTCGGCGTGATGGGGATCGTTCGGATCCTCCCACGCCTTGCGGATAGCCGCCCTCTGGGACTGGAACTTGTCCCCGGCCATCTTGTCCGCAAGATCAAGGAGCTTTGGAAGGTTGGTCTCCGGATCCTTTGTGAGATAATTGAGCCCCTGAGCTATTGCTGATTTTAGGGCTGCCGTTTTGGCTTTTTCCTTGATGTTCATGTAAGACTTTGCCTCTCCTCTTCTGTCTAAAAATGAGCCTCTGCAAGGCCCATAAATTCTTCTACCTGCTATACTTTAACCCGTCTTTCGGGCCAAGACAACGGCTTTAATGTTACAGTTTTTCTCAAATGTATAACTCAAGACCATTTTTCGTAGGCTTACACAAAAATAATACAATATTGTTCATAAAGTGACAAGACAAAAGCAAGTGCACCAGATAATATTGTCTGGTGCACAGGATGATGCAATATAGTCGAATCTTATCTTCTGAGCAGCTTTCTTATGTCCTCACCGTAGAAGGGGAGGATCCTTGAACAGTACAGAATCCTGGAGCAGGTCTTTTCGCCGTATCTTATGGAGAAAGTGTCCTCATCGGTGATGTTGGTTGTAATAACGGTGCCCCTGCCGGAATTTATCCTGCTGTTTATAACGTCGTAGATGCTCGCTGAAATGCTGGCAGATATGAACTCAGCCCCGAGATCGTCAAGGACTAGCAGATCGCAGTTCTTTAGGGCCCCGAGCGTGTCGCCCTGCTTTCTGCCGAACTTCTCGTCGTCTATTGTGGAGAACACGCTGGCTGTTGAGCAGTAGACGGCTCCGTATCCCCGCTCAATTACCCTGCGGGCGATGCTGAGCGCGAGATGAGTCTTGCCGAGGCCCGCTGAACCGGTCATCAGCAGGTTCCCGGTCCCGTCTGGAAACTGCTCAGCGAACTCCCTGCATACGGAGAGCACTTTTTTCATGTTGTCCCGGGGGGAGCGTCCCATCTCCGGGTCGACGTCGCTGGAATAGTAATCGAGGGAAAAGTCCTCAAAGCTGCAGAGCTTGAGAGGCGAGACCGCGCTGATCTTCTCCTGCTCGTATTTGGAGAGCAGCTCGAGAAAGCATGAGCACCTCTGATTCTCACCTATATATCCGGTATCGCCACATTTAGGGCAGAAATGCTTGGGCTTGAAATCCTCCTCAGTGACGCCGTGCTCCTTCATGAGAAAGCTGCGCTTCTCTATCAGGTCGTCGAGGGGCCTTTCAGTACCTCCTGTCAGTCTCGCCTTGGCGTTTTCCGCGCTGATGTCAGATATTTCGTTGTCGAGCTCTTTAAGCCCCGGGCATTTTGAATACGCCTCATCCATGCACTGTTCGGTGATGAGGCGGTATTTCATCCGGCGCCTGTTGAGGACGCTGTTAGCATAAGCTATAGCATATTGATCGGTGATCATCGTTCCCTCCGCACTAATCCGATATGCTGTTGTCGACGGCCCATTTGAGTATGCTCTTCCCGGATTTCTTGCCAGTGCTCTTCTTCGGCTGGGCGGCAGGGGCGTTGGAAACAGTTTTCCTCGCGTCCTCAGGCGTTCTGTAACCCTTCTCGTACCAGGAGCGCAGCACGGAATTTATGTATGCCACAGATGATTTTCCGGTGTGCAGATAAGCTTCCCGGATCATGGCGCTTCCGTAGCCCAAGTCCTCATACCACGCGTCTATCAGGGACTTTTCCTTCCATGTGAGGGCCTTGTCGAGTTCGAGGAGCTCAGAAGCTTCCTCCTCTTCCTTTTCTCGCTTTTCGAGGAACCTCAGCCTGGCTTCCGCCGCTTCCTGGGTCTTTATTCCGAGGGAGTTCCACTCCTGGGCTGTCCTTTCAAGGTAGGCAAACGGACTCCTCTTGGAGCGGGGCTTCGCGTATTCGAGCATCATGAGCAGGACTTCCGGGTCAAAGTCGTAGAAATTATATACAGAGATGAGCCTGGCAGCTTCCGCGGCGGTCAGGTTCCTGCCGAGAATCCTCTGGCTCTCCTGGACAAGCCTCGCGACATGCGGGTCCCTCACTGAGAGCTGTGCTATCTCCATGTGGCTGAGCCTCGGCACGGCGACTGGATCCGCCACTGTCACAGACTCCTTCCCGGCATTGTCTTCCGTAGAAACTATTAATCCTGCGTTGAGCCAGAATTCAACCGCCTTTTCTGCTGATTTGAGGGGAATGGAGAGCTCTGAACTCAAAAGCTCAGCATCGAATCTGCCGTTGCACAGCACCCAGACGCCGACCCTGAGAGTGTCGCAGTCGACCGATCTGTATCTTTCCACGAATTCCCGGGGAAGGGTCCCCGCATCAAATTTTCTGGCAAGTCTGTACAACATGTCCTCCCCGATTCTGATTTTGGAATGTACATATTATTTTACACAATCCATTGCCAAATTAAAGAACGGCAGGGGATGATAGTTTGCACTTATTTAAGTGGTTCAGATGTATCAGATGTAATTGTCAGCAATGCCGCTCAGCAGGTTCCAATTTCTTTGTAACACTTGTTCTTATTCTATTTTAGAATGCAATCAATATTCTAATTAAACTGTTTCTTTTCTGATGCCGGTGTCTACCATCACTATTGAAGCTGAATGCATCAAATCCTGCAGCATCGCCAGATATTGACACGATGTCAGCTATATGGTATTAATTAGTTGCTGACATTGTGTCAGTTTTATTTTGAACAATGGTTGGGAGGAGCAGATATGAGCAGCAAACTAGTGGCTTATTTTTCGGCGAGCGGCGTTACAGCAGGTGCTGCAAAGCAGCTGGCAGAAGTTTCCGGATCTGACCTGTTTGCGATTGAACCGGTGCAGCCCTACACGCACGCAGATCTTGACTGGAGAAACAATAACAGCCGCAGCAAAGTGGAGATGGACAACACGGCAAGCCGTCCTGGAATCAGGAAGACGATAGATATCTCCGGATACGATACGATATATATCGGTTTCCCGATATGGTGGGGACTTGCCCCTCGCATCATCAACACCTTTATCGAGAGTGCGGATTTCTCGGGCAAGAAGATCATGCTTTTTGCCACATCAGGGGGCAGCGGGATTAATCAGGCCGTTAGTGCCCTGAAGGCATCTTATCCCGAGCTTGATATCGTCGGCGGGAAGCTGCTGAACGGGAGAGTGACAAAAGACATTCTCTAGGGAAAAAGAGGCTGGCCTGTGGATTTTCTTCTGAATGACGGGCCTGAAAAAAGAGTAAAAAGGTGGAGGTGACAACATGCCAAGGATGCCGGAAGGGTATCTGGAAAAGAGAAGGGATGAGATCCTTGATGCCTGCGGGGAACTGTATGAGAGGTCTTCCTTTCACGATGTGACTATCAAGGCTATCGCGGAGTAT
>JBMNPE010000069.1:0-7887 GCA_050943435.1 Oscillospiraceae bacterium | reverse complement strand
AATCGTACTGGAGGCAGCTCGATGCCGCGGTATTCGGGCTCGGAGGCCCTCCGGACAGCGAACATTTCCTCATTTCAGAGCTCGACGCCGAGTCCGTGGGAAAACTCGTGGGCACAGGTGCCGTCGGGGACATCCTTTCTCAATATTTCCTTCCCGACGGCTCACCTCTGCCCAGCGAGAAGACCTATTCCACGACAGCGCTTGATATAAGAAAGCTCACCGGAATCAAGAAGACAATATGCATCGCCGGCGGCAGTAAAAAGGTAAGGGCAATAATGGCCGCCGCAGGAAAGAAGTACTTCCGAACGCTGCTCACAGACATGGGCACTGCAAAGGAGATCTACTCCATACTGAGGGAGGAGGGAAGGCTAAATTGAAGGCACTTGTATACACGGCACTCAGGAAACTGGAGGTCAAAGAAGTGCCGGATCCTGATGGGAGCTTCATATTGAGGGTTGCAGGATGCGCGATATGCGGCACCGACCTCAAGGCATACCTGCACGGGCATCCTTATTTCAAGCCTCCCGTAATACTCGGGCATGAATTCTACGGAACCGTTGAGAAGGCTCCTAAGGAAACCGGATACAAAAAAGGCGACTGGGTCTGCGTCGCCCCTTACGGCAACTGCGGAAAATGCCCGGTCTGCCTGCGGGGGGCCGGCGAGATGTGCCAGAACAAGAAATACGTCTCTACCGGCGCATTCTGCGAACTGATAGAGGTGCCTCCCGATTTTGTGGATGACGGAGTCGTGAGGCTGGACGGGCCGGACGAGGCTTTTGCGCTGACGGAACCCCTCGCCTGCGTGCTATGCAGCATAGGAAAAATGGACATGGGCAGGATCCACAGCGTCCTGATAATAGGCGGAGGGCCCATGGGAGCCCTCAATGCGCTCACAATGGGACAGATGGGAATCAGGACCGTCGTTTCGGAACCCAACGACTACAGGAGGCAGTGCATATCAGGCTGGGGAATCGAGGCAGTCAGGCCTGAGGACGCAGATTACAGCGCATTTGACGCGATTGTCGTCGCAGTTAACAAGCCGGAGCTCTTCGAGGCAGCGGTAAAAGGAGTTCCAGACGGGGGTACCGTGGTCATGTTTGCGGGAATGCCGTCCGGGACGGAGCTCAGGATAGACGCTAAGGACATACACTACCGCGGGGTGACCCTCACCGGAAGCTCTGGATTCGCAACTAAGGATTTCAAGAAGGCCTTTTCAATGATAAAGGCAGACCCGGATGCGTACCGCAGGCTCATTACCCACAGATTCAGCTTTTCCGAAGGCCAGGAGGCATTTGAGACCCTGGCTAGGGGAGAAGCCTTCAAGGTGCTGTTGAAGCCATGAAGACAGGCGTTCTGGCAAATGCGGATTCGGGGACCGGGCGTGCCGTCGAGGTGTGCCGGGAAATATCCAAGGTGCTCAGGGGCACTGAGATTTATTCGGCGGCCGGGTTCGGAGCTGAACTCATAGAAGGCTCCACGGCAGTCCCGTATTCCGGGGACGGATACGTGGACAGGATCCGCTCTGCGGCGAGGGAAGTCGCCCTGAAGGCCCCTGACCTGATGATAGCCGCCGGCGGGGACGGGTTTGCCTCATACATAGCGGATGCGCTCATAACTTCCGGGGGACCTGTCCCGAGGATGATAGGCATTGGATGCGGGACCGAGAACATCGGCCCGATAGCGGCTTTCCACGAGATGCCGGAGCATCCGGAAACCCTGCAGTTCAGGGAGATAAACGCGGTCGAGGTCCTAGAATCCGGGAGGCACATTTCCTACGCGTTCAACGACATAGTATTCGGCAATACATACCTCACCACCCTTGACGGGAAGGTGATAACCGCCGATGCCCGGGATCTGTGGAAAAACGGCAGGAAGACTCCCTGCGAGGCGCTGGATGACATTGGAAAGATAGAAATAGAGATAAACAGGAGGCCGTGCCCTGTGAGGCTCGAAAAGACAGCCCAGATTATTGTATCCCCGCTGAGGGACGGAAACCTGAGGGGCAGGGCGGTCACCGGAATATTCTGCTATGTGCCGGGCTCGAGATTCGGGGCCGGGCTCATAGCGAGCGAGAGGGCCCTCGTTTCATTTGCCGACAGCCGGAAGGGAGTTGAGGAGCCCCTCATGATAGAACAGCTCATATTCTCCGAATCAGACGTTATACGCATAAAAGGCCTCAGGCCCGGAATATCCGCGGTCTGCGACGGCAATCCTTTCGGACTCGAGTGGGATCCGACAGTCGTGTTCCGCAGGAATGTCATAGAAGCCGCGGCAGATGGAGGCTGATCATATGAAAAAGCAGAAAGAGGAAGGGCTCGCTTCCCGGAAAAGGACCCGCAAATATAAGCTTTTCGGGCAGGAGTACAAGACAGGAGAAAGCCTCACTGCCGCCATGCTCCTGCTGCCGTCTCTCGCCTTTCTGATATTCACTTTCGTGATACCGGTTATAGACGTGATAAAGCTTAGCGGCACTAATTTCAACATGGCCACGGGAGTCATGAAGAACATTGGCTTCAAGAACTTCGAGTACCTGCTCACGGACGACAGGTTCTGGAAATCGCTCTGGAACACATGCAAGTACTCGTTCGCAAAGCTGACGCTTGACACGTCTCTTGCGCTGCTCATTGCAGTCATGCTCGACAGCAATGTCCCGCTCAAGCACTTCCTGCGCTCCTGCTACTTCGCGCCTGTCGTGGTGCCCGTGGTCGCGTCGAGCCTCATATGGATCTGGTTCTACGACCCGTCCATAGGGCCGTTCAACCAGATACTCGAGTGGCTGGGGCTCCCGACAAGCCTCTGGCTTTACAGCGAGAAGACTGCCCTGTGGTCGATACTCCTGTTTTCCCTCTGGAAGGGCGTCGGCTACAACATGCTGCTCTTCCTCTCGGGGCTACAGAACATACCGGATGCGTACGTGGAAGCCGCAAAGCTCGACGGCGCAAACGGCTGGCAGGTCTTCTGGAAGATAAAGTTCCCGCTCCTGAGGCCGATAACGTCGTTTGTGATAATGATGGGAATCATAAACTCGTTCAAGGTGTTCACGGAGATAAACGTGATGACTCCCGACGGCGGGCCGCTCGGGTCCACGCTCCTCATCGTCAACTACATCTACGAGCAGGCCTTTACGAACGGAAAGATGGGAAGGGCATCCGCTGCATCGCTGCTGCTGTTCCTCATCATATTCGTACTCACGCAGATTCAGCACCGCATCGGCGCAGGCAAGAACGTCGATGTGGACTACTAGGAGGTGATGGAAGATGGCAGGATCCATGCACCGCAGGCACAGAAGGCACAGGCTCGGGGGATTCAACTGGCCCGTGTTCATACTGCTCATGCTCGGGGCACTCAGCATGCTGTTCCCGTTTGTGTGGATGTTCTTCTCCGCATTCAAGACCAAGGCAGATGTCTATGTGTATCCTCCGAGGTGGATACCGTCCGTGTGGACCTGGGACAACTTCAAGAAAGTGTTCGAGATGATACCTTTTCTGAGGTACTACGAGAACAGCATCATCACATCGGTCATCCAGACGGCGCTGCAGGTCATCCTCTCGATCACGGCGGCCTACGCGCTCACGAGAATGAAGTTCCCGGGAAGCAGGACGTTCTACACGTTCATGAGGTCCAGCATGTTCGTCCCGATGGTTGTGACGATGATACCGATGTACCTCATCGTCTCGAAGCTCGGCCTCGTCGACACATACGCCGGGATAATACTCCCGCAGATATCGACGGCATTCACGACAATGCTCCTCATGAGCTTCTTCTCCTCGATACCGCAGGACCTCATAGACTCCGCGAAGCTCGACGGCTGCGGGCACATAAGGATGATTACAAAGGTCGTGGTCCCGAATGCGAGGGGAGCCGTCTCCACGGCCACGATATTCTGCTTCCTCGGCAACTGGAAGAGCTACACATGGCCGCTCATAGTCACCAACAGCACATACATGAGGACTCTCCCGATAGGGCTCAAATACCTCGTGCAGGAGTCTTCGTCAGAGTACCAGGTCATGATGGCCGCTTCGCTCATGGCCATTCTTCCGGTTCTCATAGTGTTCATGTTCTGCGAAAAGCAGATGGTCAGGAGCATAACGCTCACAGGCATGAAATCCTGATAAGCACAGGCATAAGAAAGCAATACACACTTTTAGGAGGGGAAATACAATGAAATTCGCAAGGAAAACGGCTGCGCTGATTCTTGCAGCGATAATGGCCCTTTCGCTTTTCGGATGTTCTTCAGGAGGCTCCGAAAGCAGCTCCGGCCAGTCTGGGAGTTCCGATTCTGCCGTAGACCTGGAGGTCTGGTACGCGATATCGGGCAACAGCGGTGAAACTTTCGTGAGCATGGCGGAGGAGTTTGACAATTCAAACGACAATATATCTCTGGAGCTCTCGTATTCGGGCAATTCCAGCGACACTGCCACTAAGGTTTCCGCAGCTCTCCTGTCAGGGGACGCCCCGGACGTGGCCCTGATGTACGCGGGACCGCTCTACACCGGAGGCAGGGACGATTTCACGATGCAGGAGCTCATCAAGGATGAGGACTTCAATGCAGACGACATATATTCCGGCATGTGGGACTACTGTTCATACATGGACAAGGGAATCTGCGCCGTCCCGTTCGGGATATCCACGCAGATCATGTACTACAACAAGGACCTCGTCGAGGCTGCCGGCATAGACATGACGAACCCGCCCGAGACATGGGATGAATTTCTCGAGGTCGCCGAGACGTGCATGGAATACGGAAAGGCGAATGTCTCTGATGACACAATAGGGTTCGACACGACTGACAGCGCGTGGCTCTTCAAGTCGATGCTCAAGCAGAACGGCTGCGACATAATCGAAACCTCCGACGGCACGATAACCGCCGATTTTGCCGACGACGCGGCAGTGGAGGTCGCCGACTACTGGAAGTCCCTCGTGGATGCGGGAGTGATGCCCGCGGGCGAGCACAGCAATGCCGAGAACAAGTTCCTTGCGGGGACATGTGCTTTCATAGCGGCGTCCTCCAACAGGATTTCCCGCTGGGAGGGAGCCACTACATTCGAGATAGGTGCGATTGAAATGCCCTCGTTCGGGGAGAAGTCGCTCGCCCTCGGAGGAAATGTCCTCGTAATCCTCACCGATGACGAGACAAAAGTCAATGCAGCGTGGGAATTCATCAAGGCGATGACCACCACAGAAAACAACATCAAGTTTTCGCTTGCGACCGGATATCTTCCCATAAGGAAGAGCGCGGTTGAATCGAGCGAGGCCCAGCAGGCAATAACTGAGAACGAGATGTACGGGATAGCCTTCAAGCAGCTCGACTACGCGTGGTCCTACTACCACTTCGAGCAGATGGGAACAATGGACAGCCTCATGAGGAGCTCGCTCGACCAGATCGAAAAGGGAGTAGGAGGAACCACGCAGGAGGTGCTGGAAAGCGCCGTCTCAGACCTGCAGAGAGAGATAGATGAAGCATGAGTTCTGTTGAGCACGGAAAAAGCAGATACGCATTTTCCACAGGAGCGCTTTATCCGCTCGAAACCGAGGAGGCGTTCAGGAGGATTAAAGATGCGGGGTTTGAAAACGCCGAGATGATGCCCCAGGCCCTCTCGGACGTGTCGGATGCCTCTGCACTCAGGTTCGACAGGACGGGGATCAGGATTTCCAGCATACATTTCCCGCTCGTGTTCTTCGGGATGCTCTACAACGCCCAGAAGACGATGATAGACGACGGCAGGAGGTTTTCCGACAGGCTCCTGAGTCTCGGCAGCAGGATGGGGACAGAGGTGCTGGTTGTGCACCCGTATGTCCCCTCCGTGGAGGGATATCCCGAGCTTCTCGACAAGCCGGTGTCAGACAACCTCATGTGGCTTGCGGACAGGTGCCTAAAGTACGGAATAACCATGGCGATGGAGAATTCCCCGAAGTCATGTTCGACTCCGCAGAAACTGCTCGACTACATAGCTTCATTCGGGGACTCGGGAATAAAACCCATGGTCGACACGACGGAGGTGTGCGAGGCGGGAGGGGATCCCGCGGAGTTCATTTCGAAAGCAAAGCCGTGCCACCTGCACCTCTCCGATTTCGGGGGAGGAAAGAAGCACCTCCCGGCCGGCGAGGGGGAGATAGACTGGGAGGCCGTCAGGGCCGCCCTCACGGGATATGAGGGCTACTATACGCTGGAACCCTCGTACAGGTACTATCTCAGCGATATAGACGAAAAACTCAGGAAAGCCCATATGTTCCTGGAGAACTGGATGCCGGAATGACAGAAAGCCTGAAAAACAGGATACGGGAATCCGCTTCTGCGTACGCATGCGGCGATGCCATCGGCATGCCGACGGAGTTCATGACCCTGGGTGAGATACGCTCAAAAATAGGCACGGTAGACAGGCTCCTGCCGCAGGAATTGTCCATGAACCACCCCGATCTGGAACCCGGAAGGGTCACAGACGACACCGAGCAGAACGCCTATCTGCTGGAAGCATACCGGAAAAGCGGGGAAATAACTTCGGAAAACACCGTGGAAGCCCTGCTCAGATGGATAGACGAGACAGACGCCGTGAACAGGCACTATATAGGCCCAAATTCCAAGAAGGCCCTCGAGGCGGTCAAAGCCGGAGCCAGCATGGAAACAGCCGGAACAGGCGGGACGACGTGCGGGGGAATAATGAGAATCCCCTCAGTCACATGGTTCGACCCCGGGGCGGGGGATGAGGAGCTGTCGGAGAGGGTTCTCAAATGCCTCAAACCCACCCACTTCACCTGGGAAGCCCTCGAGGCGGCAGGGGCGTATGCCTTCGCAATGAGGGAAGCACTGTCAGGAGGCGGAGAGGAAGCAGTTCTCAAGGCCGCCCGCCTCGGAGGCAGGCTCTGCTCGGGGCTTGCTCCATGGCAGTCTGCAGCCCCGTCCTCTGTCGGGAGGATCGAGTTCATATCGGAATATATTTCCAAAGGAACGCATGATCCGCGGGAGCTTCAGGACATGCTCTACAGCGTGATCGGCACGGGGCTCCCTTCTGCAGACGTGTGCTGCGCTGTCTTCGCAATATTCCTGACATCTTCCGGAAGCGCCTGGGAAGCCGTAAAGGCAGGGGCTTCACTGGGAGGGGACACGGACACTATAGCCGCCCTAGCGGGGGCACTCACAGCTGCGGCCTCCGGGAAAAATGACATTCCCGAAGACATCAGGAGAAAAGTGGAGGCTGAGAATCCCGCAGTATTCAGCAAGCTTCGGTACGGGATAGGAATATAGCGGAAATATTAATGCAAGCTTCTGTCCAAAAGGCAGATGCAATATTAACCAGGAAAAGCTTAATTGGAGGAAAGAGAAAATGAAAAAGACAATCAGAAGGATCATCGCAGTGCTCTGCGCGGTCTCGCTCCTTGCGGTCCTGACAGCCTGCGGGGGAAGCGGGACTGAAACTTCGGAATCGTCCTCGGAAACGTCAACCGAATCGTCATCTGAGACTTCTTCAGATAACTCATCTGAAACGAGCAGCACCACAAGCGAGTTCAGCGAAGTCAGCGTGAGCAGCCTGTTTGACGGACTCGGGATGGCCAGCGCGGATTCCTATGATTTCGTGTGCGCCGACGGATACACCCAGACCGTCCCTGCCTCCGACATCGCTGAATGCAGCATCGTTCATGTCGACGGCAGGATTGACGCTGCTGTGCCCGGAATCGGGGATGAAACCCTCTGGAACATAATGTATATAGTCCCGACAGGACTTACGGAGGACACAATCTCTGCCGACGGCGGAGTGCAGAGGATAATCATCTTCGAAGGCGTCATAGAATCTGCAGGCCTCACCGCATCAGAGCAGAAGAGGGGCAGCGACACGGTATCAGACTGCTATTCGTTCCAGGAGTTTGCAGACGCAGCGCTCTGGACCGAGC
>JBMNPE010000068.1:0-7951 GCA_050943435.1 Oscillospiraceae bacterium | reverse complement strand
ATCGACCACTACGGAGAGGGCGGATTCGAGATCAACGAGGGAGACGGAGCTTTCTACGGCCCGAAGATCGACCTCAAGGCCAAGGATGCACTCGGCAGGGAATGGCAGATGAGCACGATCCAGCTCGATTTCCAGCTGCCGCACAACTTCCAGATGAAGTACATGGCCCAGGACGGAACCCAGAAGCAGCCCGTCATGATCCACAGGGCCATGATGGGGTCATTCGAGAGGTTCATAGGGCTCATAACCGAGAACTTCAAGGGAGACTTCCCGTTCTGGGTGAATCCGTACCAGGTGGCGGTGGTGCCGATAAGGGAGGAGCACAACGAGTACGCGAAGAAGGTGTGCAGTGCCCTCAAGGAGCACAGGATCCGCTACGAGGCCGACTACACCGACCGCAACATGAAGGAGAAGATAAAGATCTTCAAGGGATACAAGGACCCGTACATCCTCGTGCTCGGCGACAGGGAAGCCGCGGACGGGACGGTGTCCCTCAACATAAGGGGCAACAAGCAGCTAAACGGAGTAAAGCTCGAGAAGTTCCTCGAAATGTGCGACGAAATGAACAAAACACACAGCCTCAAGCTCATAGAGGAAATCTGAAGCTGCACACAGCGGGACTTAGGGGTCTTCCGGAAGAAAATTCCGGAAGTCCTTTTTTATATACGAAAATTTAACAATTACAAAATTGACATACAATCTTATCCACGTATAATTGTATACATCGATACAAGCATCATCAAATCCATATTGCAGGTGATCATTATGCTCGAATTATCAGAAAAAACCAATCTGCTCGAACAGACCTCCTACAGGTACCAGCTGCAGGACGTCGAGGAGCCCAACCTCTACAGGGACCTCTACAGCTACAAGGAAGTCCCCAAGGTGGCGTTCAACCACAGGCGCGTGCCTATCAACATGCCGGAGGAAATCTGGATAACCGACACGACTTTCCGCGACGGACAGCAGTCGAGGGAGCCGTACACGGTCCAGCAGATAGTCGACATATACAAGCTGATGAGCAAGCTTGGGGGCCCGTTCGGGATAATTAGGCAGACCGAATTCTTCGTGTACAGCGAGAAGGACAGGGAGGCCATAAGGAAGTGCCAGGACCTGGGGCTCAGGTTCCCCGAGATAACGACTTGGATAAGGGCCTCAAAGGAGGACTTCCATCTCGTAAAGGACCTCAACATAAAGGAAACCGGGATACTGGTGTCCTGCAGCGACTACCACATATTCAACAAGATGCACATGACCCGCCGCCAGGCGATGGACAAGTACCTCTCCACGGTTGCAATGGCGTTTGAGGCGGGAGTAGTGCCGAGGTGCCACCTCGAGGACATCACGAGGGCCGACTTCTACGGGTTCGTAGTCCCGTTCGTTAACGAGCTCATGAAGATGTCCAAGGAAGCCGGGATGCCGGTCAAGATAAGGGCATGCGACACCATGGGATACGGTGTGCCGTTTACAGAGGCGGCACTGCCGAGGAGCGTCGCAGGGATCATCTACGGCCTGCAGCACTACTCAGACGTGCCGAGCGAATACCTCGAATGGCACGGGCACAACGACTTCTACAAGGCAGTTGCAAACGCATCCACAGCGTGGCTCTACGGCGCGAGCGCAGTGAACTGCACCCTGCTCGGGATAGGCGAGAGGACCGGGAATGTGCCTCTCGAGGCGATGGTCATGGAATACGCGTCCCTGAGGGGATCCCTCGACGGGATGGACACCACTGCAATCACGGAAATTGCCGAATATTACGAAAAGAATATAGGCTACAAGATTCCGCCTATGACGCCGTTCGTGGGCAGCAGCTTCAACGTGACTAGGGCCGGAATACACGCGGACGGCCTCATGAAGGACGAGGAGATCTACAACATCTTCGACACCGAGAAGATCCTCAAGAGGAAGCCCTCCGTCCTCATAGGAAAGTCCTCGGGACTCGCGGGAATAGCCTACTGGATAAACGCGAACTACGGCCTTTCCGGGGACGAGATGGTCGGGAAGCACGACAAGCTCGTTACCGACCTCAAGGACTGGATAGATTCACAGTACGAGGCCGGGAGGCAGACAAACTTCGGGACTCTCGAGCTCGAAAAGAAGATAGAGGAGCTCTCCGGCGGGAAGCTCAAGGTTCTGTGACAGGAGGGGATGCCGCATGATAACCAAGAACGTTTCGCTCTCGGACCAGGTATTCGAGAGGCTGGAGAACGATATTCTCCAGGGAGTTTATACGAGGGGCGAGGAGCTCGTGGAGCAGAAGATCTGCGAGAGGCTTTCCGTGAGCAGGACCCCCGTGCGCGAGGCGCTCAGGATGCTCGAGCAGGAAAACCTCGTGGAGAACACAGGCAAGGGCATCTTCGTGCTCGGAATAACCTCCGAGGACGCCCTCATGATGTACGAGATAAGGAAGAGGATCGAGGGGATGGCGGCCGCCGGATGCGCCAGAAACCTCGATAAGAAGGACATCGACGACCTGAGCGAGATAGTCGACCTGCAGGAGTTCTACGCAGGGAAGGGCGACAGCGAAAAGGTCAAGGAGATGGACTCCAAATTCCACGAGGAAATCTACTCCGGCTGCGGAAGCGCAGTCCTCAAGGACACACTCACCACGCTGCACCGCAAGCTGCAGAAGTTCCGCAAGCGCTCCGTGGAGGACGCGACGAGGGCCAAGAATTCTATCCTGGAGCACAGGCAGGTTGTCGAGGCCATAGCCACCGGCGACCCTGAGAAGGCCGACAGGGCCCTCACCCAGCACGTGACAAATGCCGGAAAGAGGCTGAGCCAGGTGCTGGAGAAGGAAGGGGCAGGAGACAATGACGTATAGCGCGATAGAAAGGGTCGTAAGACCAGTCGTAATAGAGAACGGGGTGCCGGTACAGGCTGGGCCGGGAAGCGAGTCCGGGAGAAACAAGACAATTTCGAACAGGATCCTCTCTGCCCACAGCATCGGCGGCACCGACGGGCTGTACCACATAAAGTTCGACGCGATGATTTCCCACGACATCACATACGTGGGAATAACCCAGACCGCGAGGGCTTCGGGGCTCAAAAAGTTCCCGATGCCGTATGCGTTCACGAACTGCCACAACAGCCTCTGCGCCGTGGGCGGCACCATTAACCAGGACGACCACCTTTTCGGGCTCTCCGCGGCAAAGAAGTACGGCGGAATCTACGTCCCTGCCAATCTCGCGGTAATACACGAGTTTGCGAGGGAGGAGATGGCGGGCTGCGGGAAGATGATCATGGGATCCGATTCCCACACGAGATACGGCTGCTACGGCACGATGGGCGTCGGGGAAGGCGGCGGAGAGCTGGTAAAACAGCTCGTCGGAGACACCTGGGACATACAGAAGCCCCAGACGGTGCTCATCTGGCTCGAAGGGACCCCTCCGCACGGAGTAGGCCCTCATGACGCCGCAATAGCTCTGACAGGAGCTGTTTTCCCGGACGGTTTCGTAAAAAACAGGGTTCTTGAGTTTGCAGGCCCCGGAATAGCCTCCCTTCCGATGGACTGGAGAATAGGCATAGACGTCATGACCACCGAGACGGGCTGCCTCTCCTCAATCTGGGAGACGGACGAGGAGACTGAGGCCTACTACAGGACTGTGGGACGCCCTCAGGAATACAGGAAGCTCTCCATTGAGGAAGGCGCATATTACGACAGGATGGTCAGGCTCGACCTCTCAAAGCTCGAACCGATGATAGCGATGCCCTTCCACCCGTCAAACGCGTATACGGTAAAGGAGCTCCAGAACGACCCGGAGAACATTCTCCACAAGACAGAAAAGAACTGCAATTCCCAGCTCAAGGGCGTGAAGCTCGACCTCATGAGAAACATAGGCAGGGACGGAAAGATAAGGGTTGAGCAGGGCCTCATAGTAGGATGCGCAGGAGGAATGTACGGCAACATCTCGGAAGCCGCCGACATCCTGAGGGGGAAATCCATTGGAAACGGGTACTTCGACCTCTCGGTGTATCCGTCCTCAGCCCCGATCGAGCTGGCGCTTATAAGGGACGGAATAGCCGCAGACCTGCTCAACGCAGGTGCGGTCCTCAAGCCCGCATTCTGCGGGCCTTGCTTCGGGGCGGGGGATACCCCTGCAAACCAGAGCCTCTCGATAAGGCACGCAACGAGGAACTTCCCGAACAGGGAGGGCTCCAAGCCCTCCGCAGGGCAGATAGCTGCAGCTGCGCTTATGGACGCGAGGTCCATAGCTGCGACGGCAGCCGCAGGCGGGGTCCTCACTTCCGCTATGGATGTCGACTACGAGGTCACAAAGAGGACCTTTATGTACGACAGGACCATATATGAAAAGCGCTGCTATTTCGGGTACGGCAAGGCGGATCCAACCGTTGAGCTGAGACTCGGCCCCAACATAAAGGACTGGCCCAAGATGCCGGCACTCGAGGACAACCTCCTCGTAAAGTTCTGTGCGGTGATAGAGGACGAGGTTACGACCACGGACGAGCTGATTCCGTCAGGGGAAACCTCCAGCTACAGGTCCAACCCTGAAAAACTCTCGGAATTTGCGCTTTCGAGGAGAGTCCCCGAATATGTCTCGAGGAGCAAGGCCATGAGGGAGGAGGAGAGGAACCGGGAGGCCGGAAGGCCGTCCACGCAGATCCTCGACACCCTCAAGCTGTTCGGGACGGACAGCGAGAGCACTACTGTCGGCAGCTGCATATTTGCAAGGAAGCCCGGAGACGGGTCCGCCAGGGAGCAGGCGGCATCCTGCCAGAAGGTTCTCGGGGGATTCGCGAACGTAGCGTATGAGTACGCCACGAAGAGATACCGCTCCAACTGTATCAACTGGGGCATAATCCCGTTCACTGTCCCGAGAAACTCCGGCTTCACCTGTACCGAGGACACATGGCTGTTTGTGCCCGGAATCAGGAAGGCGATACTCGGAGGAGCCCACGAAGTGCGCGGGATACTGATGGACGGCAGGGGAAGAAGGGAAATCTACCTGTCCATAGGCGACCTCACCGACGAGGAGAGGCAGATACTGGCAGACGGGTGCCTCATTAACTACTATTCGGGCAAGCTCGCGAAAGGCGGAGAATAATGGCCGGAAAGATACAGATGACTGTGCCCCTCGTCGAGATGGACGGGGACGAGATGACGAGGGTCATGTGGAAATCCATAAAGGAGAAGCTGATCCTCCCGTTTGTGGACCTGAAGACCGAATACTACGACCTTGGGCTCCTCTCTAGAAATGCCACCAAGGACAGGATAACCGTGGAAGCGGCCGAGGCCGCGCTAAAATACGGGGTTGCCGTGAAGTGCGCGACCATAACGCCAAACAGGCAGAGGATGGAGGAATACCCCGAGCTCACCGAGATGTGGAAGTCCCCCAACGGCACTATCCGCTCGATAATGGGAGGAACGGTGTTCCGCACCCCGATCCTGACGGACAGGATAAAGCCTGTCGTGAGGTGCTGGAAGAAACCCATTACGATAGCGAGACACGCATACGGCGACATCTACAAGGCCGTCGACATGAAGGCCGATGAGCCGGGCGAATGCAGGCTAGTGTTCCGCGGTGAAAGCGGAAAGGAGACGAGCCTCGTAGTGCAGAAGACTGACGGCCCGGCGGTGTTTCTGGGACAGCACAACACGGAAAAGAGCATCCGGGACTTCGCCAAAGCCTGCTTCCGCTACGCCCTCGACAAAAAGCAGGACCTCTGGTTCTCATCGAAGGACACGATATCCAAGGTCTACGACGGTGAATTCAAGGCCGTATTCGAGGACGAATACGAGAAGAACTACAGCGACGCATTCAAGAAGGCAGGAATCAGGTACTTCTACACCCTCATAGACGACGCGGTCGCGAGGGTGATCCGCTCGGAAGGCGGGTTCATATGGGCCTGCAAGAATTACGACGGGGACGTCATGAGCGACATGATAAGCACTGCGTTCGGGTCACTCGCGATGATGACGTCTGTGCTCGTGAATCCGGAAGGAAAGTACGAATATGAGGCGGCACACGGAACAGTCACCAAGCACTACTACAGGTACCTGAGGGGGGAAAAGACCAGCACAAACCCCACTGCAACGATATTCGCATGGGCCGGGGCCCTCGAAAAGCGCGGGGAGCTCGACGGAAACATGGGACTCGAGAGGTTCGGGAAACTGCTCGGGGAGTCAGTTACCGACACCATATCCGATGGCATTATGACCGGAGACCTCGCGAGGATCGCCGAACCTAGGGACGGGATCGTGACGGCCACGACAGACGAATTCCTCGACGCCGAATCCCAGAGGCTCAAGGCAAAGCTGAGAGCCTGAAAAGTACATCTGGTTTACAGGCACTGCACATTCCTGCAGTGCCTGTATTCTTTTCTTGGGATGTAATACTGCTGCAGAAATTTTGATCAGACACTAAATGGATGATACTATTTCACTGTACATGCAGAAAATGCAGGCACAATTATCTGAATTTTTAAAGCATTCCGGGCAGCGCAAGCACAGATTGACCCAATTTTCGGGGAATGCAAGCAGGGCTTGCTTGCCACACGCCATGCCGGGGATTACGATTCCAGGCGTAGGAACACCGGAGAGCCGGGAGACCGGCGGGAGGACAGGATGGATTTCGGGACCCAGATGAAGGAACTCAGGAAGAAGGCGGGGCTCACCCAGGAAGAGGCCGCCAAAAAGCTCAACGTCTCGAGACAGGCAGTATCCAACTGGGAAAACAACAAGAACCTCCCCGATATAGAAGTGCTGATAGAGATATCCAGGGTATATGCGGTGTCCCTCGACGAATTAATCCTCGGAGGAAAAGAAGACATGAACAACATGACGGAAAAGCTGATCGACGACGGAAAAGAGACTACAAGAATGAAGTCCGCTGCAAAGATAGCTCTCATAGGAGCAATACTCATGGTGATAGGGCTCCTGTGCTTTGTGCTGAAGGGCATGACAGTCGAGTATATAGACGAGCAGGGGATACTGCATGAGAATTTCTTCTTTGTGCCAATAGGCTGGGCATTCATATTTGCAGGGCTCATTACCGTGATCGTCGGAGCAGTCAAGGCGATATCATATTCACGCAAAAAGAAAAGGAACAGCTGACTGCTGTTCTCGTTTTGCGGCATGAGAAAGCCCTCGTGATCCGGGACTCAGAAGATTCATTTTATGATCCTGTCATATCAACTTAATCAGTGGGAGATTCGAAAGAGTCTCTCACTTTTTTAGAATGTACTAACTTCAGCCATTTTCAAAAGAGAAATAAATATAATAAATACTTCTAAAACATAACATACTATCAACACATATTTTCCACGTAGAAGAATAGCTGAGGACAAAAGGCCATTTTTCGGCATGAAGAGACAGCTGGTTCAGATCTATTCATTTCTACAACACTTTTTTTGTACTTTAGGATTCTTGAAGTTGCATGAAGAATCTGATGCAAGTGACAGATTGATGTTTCATAGTTAGCCGTGTAATGTGAAATTAGACCAATCTAGATTGGAGGAATTTATTGTCATGGCAAAGGTATACGATTTCTTCAAGCTCAACAAAGGATGGACCCTTACGGAAGATGACCACACGGCATATGACGCGGAGATAGAAAGGCTGTACTCGGAGTTCTCCGAAACGTGCGAGTCGTTTAAGGACGTCATCGGAACTAATTTTTCAGCTGTCTACGCAGTTGGAATCGGGGATTCACTGTATTCCGCAGGGTCCGTGGAGATGGCGAGCTGGAAATACCTGAAGAAGAGGCTCAGGGTCATAGAATCCCATGAATTCAACTACTACTATCTCGACTACATACCAAAGGATTCCCTCGTGATAATCTGTTCAGGGGGCGGACAGGCCGCAAGGACCGTCGAAAGCTGCTGCCTAGCGAAGAAGCGCGGCGCAAAGGTGATCGCCCTGACGCTGGTGCCCGAGAGCAGGCTCGCGTCGCAGGCAGACCACGTCCTCGTATTCAAGCCTGACAGG
>JBMNPE010000067.1:0-8208 GCA_050943435.1 Oscillospiraceae bacterium | reverse complement strand
ACTGGAAAACGTTCATAGGAAAGAACGTCTACTATTACCTTTACTACTTCAAGCTCCAGGATTCGAGAAAGAGCAAGACCGCATTCAACTTCTCCGCATTCTTCTTCTCTCCGCTGTACTTCCTGTACCGCAAGGTATGGAAATACTTCGCGATATCCCTGGTTGTCAATATCATCCTGAACATCCCTTCCATGATTTCGTATTACCTCATTCCAGGCGGATACATGGCTGCGGCTTCCCTCGTCGCGTGGGAGTCGGCTGCCACGATATGTTCTCTTCTGAGCGTCGTCATCCACATCCTGTGGGGTATCTACGGGGTATGGCTCTACAGGAAGGATGCAGTTAGGAAGATGACTGCGCTTCACATGGAGTGCTCCTCGGAAGAGGAATATGAAGCCAAGCTGAGCAAGATCTCCGGACCGTCCGTTGCAGCTCTTCTCATATTCGTAGGCGTTGTATGCCTCCTCTCTATTGCATCGAGCTTATTCATAAGATAATTTCTGAAAATAGAAAAATTAGAAAAACCCCCGAAAGGGGGTTTTTCCATAACAGTCGGAGGTTAAACTGGACCAATGTGCACAATGCTCACCGTCAGAACAGAAGCCGGCAGCTTTGCAGGCAGAAACCTTGACCTGGATACGCCATTTGGAGAGAAGGCCGTGATCACGCCTTCCGGCACAAAGCTCCAGATGAAATGCGGATCCGAAATGGACATCAGATTCACGATGACCGGGATGGCCGCAGTGGCAGGCGGCTGGCCGCTTTATGCAGAAGCCGTCAACACCAGGGGGCTCGCCATGGCCGGCCTCAATTTCCCAGGGTGTGCCGTATATCACAAAAAGAAGGACGGCTTCCACAACGTAACGCCGTATGAGCTCATACCGTGGGTGCTCGGAAGCTGCACCAGCGCAGAAGAAGCGCGGGAGCTCCTCTCCCATACAAACCTGCTTGCTGTGCCTTTTTCAGATGGCATGCCGCTGGCTCCACTTCACTTCATGGTAACAGACAGCACCTCTTCCTTTGTGGCAGAGCCAACGGAAGACGGCCTCAGGCTTTATGACGACCCGTATGACGTCATGACCAACAATCCCCCGTTTGAATATCACACATGGAATATAAGGAACTACAGGCACCTGGCTGCGAATGACAGTGCGGACACCTTTTCTCCCGTTTACAAACTCGAGCCTTATGCAGCAGGCATGGGAGCCATAGGCCTTCCCGGCGACTCATCGAGTGCATCCAGGTTCGTAAAGGCAGCTTTCGGGGTGGCGAATACTCCGAAATCCCTCGATGCCGAAGGCAGCATTACCCAGACATTCCACCTCCTCGACAGCGTCGCAATGACGGACGGCGCCGTGACCGGGCCCTCCGGGAAGAACGACATCACGAGGTATTCCTGCGTCATGGACCTCTCTTCCGGGGACTTCTACTACAAGACTTACTGGAACAGCAGGATCACGAAAATCTCCCCTGAGGAAGCCGGTTCCATCAAGGCCTACGAACTGAGGCTGAGCCAGGACATATATTCAGAAAACTGACAGCTCCGGCATATTCTCTGCCGTCTGCCAGATGCCGTCACACTCCCTGCCCTGGATCATTGCCGGCACTTCTTCTTTTCCAAAGTTCCTCAAAACTCAGCTGCTTGGGAGCTCCCTCGGGTCTCGGGACTTCAGCCCACCATGTGCAGGGGACAGGATACATGGGTTCTTCCTCCTCATCTCCCACATTGAAGAGCTTGTGCCTCGCCGAATAATCCATCATGTCCATAGTCCCCTGATAGTCGATGGTCAGGTATGCACCGCTTTTCTGAGGCAGCTCTTCCCTGACGTCGTGCCACTCCACTTCCACCTTGTCTGACATTGTCCCTCTCCTTTTTTTATTTTGCCCGGCAGAGTTCCCCCCCCCCCCCCATTCATGTGCCGGATGCAGTACACATCAACTTGTACCATGCCACATGCGTAAAAACAACTGCCGTTGTCAAAAGCAGAGCATATAATGCGGCTTCTCCTGGTGTCATGTCCAGATAATAGTTCTCAATAATAAAATTCAAGCCTCTCAGACTCTGTTTTTCTTTGCGTTTTCACACTTATCTGATATAATAAACGTCGCCCGCTGAAAAGCGGGTTATCCTTGCTGACAACAAACTGCCAGCCAAAAGTCCAGAAGGAGGTTAGGAAAAGTGTCCGAAAAGTACGAGACAGTATTCGCATTCAAGATCCAGCCGGACGAAGAGGCGCAGAAGGCCCTCCTCTCGAGATTCACTGACATGATTGCCCAGAACGGCACAGTGGACGGAATCGACGAGTGGGGCAAGCGCAGACTCGCCTATGAGATCAATGACGAGCAGGAAGCATACTATGTTGTCGTGAGCTTCACATCGGATCCCGCTTTCCCGGCGGAACTCGAGAGAATTGCGAATATCACCGATGATGTTCTCCGCTCGCTTACGGTCAGGAAACCGGAAGAAAAGGTGAAAAAGTAATGCTCAACATGGTAGCCCTTATGGGCAGACTAGTGGCCGATCCGGAGCTGAGGCATACGCCTTCCAACTATTCCGTCACGTCCTTTACCATTGCCGTGAGCAGGTCTTACGTAAAGCAGGGTACAGAGCGCCAGACGGATTTCATCGACATCGTAGCCTGGAGGAATACCGCTGAATTCATCTGCAGGTATTTCAAGAAGGGCCAGATGATCGCGATCGAGGGCTCCATACAGACCAGATCATACCAGGACAAGGAAGGCCACAACCGCAAGGCGGTTGAAGTCCTTGCCAACAACGTGTTCTTTACTGAGAGCAGGTCAAACTATTCCCAGAATTCCGCCTCCCAGGGATCACAGCCGGAGCAGAAGCCTCAGCAGCAGCCCCAGCAGCCGTCCCAGGGAGATTCGAACCTCGCATATTCGCAGGGTTCCCAGGATGATTTTTCAGTCATCAGCGATGACGACGACCTGCCATTCTGATTAGAAGGAGGATTCAACTTGGACAATCAGGAAAATACAGCTATCCAGGAGACAGCTGAAGCTACCGAAAACGTTCAGCCGGCTGCAGAGAACACCGAAACTGCAGCACCAGCCGCACAGGAAGAGCAGTCTGCACCTGCAGCCCGCGAGGGCGAGCAGCGCACAGAGAGGCCCCAGTACCGCGGCCGTCCACAGAACAGGCGCAAGGTCTGCCAGTTCTGCGTCGACAGGGTCGACTACATCGACTACAAGGATACGATGCGCCTGCGCAAGTACATCACTGAGAGGGGAAAGATTGTTCCCCGCCGCGTGACCGGGACATGCGCAAAGCATCAGAGAGACCTCACGATAGCCATAAAGAGGGCAAGACAGCTTGCGCTTCTTCCCTATCAGATGGACTGATCCGGAGACATGAGAAAAGGGGCTGTATCAAAAGATACAGCCCCTTCTTTATTTCTGCTTCTATGATGAGCTTTCGTCGGAGGTCTTCCCTGCCACAAACAGCGTTATCGTCGACCCCGGCTCCGCCTCCGTCCCACTGTCCGGACTCTGCGCAACGACAATCCCGTCAGCCGTATTCGGTTCGTCCACCATCACTATCTCAAATACAAACAGCTCCCCGTCGAATCTGGTTCCGTCAATTGACTCCCCTATGTAGCTCGGGACTTCTATCAGAACTGCACTCTGCGAAGTATCATCGCTGGTGCTTCCGGTGTTCTTGATGGAGCCCCGTATCACTGCGCTCCAGGCAATGTACACAATGAGCAGGATTATGAAGAACCCGATGGTGATGTACATTATTATCCTGACAAGGTTCCTGGTCTTTCTCTCCTGCTCGGATATTTCGGCCTCCTCGTCCTTGGCCTCTGCATCCTCTGCCCACTGCCTCGCTGAATCCTCGAGGTCTATGAAAGTCCCGTTGTCAATCGGCTCATTCTCGAGTCCGCGCCTCAGGTTGTCTATTGAGTTTATCCTGTCCTCAGTCTGCACAACCATTCCCATGCTGACGGCATTGGAGACATACTGCGGTATGGAGGCGTTGAGTTCGGATACAGAGAGCAGGGTGTCCAGACCGCGCCTCGACTCCCCGTCCTGCGGGATAATGCCGGTCAGGCACCTGTATATCACGGCAGATATGGAGTAAATGTCGGTAAACACGCCCTGCTGGGCAAGCCCGGAATACTGCTCAGGTGCACTGTAGCCCTGGTAGAGCCTGCTGCTCACCTCGGTTCCCCTTGCCCTCACTGCAGGAGTGGCAAAGCCTCCGAGCTTTATCTCGCCGTTTCTGTTTATGAATATGGTTTCAGGGCTTATGCCCCTGTGTATGAGGCCGGCCTTGTGCATTTCCTTTGCCGCATCCATGACGGGGTAGATCAGCATCTTGCACTGCTTCCATGTGAGGGTTCCGTTCTTGAGCTTGAGGAATTCCTTGAGGGTGATGCCGTCAAATTTCTTTACCACGGCATATGCGGTGTTGTTGTCCAGAAAGCAGTCGCTGACCTCTATGAGGGACTGGCATTCTATGGAGCTCAGCTTCTTGTAGTATTCCGCAAACGTCTCGAGAGAAGACCTGAAATGCTTTTCAGCCCCGTTTTTCGGGACTACAACCATGCTCTCCTCTACCCTGGAGCATCCGTTCTCGGGGAGGAATTCCTTTATGTATACGGTGCAGGCCTCTTTCCAGTCGTAGGAGATGTATGTGGCTACTTCGCCGTCAAAATCCTCCACCCGGCCCATTATGTATCTGCCGTGCAGCCTGTAGCCTATGGGCAGATACTGGGGGTCGTTGTTCTGGGTACCGTCGTATCCGCAGACAGGGCACTTTGACACGCCGTCCTCTATGGGCGACATGCAGCATATGCACAGCTTCTGTTTTTTATTTTCCCCGCTCATTCCTCCGGAAGGTCTTCCACGTTTTCAAGATTGTGCCAGACATTCTGGACATCGTCGCTGTCGTCCAGGGCGGCGAGCAGCTTTGCCATGCTCCTGAGATGGTCCGGGTCCTCTATCCTCACATAGCTGGAAGGTATGTATTCGTCCTCTGCAGTTATCCCTGTATATCCCAGCTTCTCAAATGCGCTTCTAACGGACTCGAGTTCGGATGGGGCAGTGTATACATATGCAGTGCCGTCGGAAAAATCGATGTCGTCGGCGCCGCATTCCATGCTGTCCTCCATGACCTTGTCCTCGTCGCGGCCCTCCATGTCTATTTCTATGACGCCCTTCTCATTGAACAGGAACGATACGCATCCGGTGGCTCCCAGATTGCCGCCGAACTTGTCGAAATGATGCCTCACGTCGGAAGCAGTCCTGTTCCTGTTGTCAGTGAGGGTGTCGACCATGACAGCCACTCCCTCGGGTCCGTACCCCTCGTACGTGATGCTTTCGTAGTTGTCCTTGTCGTCGCTCGAGGCCCTCTTTATGATCCTCTCGATGTTGTCGTTAGGGACGTTGGCTGCCTTGGCCTTGGAAATTATGTCGCGCAGCTTGCTGTTTGATGCAGGGTCAGGTCCTCCCTGTCTTACCGCAACGGTGATCTCTCTTCCCATCTTGGTGAATACCTTGGCTTTCGCAGCATCCGTCTTCTCTTTCTTTCTGTGGATGTTGTTCCATTTGGAATGTCCTGACATTTGTGCATCTTCCCCTTCAATCAGCTGTATAAATTAATAATGAAATAATAAACATATAAAGTTATTTTATCACCGGGTCAACTTCTAGTCTATACACGCGGCACCCGCCTGAAGCCTCTGCCGGTGGCGTTAGGGATTTCATTCTGTCATTCTGCCGGCGGCACTCAAAGACGGATCAACCCCGTCCTCTGCAATGTTGAAGAGCTCGACTATCCTGTCCGCCCTTCCTGCGAGCCACAGGTATCCGAAAAGCGTTTCAAGGGCCGTTGAGCTGCGGTACTCCCTCGCCGAGGATCCCCTCGGCGGGGTTCTCCTGTTGGCATTCCTGCCCTTTCTGACCACATCTTCCTCCTCGGCAGTGAGGGCAGGCCTCATCCTCTCGAGGCTTTCGCTCTGGGCCGGCGCATTAACGAGCCTCACGGTTTCCCTGTGGAATTCCTCCGGAGGGACGTTCCTTTGTGCAACGGCCTCCCTCACAAGGAGCTCCCAGACCGCATCTCCCACGAATGCAAGCTCCAGCACGCTCCTCGACCTGAGGCCTCCGTCGTCCATGGTGTTGTTGATGTCGCTAAGATACATAATTAAACTCGTAATCCCCCACGCAGACAGTGTCCCCGTCCTTAATGCCTAGCTCCCTGAGCTTTGAGTCTATGCCGCTGGTCTGCACGGCGTTCTGGAAATACTGCATCGAATGGTAATCGTCCGGATTCATTTTTGATATTATCCTCTCGAGCCACTCGGCGTCCACAAAGTATTTCCCGTCTTCCTTCCTGACGTAGAAATCGCGTCCGGAGGTTGTTTCAGGCCTCACATACGTTTCCTCGAACCTCCTGGGGGCAGGTGTCCTTTTTACTATCTCCCATACGGAGGAAATGAGCTCCTTTATCCCCTGTCCCGTCGCTGCGCTGACGCATACAAACGGGACGCTCTTCTCCTCAAGATACCGGGACATCCGGTCTATATTGTCCTTTGAGGCTATGTCGCACTTGTTGAGAGCCGCTATCTGCGGCTTTTTAAGGAGGTCCGCGCTGTATTTTCCGAGTTCGGAATTGATCTGTTCGTAGTCCTTTATGGGATCCCTTCCCTCGCTTCCGGATACGTCGACAACGTGAATGAGCACCCTGCACCTCTCGATGTGCCTCAGGAAATCGTGTCCCAGTCCTGCTCCGTCAGCAGCGCCTTCTATGAGCCCCGGGATGTCTGCAGCTACGAACCTGGAATCCGGCCCGGCTTCCACGACCCCGAGCATGGGTTCCAGGGTGGTGAAGTGGTAGTCCGCTATTTTGGGCCTGGCCGCGCTTATCACGGAGAGAATCGTAGATTTTCCGACGTTGGGGAATCCTATAAGTCCCGCATCGGCTATCATCTTGAGTTCAAGGGTTATCTCGAGCTCCTCCCCGGGCTTTCCTGACTTGGCAAACATGGGTATCTGCCTCGTCGGAGTGGAGAACCTGGCGTTGCCGAATCCTCCCTTTCCGCCATGGGCAATCACCCTGTCCCTTCCGTCGGATGTATCTGCCATGACAGCCCCTGTGGACGCCTCATACACTACTGTTCCGACAGGGACCTTGAGCACCAGGTCGCTGCCGCTCTTGCCTGTCTTGTTGTTCCCGGACCCGTTCATTCCAGGCTCAGCGGCATACTTCCTGTGGTGCCTGAAATCTATGAGGGTGTTTACAGAAGGATCCGGATGGATTATGACATCTCCTCCGCGTCCTCCGTCTCCCCCGTCAGGACCGCCTTCCGCGACATACTTCTCCCTGTGGAAGGATACTCCGCCGTCGCCTCCTGCACCTGCCTTGACCTTTATCGTTATCTTGTCTACAAACATTTCTTATTCCCCGGGAGGGCCGCATGTCCTCCCTGTCAAAAAAATAAGCCCTAGTTTTTGACTAGGGCCATAAGTCAGTACTCCTGCGTCACTGGATGACGCTTACGCTCTTGCGGTCGCGGGATATCTGCTCAAATTTGACTTTCCCGTCCACCAGTGCAAAAAGCGTGTCATCGGAACCGATTCCGACGTTCTTTCCGGGATGAATGTGAGTTCCGCGCTGTCTTATTAGTATGTTCCCGGCCTTTACAAACTGTCCGTCTCCGCGCTTGACTCCGAGGCGCTTGCTTTCGGAATCGCGGCCGTTCTTTGTGGAACCTACGCCTTTCTTATGAGCCATTGCTGTTCCTCCGTTTATGCCTTGATGGATTCGATCTCAACTTTTGTGAAAAGCTGGCGGTGACCCATCTTGCGTTTTGAATTCTTCTTCGGGCGGTATGTGAAGACCGTTATCTTCTTCCCCTTGCCCTGCTTTACGATCTTGCCTGTCACGGAAGCTCCTTCTACATAGGGCTTTCCGGCAGAGATCTTGTCTCCCCCGACAGCAAGTACATTTGAGAAAGTGACCTCATCTCCGGCCTCTCCCTGGAGCTTTTCGACGTATATGACATCGCCTTCGCTCACCTTGTACTGCTTGCCGCCTGTTTCCAATACTGCGTACATAGATGCCTCACTTTTGATACAGTGTCGCTGATTCGGGCGGATTTTCAAAAATCACTTAGGAGCCCGCTTCACGCGCCTTAGCACTCTACCACGAAAAGGGCCGTGTGTCAATACCGGGAAATG
>JBMNPE010000066.1:0-8282 GCA_050943435.1 Oscillospiraceae bacterium | reverse complement strand
GGCTGCTGTCCTGGCTGCGGCCACTGTCTGGAACGCTGCCGTATGCCTTATAGGAGGTTCAGTCCCGAATGCTGTCCTCACAGGTTTGTGCTGCGCTGCGGGAGCCGTACTCGCCTATTTCCAGCACAGGATATTCAAGGGCATACCCTTCAGGACTGAGAGAAACTGGAACAGGGAGAAGATCGCAGCCGGGGATTATTCCTCACTCGAATGAATCAGAGCCATATTGAAAGGAGTCTGTTAATCATGGAAAAGAAATTTGTCTGCACAGCCGATGAGCCTGTCGTCAAGACCGATGCAGGAAAGCTGCGCGGATATATCTATGACGGAGTCTATACCTTCCACGGCATTAAATACGCCGATGCGGAGAGATTCCAGATGCCACACCCCGTAGAGCACTGGGACGGAATTAAGGACGCTGTCAACTACGGATATGTGTGCCCGATCATGGACACTCCCCTCCCCAAGAGCGAACTCTATATTCCCCACAGGTTCTGGCCGATGAACGAGAACTGCCAGTACCTCAACATCTGGACGACATCACTCGACGGGGCTGAAAAGAAGCCCGTTTTCGTATGGCTGCACGGCGGCGGATTTTCTGACGGCTCAGGAATTGAGCAGGTCTCCTACGAGGGAGACAATCTCGCAAAGAAGAGCGGAATGGTCGTCGTCACCCTCAACCACAGGCTCAACATCCTCGGATACATGGATCTCTCCTCCTACAGCAGGAAATACGACAACTCCGTGAACGTCGGCATTGCCGACCTCGTCGCGGCGCTCGTGTGGATAAAGAGGAACATCTCCGCATTCGGCGGAGACCCCGACAACGTCACTATAATCGGCCAGTCCGGCGGCGGAGGAAAGGTCGAGGCCCTGCTCCAGACACCCGCAGCGGAAGGACTCTTCCACAGGGGAATCCTGATGAGCGGAGTCATTGCCATGCCCCAGGAAGGCGATTTCGACTACCGCAGGCTCGCTTCCGGGATCATGAAGAGGCTCGGAATAGAAGAAAAGGACGTTGAAAAGCTGGAAACCGTGCCGTATGGGGAACTCGCAAGAGCAGCCCAGGAAACGATGGCCGCAGAGGACATGAACCTCATGTGGGGCCCTGTCGGGAACGGCTGGATCAAGGGCGACCCGCTCAAGGTGGGATTCTCGGAATACGCCAAGAGGATGCCCCTCATGGCTGGAAGCGTAGCCACGGAACTCGGGTCGAGAAACAATCTGGCCGAGGAGAACAAGAGGACCGAGGAAGAGAAGATGCGCGACATCGAGGCCCAGTACGGAAACTCCGAGAAGCTCGTCGAGATCTTCAGGAGAACCTATCCCGGAAAGGACATCGGGGTCCTGCAGAAGATCGATACGCTGTTCAAGCCGCAGCTCATAGATTTTGCGGAAGCACACGCCAAGGAAGCCACGGGACCTCTCTATCTCTACCAGTTCAACCTCACGTTCGACATCAAGGGCGGCGCGTGCGCGTGGCACTGCTCCGACATCCCGTTCGTATTCAGGAACACCTCCAGGATCCCGAGCGCCAACATCCAGGGCGTTACGGAAAAGCTCGAGGGCCAGGTTTCAGGCTCCTTCTCGAACTTTGCGAGAAACGGAAACCCGAACGGTGCCGGCGTAGATCTGCCGGAGTGGCTCCCCTACACCGAAGACCACCGCATCACAATGCTGTTCGACAGGAAGTGCGAGGCAAGACCCGATTTCGACACAGAGCTGCAGAAGGCGCTCCTCGAAACCGGAAGATGCCAGACCTGGGATTCCTTCAACAAAAAGAAGAATCCGAAGGCCCCCAAAGACTGGATCTACTGATATATTTCCCCGTCAATAGATCGAAATGCCGCAGGACAAATAAGTCCTGCGGCATTTCAAATGTGCAGTTATTCAATCAATGCTCTTGGTGCGGTATTCCGCCGGGGTCACGCCCTCATATTTCCTGAACACCCTCACGAAGCTCTGCACGTCCCAGAACCCCGTGGCTTCTGAGGTCTTCTTAACGTTCATGGTTTTGAGGCACTCTTTGGCGGCCTCCACCCTTGTTTCGTGGATGAACGCCAGAAGGTTCATGCCCGTCGATTCCTTGAAGATCCTGGACAGATACGTGACATTGAGGTCGAAATGCGCTGCCACTGAGGTAACGCTCAGGTCCTTGTCCTTGTAATTCTGCAAGACATAGTTCTTTATAGAGGCAATCCTCTCGCTGTCCGATGATTCCTGGGCAGGAGCAGTGTCCCTCAGTTCCCTGAATATCTTCTTCCCCGTCTCCCTGATCCTGTCGATGCCGCTGTAGTTGCTGGAGGTTATGTCGGTCCTGCCCGGACATCCGATCGAGATTAATGTATCAAGGGTGCTGAAAGCCCTTGATTTCGCGACAGACAGCTTGTCCGGGTCGGAAGGAAGGCATCTTGTCATGATCTCGTCGAATATGCCTTCGGCCTTGTCCCAGTCCCTCCTGTCGAGATAATAGACGAAGTGGCTGCTGAGCTTGTAATAGAGCTGGGACCCCTCGTCCGAGCTCTCTGCGGACGGAACTTCCTCCCCGGAGAACCAGAACGCCTTGTGGGAAATGGATCCCAGTGCCTTGGAAAATTTCTTCTTGAATGTCCCGAAAGTCGCAGTCTCCGGCTCGGAAGCCATGAGATTCGTAGAAAATTCCTCGGCATAAATGGTCTGCAGGGAGGCTATGACCTTTCTCATATCCTCGGCTGTGTCGCCGTAGTTCTTTTCTATGAGGGCCACGTCATAGTCCCTCACCTTGCACAGCACACCGGCATGTGTATTGTAGACCATGTCCTGGAGCATGTTGTAGAGAACGAATGTCCTCGAATCGGATCTCAGCGCGAGTCCCGGAGGGGATTTGAACATGCCGTTCCTGTCGTTCACATAGAAGGCGATGATAAAGCACTCCCCGCCTTCCTCCATTCCAGCTGCGTCGTAGCATCTCCTAAGGAGATAGTTTTCGTTCTCACCGGTATTAGTGATTATCTGCAGCATGTTGCCGACGGTATACGGCAGGTCCGAGGAGTAGCTCTTTGCCTTTTCCTCCTCTTCCTCACGGATTCTCTTTACCCTCCTCCTCATGAGAAGAAGCAGTAAAATCACAAGCTCCGCCATCATCGCGATGACTGCTGTGGAATTTGACTGCATCGCAGTGCCTATGTTTACAAAACTCCTCATAGGCCTCGCCACAACCACTTTGAGAGGAGTCACGGAAAAGACATTGCAGACGGCGACGTATTTTCCCCTGCCGATCCTGAATTCGTGGTCTTCCGATGCATCGGTGAGATATTCAAGATAATTTCCGCTGTTGACTTCCGGGGTGCTCGAATACGCGAGCCCTGCCTCGCATCCGATGAAAGCGATGTCGCCTTCCTCCCTCGAAGGGATTATCTGAGACTTGTCGAGCTCGACTATTACAAAAGCTGCTGTCCTGTCTGACCCTGAGGACAGTGCTGACGTCTCTGACTCTTCCGAATATTGGTCCTCGCTCACCCCGTGGATAACCCAGATATGCCCATCGTCGAAGAATGTGTTCCAGGAATACCCTGTTTCCACAGTTTTTATGAGGTCCTGGGTTGTGAAAAGGCCGTTGGTTTTCCTCGCGAGATAGTCGTGCTGAGTGTAGAACTGGGTGGGCGTGACAGTCAGCTGTGAGCCGGGAAACACAACAATAATGCTCCCGGAACTCTTTCCCGTGGCTGATATTATCCTGTACAGCTCGTTCTGCAGCAGGTATGCGCTGTGATTGAGCTGCTTTATGTCGTCGCCTGCGCTAGGCTGCAGGCTCAGGCACTGCCTGAATGAATCCCCTCCCGTGACCATGTCGCAGAGTTTTGTAAAAGAAACTACGGAGGAGCTCACGGATACGGCACTAGAATACCTGAACGAGCTTATGTCGTTCTTGACTTTTCGGTAGAAGCCGACTGAAAAGAACACATTCGTCACGATGAAGGCAGCTGCAAGAACTGTGACCAAATACTTCCAGTCAAGGACCTTACCTACCCTGGCGAAAAACTTCCGCATCGGACCCCCTCCGGAATTACTGAACAGGACATCAAAACGCCGGCGGTCATCAGGGCATACTGCCCATATTATTTTCCGCCGCGCACATTTTTTTATTACATATGACGTCTTCTTTCTACTTGAAATATAAATTCAAACCTGTCCCCTGTCAACGTGAAAAGGGATGCCTCCGGTGTATCAAAAAATTACTTTCGTCTTCAATTTTTGACTTAATGCATTTTTCAGAACAAATGTCTTTTATTAACCGTTGTTTCAGTGTTCACAGAAAAAATAGAATCATGGCAGAGAACGAAAATATTGAAAGGTCAGGTGCCGCAGAATGGCAAAGCGAGATTTGGAAGCTCTCAGATCACCGGAGGCGGGAGTCCTCGAAAAGAGGGGCACTGCCCTTGCAGCACAGGCTAGTGCAGAGGGATGCATACTGCTCGAAAACAGTGGGGCCTTCCCCATTGAGCCCCAGCCTGCGGCATTGTACGGATACGGCGGCAGGCTCACGATGGTGCACGGCATAGGCTCGGGAGACGTGACCTACAGATATTACGTGAACATCGAAACCGGCCTCGAGAATGCGGGCTTCACTATCACCACAAAGCCCTGGCTCGACCAGTTTGACAAGATCTACTCAGAGTACCGCAGAGCCCTCCTGGAGGACGTGGCTGAGGAATCGAAAAGGACCGGTGTAGACAACCTGCACGTCCTGTACGGCAGGCCCCACATACTACCCGACTGCCAGGACATCACCGAGGAGGATGTCAAGGCATCCGGGACCGACCTCGCGATATACGTCATTTCGAGAAAAGAGGGCGAAGGACGCGACAACAGGTATGTAAAGGGCGAATACCTGCTCTCAGACCAGGAGGAAAAGAGCCTCAGATTCCTGAGAAAATCGTACAAAGTCCTTGCTGTCGTGCTAAACACCGGCACACCGATCGACATGAACGGCATCCTCTCCGCGGAGCCGGATGCCGTCCTGGAGGCATTCCAGGGCGGGGCTGAGATAGGCACTGCCGTAGCGGGAATACTTTCAGGGAAGATCAACCCGTCCGGAAAGACCACATCCACATGGGCAAAGGACTACTTCGACTACCCGAATTCGAGGGAATTCGGTGAGAACGGCGGGGACCAGAAGAACAAACTCTACAAAGAGGGCATCTACATGGGATACCGGTACTTCGACTCATTCGGGGTAGAGCCCAGGTACCCGTTCGGATACGGACTCAGCTACACGACATTTGCAGTGGAGGACTCTTCCTTCGAGTCTTACGGAAGCACGGTAAAAGTCTCCGAGAGAGTCACAAACACCGGCAGCATACCCGGCAAGGAAGTAGTCCAGGTCTATCTCTCGGCACCTGCAGTGAGGCTTGACCAGCCGTACCAGGTCCTGTGCGCATACAAAAAGACAAAGCTGCTGAATCCCGGGGAGAGCGAAGTCCTTGAGCTCGAGTTCAAAATGGAGGACTTCACTTCGTATGACGCGGAAAACTGCTGCTATGTGCTGGAGGGCGGAGACTACATAGTGCGGGCAGGCACTTCGTCTAGGAGCACACACATTGCCGGAGTAGTGAGGCTCACTGGCGACAGGGTCACAAGAGAAGTTAGGAACCTGTTCCACCAGCAGATAAAGTTTGACGATCTCAAGGCACCGAAGCATGTCCTCACACCGTTCGAGGAAACGGAAAAGAGTGCAGCGCCTGTTGTTGTGATGAATCCGGACGACATCCCCGCCTGCGGGAAAGTCACGTATTCCGGGGATCCCGACAATATATTTGGCGGGAAAATCGATCCCTCTACAGTCAATACCGGAAGGGGCAGGAACGTCTTCCTCAAGGTTCCGGAGATGATTTCCCTCGAGCAGGTCAGGAGCGGAGAATACACCTTGGAAGAGATGATAGCCTCCCTGGACGAGGAGGAGCTCAAGCGCCTCGCGATGGGAGAGGAATTCCATGACCCAAGGTTTATAAAGTGCAACAACGGATCGTATCACGTGCCCGGAGCCGCCGGGGAGACCACTAACTGGTTCCTCAAGAACCGTCCGGAGCGCCAGATCCCGTATACAGTCGCTGCAGACGGGCCTGCAGGCCTGAGGCTCATCCCAAGGATCCAGGCGGACAAGGACGGAAACATTACTGTAATCAACCCCCTCATGAGCTTTGAAAGCGGGGAGTTTGTAAGCCCGGACAACACCGGATATTCAGACGACCTCGAGAACTACTACCAGCACGTCACATGCCTGCCAATATCCATACAGCTGGCTAGCACATGGAACACCGAGCTCATGGAAAAGATAGGCGACGTTATCGGGGCGGAGATGGCGAGGTATGACATCAACCTGTGGCTGGCCCCCGGAATCAACCTGCACCGCAACCCTATCTGTGGCAGGACATTCGAATACTTTTCTGAGGACCCGTTCCTGAGCGCTGCCAATGCCATTGCGATGACAAAAGGCGTCCAGAGGCATCCGGGACGCGGGACAACAATAAAGCACATGGCGGCCAACAACCAGGAGACCAACAGGACGAGCCACAACAGCAACGTCTCCGAAAGGACAATGAGGGAGCTCTATCTCAGGGGTTTCGAGCTGGCTGTCAAATATTCGAACCCGTATGCAGTCATGACTTCCTTAAACTGCGTCAACGGTCCTCACGGGACCAATTCGCGCGAGCTTGCGACATATATTCTCAGGGACGAATGGGGATACAAGGGACTTGTCACGACAGACTGGAGCACCACTACCCCTGCAAGGGGCGGAAGCACCACAGGCTGCATCAACGCCGGGAACGACATAATCATGCCGGGCTCCGAGAGGGACATAGAAAAGATGACCGCTGCCCTGCACAACCTCTCAGGCACAGGAGACAAAATAACGATCGGTGCCCTCCAGAAATGTGCTGCCGGAGTCCTCAGATACATCCTGAGGACCGGAAACAGCTGTATCTGACTTGAGGCTGAGGAGGATCAGATGATGAAGCTTCTGGGCTCTATATTCGATCTCGACGGGGTGATTGTCGACACAGCACGCTTCCACTACCTCGCATGGAAAAATCTTGCCGCAGACCTGGGATTCGACTTTACCCCGGAAGAAGGGGAAAAAATCAAGGGCGTGAGCAGGATGGCTGCCCTCGACATAGTCCTCGAGGCCGGAGGGATCACTGGGCTCACCCAGGATGAGAAGGCCAGACTTGCCGACAAAAAGAACAGGCAGTACCGCGAATACCTCGAGACCCTGTCATCAAAGGACATACTGCCGGGAGTTGCGGATTTCCTGGAATCCCTCAAGGTCCGCAGGATACGGACTGCAATAGGAAGCGCATCCAAGAACACCAAATTCATTCTCAAAAAAATCGGAATGTCAAACGAGTTCGACGCAGTGGTCGACGGTTACATGACTGAGCGTGCCAAGCCCGATCCGCAGGTTTTCCTGCTCGCAGCAGAAGGCATAGGTCTCGATCCGTCCGAATGCGCGGTATTCGAGGATGCCGCAGCAGGGGTGGAGGCAGCAAACCGCGGCGGGATGATGTCATTCGGAGTCGGGGATCCCGCAATTCTCGGGGCGGCTGACGTCGTCATTCCCGATTTTGTACACGCCGGGACCCTTATGAAATACTTTGCTAAACCTGTTTAAGACAGAATATGCCAAGATCCTCCTCAGGAGAAATCCTGAGGAGGGTCTCTTTACATCCGTCAGTTGTTTGGCTTTCTTGATTATTTCCAGGTGAAGTTTCTTCTCTCTGCGCCGATCTCGAAGTGGTATTTTACTATCCCGAGGTCTATTTCCGGTTCGGGGCCTTTTGTGGACTCGAGTCCCACGCGGGTTCCTTCCAGCGTGAACATGAAGTTCTGGGCGTTGGCAGCAGTCGGAGCGAGAAGAGCATAGTCGATTCCCTTCAGGAACCACTCAGGTGCCTCTCCTTCAACCTTCATGACGTCTTCCCTAGTCTTGCCCTTGTGGGGAGTTCCGGCATCGGTGCCGTACCCGATGGCAATCACAGCACAGAACTTGTGCTTGTCAGGAATCATGGCCTTGGCGGCCTTCTTATTGTAGGTTCCGGTGATCCAGCATGTGTTCAGTCCTAGTGTCTGGGCATAGATTACCAGCTTTTCCCCCCAGTATCCGCACTCTTCTCCGAGCATAGGATCCTTTTTTCCGGATATGACCACTGCATTGCGTGCGTTCTTGATCCAGTTGGGATCTGCTCCCCTGCGCGTGAACAGGGAATCGTCGTCATATACGAGCTTGATGTCGAGATCCCCGG
>JBMNPE010000065.1:0-8536 GCA_050943435.1 Oscillospiraceae bacterium | reverse complement strand
GTATACGGCTCCGACCAGAGCGAGGTGTTCATAGGAAGGGACTGGGGAGTCCAGAACAACTATTCGGAGGAAGTGGCGAGCGAGATAGACACGGAGATAAGGAAGATCATCGCCACTGCGTATTCCAAGTGCGAGGACATCCTCACGGAGCACAGGGACAGGCTGGATGCAGTCGCATCTGCCCTGCTTGCAAAGGAAAAGCTCTCAGGAGAGGAATTCAAGCAGATTATGGAGACGCTGCCGCTTCCCGACGGGGAAAACGGTGGAGAGGCCCCGGCTCCCACGCCGGCAGGCTGAAAAAGACCAGTAGAGATGCGCCTTTCGGACATGAGGTCCGGGAGGCGCTTTTGCGTGGGAGGCTGTCTTGTGGGCTTCCCGCGGCGGGTGTTATAATCTTACAAGAAAAAAATATCGAATGGACGGTGCCTGATTTTGCCCAGAAAATACGACGACAACAGCATACAGTCCCTCAAAGGAGCGGACCGTGTGCGCAAAAGGCCTGCGGTCATTTTCGGGTCTGACGGACTCGAGGGCTGCTGCCAGAGTGTTTTCGAGATACTCTCCAACGCCATAGACGAGGCGAGAGAGGGATACGGGAACAGAATAACGCTCACTCAGTACAGGGATGATTCAATAGAGGTGGACGACCTCGGAAGGGGAATCCCTGTCGGGTTCAACGAGAAGGAAAACGAATACAACTGGAAGCTCCTGTTCTGCGAGCTATACGCGGGCGGCAAATACAAGAACAACGCCGGCGGGATGTACAGCTATTCCCTCGGGGTCAACGGACTGGGACTGTGCGCCACACAGTACGCTTCCGAGTACATGGACGTGAGGATCGTGAGGGACGGGAACGAATACACCCTCAGGTTCGAGCACGGAGAGCCCGTCGGAGGACTGCACGAAAAGAAGGCCCCCGGAAAGCACACCGGAAGCTCGATAAAGTGGAGGCCTGACCTCGAGGTTTTCACTGACATATCGATCCCGGAGGAGTACTTCGAGGATGTCCTCAAAAAGCAGTCCATAGTGAACGCCGGGGTGACGTTTATATACAGGAGGGAGAACGAGGACGGCAGGTTCTCGGAAAAGCACTACTGCTATCCGGAGGGAATCCGTGACTATATAAAGGAAATTGCCGGGGATGACACTCTCTGCCCGATACAGTATGTGGAGGCCGACAGGTCCGGGCGCGACCGCGAGGACAAGCCTGAGTACACTGTCAAGATTTCGACAGCTTTCACGTTCTCAAACAAGGTCCAGGACATCGAATACTACCACAACTCGAGCTTCCTCGAGCACGGAGGGTCCCCGGACAGGGCAGTCAAGAGCGCCTTCACAGGCCAGATAAACTCCTACATCAAGGATAAGAAGCTCTACAAGAAGGACGAATCGGCAATCACGTTCCAGGATGTGGCCGACTGCCTCGTTCTTGTGTCGTCATCATTTTCATCTGAAACAAGCTACGAGAACCAGACAAAGAAGGCAATAACCAACAAGTTCATAGCCCAGGCGATGACGGAGGTGCTGAGGCAGTACCTCGAGACGTTCTTCATCGAAAACCCGGCGGACGCAGACAGGATCGCAAACCAGGTCCTCATCAACAAGAGGAGCCGCGAAAACGCGGAGAGGACCAGGCAGAACCTCAAGAAGACGATGCAGAACAACATCGATATCACGAACAGGATAGAGAAGTTCGTGGACTGCCGCAGCCGCGACCCGTCCGAGAGGGAGCTCTACATAGTCGAGGGGGATTCGGCCCTCGGGGCCTGCAAACAGGCGAGAAATGCCCAGTTCCAGGCGATAATGCCTGTGAGGGGCAAGATCTTGAACTGCCTCAAGGCCGACTACGGGAGGATTTTCAAGAGCGAGATAATAATCGACCTAGTGAAGGTCCTCGGATGCGGGGTGGCAGTGCCTGCAAAGAAAGGCGCAAAGGACACCTTCAACATCGACAACCTTAGGTGGAACAAGGTGATTATCTGCACGGACGCGGACTACGACGGATACCAGATAAGGACGCTGATCCTGACGATGATCTACAGGCTGATGCCGAAGCTCATTGACGAGGGCTACGTGTACATAGCGGAAACCCCCCTCTACGAGATAACCTGCGGTGAAAAGACATATTTCGCCTATACGGATGCGGAAAAGAACGCTGCCCTCGAGAAAATCGGCAAGAAGCAGTGCACCATACAGCGCTCGAAGGGGCTCGGCGAAAACGAGCCTGACATGATGTGGATGACAACCATGAACCCCGAAACCAGGAGGCTCATAAAGATACTTCCGGACGACCCTGTGAAGACAGCCGAGACATTCGAGCTGTTCGAGGGCGACAACCTCTCCGGGAGGAAGGACTACATAGCCGAGCACGGGTCGGAATACCTTGACGAACTGGACCTGAGCTGAGCTGTCGGAGGAAGAATTGAAGAGAAAGCAGAAAAAAGAGGATATAAACAGGAACGGGATGATCCCGAACGTCGAGATTGCGGACGCCGGGAAGATGATCGAGACGCCTGTGACAACGACACTCAGGACGAACTTCATGCCTTACGCGATGAGCGTCATTGTGTCGAGGGCAATCCCCGAGATAGACGGATTCAAGCCGTCACACAGGAAGCTCCTGTACACAATGTACCTGATGGGCCTTCTGAACGGCCCCAGGACCAAATCAGCCAACATCGTGGGCCAGACCATGAAGCTCAACCCACACGGGGACGGGCCTATATACGATACTATGGTGAGGCTCTCGCGCGGAAACGAGACCCTGCTGCACCCGTACATTGACTCAAAGGGAAACTTCGGGAAGGCATACAGCAGGGACATGGCATATGCGGCCTCCAGGTACACCGAGGCAAAGCTTGCCCCTATAAGCGCGGAGTTGTTTGCCGACATCAAGAAAAACGCGGTGGACATGGTCGACAACTACGACGGGACCATGAAGGAGCCCGTGCTCTTTCCGGTTACGTTCCCGTCCGTGCTCGTCAATTCTAACATCGGGATTGCCGTCGGAATGGCCAGCAACGTGTGCTCATTCAACCTCGCGGAGGTCTGCGAGACCGAAGTCGCGCTTCTGAGGAACCCCGACCACGACATAATGACGACCCTCAAGGGGCCGGATTTCTCGGGCGGCGGATACCTCATATACGACGAAGCTGCCATGAAGGAGATCTACGAGACCGGACGGGGGTCTATAAGGATAAGGAGCAGGTACAGCTACGACGAGAAGAACCACCGCATAGAGGTCACGGAAATACCCCCCACGACGACAGTTGAGGCCATTATCGACAAGATGGCCGAGCTTGTGAAGCAGGGGAAGCTGAGGGAAATCTCCGACATCAGGGATGAAACAGACCTGAGCGGCCTCAAGCTTGCCATTGAGGTGAAGCGCGGGACCGATATAAATGCCCTCATGAAGAAGCTCTTCAAAATAACTCCCCTCGAGGACACTTTTTCCGCCAACTTCACTATCCTCGTGGACGGATACCCGCAGACGATGGGAATCCGCGACATACTGAGGGCATGGACCGATTTCAGGCGCTCGTGCATAAAGAGGCGCACGCAGTTCGACATAGACGCAGACGAAAAGAAGCTGCACCTGCTTCTCGGCCTCAAGGAGATACTCCTCGACATTGACAAGGCCGTCAAGATAGTGAGGGACACGAAATACGAGAAGGAAGTTGTCCCGAACCTGATGATCGGATTCGGAATTGACGAGGAGCAGGCCGAGTACATAGCCGAGATCAAGCTGAGGCACCTCAACAGGGAGTACATACTCTCGAGGCTCGAGGAGATAGAGAAGCTGCAGAGCGAGATAGCGGACCTCAAGGACATAATCTCCGACAAAAGGAAGATAGACAGGGTGATAATCTCCGAGCAGGCTGCCGTTGCCAGGCAGTACGTGCAGAAGAGGCGCACCCACATCCTCTACGACGTCGACGATTCGGTCGAGGAGGAGCCGGAGAAGGAATACCCGGTGACGCTGTTCTTTACAAAAGAGGGCTATTTCAAGAAGATAACGCCCCAGTCGCTGAGGCTCTCGTCGGAGCAGAGGCTCAAGGAAGGCGACAGGGTGATAACCAGTGTGGAGACGACTACCGGGGCGAAGCTGCTGTTCTTCACCAACATGTGCCAGGTATACCTCGCAAAGTGCTCCGATTTCGAGGACACCAAGGCCAGCGCGATGGGCACTTTCGCCGCGGTCAAGCTCGGAATGGACGACGGGGAGGTCGCGACCCACATGGTGGCCACAGAGGACTACAAGGGCAATGTGCTCATGTTCTACTCCAACGGCAAGATTGCAAACGTGCCACTCTCGTCTTTTGCAACGAAGTCAAACAGGAAGAAGCTCACGGGAGCCTACTGCGCCAAGCAGCAGCTCGTGTCAGTCATGTACGCGCACGACCCGCAGGAATTTGCGGTGTTCTCCGATTCCGGAAGGATGCTGCTCGTGAACTCGGCCCTTGTTCCCGAAAAAGCGCTCAGGAGCACCCTCGGAGTGTCCGTCATGAAGCTGAGGAAAGGGGCCGCTGTGAGCGACGTGAAGCCCGTATCCGAAATAAAGATCAGCAGTCCTGACAAATTCAGGGCAAAGAATTTCCCCGCCGCAGGGGGAATAATAAGGCTCGGAGACGTGGAGGATGCAGGCGGGGAGACCTGATTTTCCCTGTTGACATAAAAGCTCCCGGGCTGATAGAATTACTCAAAACCGATGAGGAAGCATAAGTAGGTTCTTTCAATTATGCCGAAGAGAGCCGCCGGCGGTGGGATGGCGGTGCACAACATGGAACCGAATGGGCTTCTGAGGGCGGACCGAACGGACCGTGAGGTCTCATTAGGCGAGACGGAGCAGAACTCTCCGTTATCAAAAGTCGGCATTATATTGATGCCAAAAGAGGACGCGTATGCGTCAAGCCGGGTGGCACCGCAGGATAATTCATTACCCTGTCCCAGCACGAGAAAACTGGGACGGGGCAATTTTTTTGTGCCCCTTCCCCCCCAAAAAGAGAAAGGAGCAGAAACAATGAAAGACTCGGGAATCCCCAACAAGATCTACCTTCCGGAAGAGGCAGTGCCGAAGGCGTGGTACAACGTGCGCTCTGCCATGAAGAACAAGCCCGCGCCGCTTCTAAACCCGGCAACCGGGGAGAAGATGACGGCGGAGCAGCTCTCGCCGGTGTTCTGCGACGAGCTCTGCAGACAGGAACTCGACGACACCACTGAGTACATCCCGATTCCTGACGAGGTGAGGGAGCTGTACATGACGTACAGGCCGTCACCGCTCTGCAGGGCCTACAGGCTGGAAAAGGCACTCGGGACCCCGGCAAAGATCTACTACAAATTCGAAGGAAACAACACGAGCGGCAGCCACAAGCTGAACTCCGCCCTGGCACAGGCCTATTACGCCAAGAAGCAGGGACTCAGGGGCGTCACAACTGAAACCGGAGCGGGGCAGTGGGGGACGGCGCTTGCAATGGCATGCGCATTCTTCGGGCTCGACTGCAGGGTGTTCATGGTAAAGGTTAGCTACGAGCAGAAGCCCTTCCGCAGGGAGGTAATGCGCACATACGGCGCGTCCGTCACCCCGTCGCCGTCGGAAACCACGGAAGTCGGAAAGAAAATACTTGCGGAACACCCGGGTACGACGGGAAGCCTCGGGTGCGCAATATCGGAAGCCGTGGAATACGCCGCGGGCAGGGATGGATACAGATATGTGCTGGGATCCGTGCTCAGCCAGGTCCTTCTGCACCAGTCGGTGATAGGGCTCGAGACAAAGGCGGCCCTCGACATGTACGGAGTTGTCCCCGACACCATCATCGGATGCGCAGGCGGCGGCTCAAACCTCGGCGGGCTGATAGCACCGTTCATGGGGGAGAAGCTCCGCGGGGAGCGCGACTACAGGATCATCGCAGTGGAGCCGGCCTCGTGCCCGAGCTTCACAAGAGGCGTGTACGCATATGATTTCTGCGACACAGGCAAGGTGTGTCCTCTCGCCAGGATGTACACGCTGGGAAGCGGGTTCATCCCTGCCCCTAACCACGCAGGAGGCCTCAGGTACCACGGCATGAGCCCAATCCTCTCAAAGCTCTACGACGACGGGTATATGGAGGCTGTATCAGTCAGGCAGACCGACGTCTTCAGGGCTGCCGAATTCTTCGCGAGGACGGAGGGAATACTTCCCGCCCCCGAGAGCTCCCACGCGATCTACGAGGCAATAAGCGAGGCCGAGAGGTGCAGGAAAGCCGGGGAGGACCGCACTATTGTTTTCGGGCTCACCGGAACCGGATATTTCGACATGACTGCCTACGAACAGTACCACGACGGGAAGATGACTGACTACATCCCGTCGGATGAGGAGCTCGAGTCGTACAGGCAGAAGCTGCCCAGGGTCCCGGCGAAGGCCTGAGGACCTCCCGGAGAAGCCGGAATCACGCCTTTTCCTCCGCTTAAAAAAGCTTTTCTGGGACGCTGCGGCCCTTGTTTTTTAAGATGCCTCATGATATTATAATCTAGCTATTTTTTCTGGAGGATCAGACATGAGTGATTTTTGGTTTTATCTGTCAGGCGCAATACTGATCGTTGCGTGCATAGTGATAATAGTGCTCGTCATGCTCCAGAATGAGCATGGAAGCGGACTTTCTGGCGTCATCATGGGCGGAAACAACGAGGGATACGGCGGAAGCAGCAACAACCGTAGGCTTGCCAAGCTTACCAAAATCCTTGGAATAGTGTTCTTCGTGGTAGCGATCGCAGTCGGAATCGTAGGATATGAGCTCACCAAGTGACAGGCGGCTCAGGAATTGCTGCAGGGCATCGCGAGATGCCCTGTTTTTTTATTTCACTCAGGCCATGTATAAAAAACGGGGCGGAAAACCGCCCCGTGACCAGATCTGTAAGCCGAGTTCTGTTATAACAGCAATCTATCTATGCCCAATGTCGCCAAATGGGCTAATGCCACGCTTTCGGACTGCCGGGCCGGGTCATCGTCCATTTCGGTGTTGCTCCGGATAGGGTTTGCACGGCTGCGCCGTCGCCGGTGCACCGGTGAGCTCTTGCCTCGCCATTTCACCCTTGCCTGCAGAAGCAGGCGGTGTGTTTCTGTTGCACTTTCCCTGAAGTCGCCTTCGGCTGCTGTTAGCAGCTATCCTGCCCTGCGGAGCTCGGACTTTCCTCACATTTTCATGCGCTGCTGTTCGATCTGCTCACCCGGTATTATACGATTTACAGAAAATCCTGCAAACACATACCATTGTTTTCACGGTATTTTCAGGGAAACGGTAAACTGCCGGAAAACCGCCAAATTGCTATTTTTTCCAAAGACGGCGCAGAACCGGGGCACTGAGCCGCCTGTCAATGATTTTTTTGCCCTGTTTCTATATAATGTTGTAATAGAACCCGGAGAGCATCCGGGATGCATTTTTATCGAAAGGATGCCGGCGGCATAAGGGCCGCCGCGGGCCTTATTTTGGACAACGATTACCTTGCGGGACTAAAAAGGGAACTCGGGAGGCTCCCCCGGAGACAGAAGCTCTTCATAGAGACGTACGGATGCCAGCAGAACGTGAGCGACTCGGAGAGGATAGCCGGGATGCTCGCTGAGGCCGGATATGAGAGGGCCTGCTCCGAGGAGGACGCGGATCTCATAATCTTCAACACCTGCGCGGTGAGGGAACACGCCGAAAACAGGGTCTACGGCCACATAGGAAACCTCAAGCCCCTAAAGGAAAAGAACCCGGACCTCACGGTCGCTATCGGGGGATGCATGGTCCACCAGAAGACTGTGGCGGAGGAGATAAAGCGCTCGTTCCCGTATGTCGACATTCTTTTCAGCACCAACGCTATCAAGGAGCTTCCTGACATTTTAGCGAGGCATCTTGCGACGAGGGAGTTCATAGACTGCTCCGGAGACTCCGCCAGCGGCGTGGAGGAGAACATACCTGTCGTGAGGGATGTGCCCTACAGGGCATTCGTCCCAATAATGTACGGCTGCGACAATTTCTGCACATACTGCATAGTGCCTTACGTGAGGGGCAGGGAGCGCAGCAGGCTGCCGGAGGACATAGAGGCCGAGTTCAGGAAAGCCGTCTCTGAAGGCAGGAAGGAGATAATGCTCCTCGGCCAGAATGTGAATTCATACGGAAAAAAGCTCGGATGCGGAACGGATTTCTCCGGGCTTCTTAAGAGGCTGGATGCCCTTGACGGGGACTTCATGATAAGATTCATGACCTCCCACCCCAAGGACGCCTCAGACGAGCTGTTCAGGACCATAGCCGAAAGCAGAACCATAAGCAGGCACGTGCACCTGCCTGTCCAGTCAGGGAGCACGAGGATCCTGAAGGCAATGAACCGGAGCTACACGAGGGACCAGTACCTCGCGATGATCGAGAGGGCAAGAAGGATAGTCCCGGGGATAACTTTTTCAACAGACATAATTGTGGGGTTCCCTGGGGAAACTGAGGAGGACTTCTCCGAAACTCTCAGCCTCGTGAAGGAAGTCGGGTACCAGTCGCTCTTCACATTCATTTATTCGAAGCGCACG
>JBMNPE010000064.1:0-8582 GCA_050943435.1 Oscillospiraceae bacterium | reverse complement strand
CGAGATGTCCCTGTATGCAAGCACGGTCATCCTGCCTTTAACAGCCAAAAACTGCAGGAGAGGAAAGAGCTCCATCACGAACAGGCATAGGAGCACCATGCTTGCTATGGATGTGATCTTCATTGGAGAAGCCGGAGTTTCGGCGGTAAAAGCTATGAGATAGAGGATGAGGGACACTGTGAAGAATATCCCTTCCTTAATTTTTGCTCCCCTGAGGGATTCCGTCGTGACATCCCAGAAATACCAGGGTGCTACGTATACGGTCTTTATCTTTTCTTTCCCGTTCCTGCCGTTTACCCTGACGTACTGGTAGCTCTCGTCAAATCTCTCTCTCAAACCGCCCTTTACGGGCTTCCCGGAGTAAATTCCCATGCTTTTTTCCACCATAATTCAAAGGTCCTTGTTGATCTCTTTTACGTGGCAGCAGGACACGAAGTGTCCCGGCCTCACCTCGGTTAGTTCAATTGGCTGCCTGCACTCGTCCGTAGCGTATGGGCATCTCTGTGCAAACCTGCATCCCGGCTTCGGGTTGATGGGGGATGTTATCTCACCCTTGAGCAGTATGCGCTGCTTCTTGTGGTGGATGTCAGTAGTGAGTATTGCCGAGAGAAGCGCCTTTGTGTAAGGGTGCAGCGGGTGCTGGAACAGCTCTTCAGTTCCGCAGGTCTCCACCATCTGTCCCAGGTACATGACGCAGATGTGCGTGGAGATGTGCCTCACGACTGAAAGGTCGTGCGTTACGAACATGTATGTGAGCCCGAAATTCTCCTGAAGGTCCATGAGGAGGTTCAGGATCTGCGCCTGTATTGACACGTCCAGGGCGGAAACAGGCTCGTCGCAGACTATGAATTTTGGCCTCAGGGCTATTGCCCTCGCGATTCCGACCCTCTGGCGGCGGCCGCCGTCAAGCTCGTGCGGATAAGACATCCTGAGCCTTTTCTCGATGCCGGCCATGTCCATCAGGTCCTCGGCTTCCTTCTGGAGCTTTTCGCCTTCGAATCTGCCTGAGAGCTTGAGTGGCTCCATGATCGTGTCCATGATCGTCATCCTGGGATCGAGGGACGAGAACGGGTCCTGGAAGATTATCTGCATGTCCTCGCGGATCTTCTTGAGCTCGGCCTTGCTCGGATGGGTGACGTCCTTGCCCTGGAATTTGATTTTTCCATCAGTGCTTTCGAGAAGGTGTATGACAGTGCGTCCCAGCGTGGATTTTCCGCATCCGGATTCGCCGACGAGGCCCATTGTGGTCCCTTCATCTATCTTGAAGGATACGTCGTCAACCGCGTGTACTGTCCCTCTCGGAGACGGGAAGTATTTTTTGAGGTGTTCAATTTCCAGCAGGGCCATTTATCTTTCCCTCCTTGTCAAGTTCAGAGCACAGTGCGTAGTGCGTTCCTCCGAGGTATATTTCCTGGGGTGCCTCGCCTTTGCACCTGTCGGTCGCGTACGGACATCTCGGGGAGAAGTAGCACCCCTTCGGGAGGTCCACAGGGTTCGGCGGAAGCCCTTCAATCGGGGACAGGCGCCTCACTTTCTTTTCCATCTGAGGTATTGCTGCAAAAAGCCCCTTTGTGTACGGGTGGCAGGGGAAATCGTAGATTTCCTCGAGTGTGCCTCTCTCAACTATTTTTCCGGCGTATACAACTGCCACGTAGTCGCAGGTGTCGGCAACGACGCCGAGGTCGTGCGTTATGAGGATCATCGAAGTTCCCTGGGCCTTTTTGAGGTTCTTGATGAGGTCCAGAACCTGTGCCTGGATCGTGACGTCGAGAGCCGTCGTAGGCTCATCGGCGATCAGCAGGTTCGGCCTGCAGGAAAGAGCTATGGCTATGACCACGCGCTGCTTCATGCCTCCTGAGAACTGGTGGGGGTATTCATCCGCCCTGTCTTCCGAGATTCCTACCGTTTCGAGCATCTTGACTGCTGCCGCGCGGGCCTCGGCCTTGCTGAGCCCCTGGTGCTGCCTTATGCCCTCTGCGATCTGGTCTCCGACCTTCATTACGGGGTTGAGTGCCGTCATCGGGTCCTGGAACACCATGGAGATCTCCTCGCCCCTTATCTTCTGGAGCTCTTTTTCAGGTTTCTTGAGCAGGTCGGATCCTTCGTAGAAGATTTCTCCTCTTACGGATTTCGTGGCGTGGTCGGGGAGGATGCTCATTATCGACTTTGCAATCGTGGTCTTTCCGGCACCGGTCTCGCCTACGAGGCCCAGGGAAGAACCGCGCTTTAAGTCGAAACTCACTCCGTTGACCGCATGGATTATCTCGCCGCCGGACTGGTATTCGACAAACAGATTCCTGACGGAAAGAAGACTGCCGTTTTCTTCAGCCATTCTGGTTTACCTCCTGTCAGTCCTTGAGCTTCGGGTCGAGAGCGTCCCTGACGGTGTCTCCGATAAGGTTGTAGCTGACGACTGTGAGCATTATGAAGAGTCCGGGGAAAATCGCGAGATGCGGGTATTCCCTCATGTAGTCGCGGGCACTTGAGAGCATTGCTCCCCATTCAGGAGTGGTGACCGGAAGTCCGAATCCCAGGAAGCTGAGTGCCGAGGCGGCGAGGCCTGCAGATGCAATTCCCATTGCTGCCTGGACGATTATCGGGCTCATTGCGTTAGGTATGATGTGCTTGAGTATTATTTTCGATGTCGGGCAGTTCATGGATTTTTCGGCTTCGATGTATTCCGACTCGCGGATGTTGAGGATGCTTGCCCTCATCATTCTCGCGTATCCCGGAATTGCGCTGATTCCAAGTGCAACGACCATCTGGAAATATCCGCTTCCAAGCACTGAGGATATGACTATTGCCAGGAGAATTGCGGGGAAGGCCTGGAGCACGTCCATTATCCTCATGATGATGTTGTCAACCCATCTGCCGAAATAGCCTGCAAGAGCCCCGAGGATGCACCCGATGATGCATGAAAAGGCGGTGCAGAGGATTCCTATGCTCATCGTGTATTTTGCGCCGTAGAGAACCCTTGAAAGAATGTCCCTTCCGATTTCATCGCATCCGAACGGATGCTCCCAGGAAGGTGTTGCGCACTTGAGCTTCATGCTGATTGCCTGATAATCATATTTGCATATGTAAGGAGAAATGAATGACAGGATAAACAGTACCACTATGAAGCACAGGCCAATCATTGCGGACGGGCTGTGGTAGATCTTGTACCACACGTATTTGAATGAACCGGGCTTGTATGCCGTCAGCTTGTTGGTGACCTTCTTTTTGGATTCAGGTCTGCTCAGATCTTTCTTTTTACTCATTTTCCGTCCCTCCGTTCATGCAGCCTGCTTGTCCTTGTGCTTCTTGGGGACGGCGTACTGGGATTTTATCCTCGGGTCGACAAAGGCGTAGATTATGTCGACAATAAGCATCAGGATCGAGAACGTAAAGGCGATGTACAGAACTCCGCCGCGGACTATCGGGTAGTCGCGGTTGTTGATGCCGTTGAGGATGTAGAGCCCGATTCCGGGGAATGAGAAGACAGATTCGATGACTGTCGTTCCTCCGAGCAGGAAGCTGAAATGTGAACCGATGACTGTGATGATAGGTATGAGGGCATTGCCAAGAGCATGCCTCACAATGACATCATGTGAAGAAAGGCCTTTTGACTTTGCGGTAGTGACGTAGTCTGCCCTTATGACTTCGAGCATGCTCGCCCTTGTCTGGCGTGCTATTGCTGCCACGGAACCGAGGGAACTCGCTATCGTGGGAAGAATGTAGCATTTCCAGCTGTCAGCCCCGCTTGACGGGAGCCACCCGAGCTGCATCGAGAACAGCATGACCAGAAGGAGTGCCAGCCAGAATGAAGGCATCGAGTTTGCGATCAGCGTAAGCACCAGGCTTATCCTGTCGGCCGGCTTTCCGGCCTTGATTGCGCACAGGATTCCGAGCGGAATTCCTATGATGACAGTGACCGCCATGCTTAGAAGGGCGAGAATGAGGGTCCTCGGGAACCGCTGCAGCAGTTCGTCGCCCACCGAGAGGCCTGTAATGTATGATGTGCCGAAATCCAGCCTGAAGATACCCTTGAGGAAGTCCCAGAGCCTTGTGAGATAGGGCTTGTTTAGACCCAGTTTCTCACGCGCTTCCTGGATCTGCTGCTCTGTTGCCGTGTCGCCCATCATGATCCTGACGGGATCGCCGGGGACGAGTTCCATGATGGAGAAGATGATTATTGCAACGACCAGAAGTATAGGGATAAGTTCGAGCAGACGCCGGCCTATATATTTGAGCATTGTCCGTCTCCCTGAATTCTTTTCTAAAGATGTGGCAGACGTCCGCCTTCTGAGGGCGAGGCGTCTGCCGCTTGATTCTTATCTGTTGAAAGATTTGTTATCGGATGGGATTATTCCGCAGGCACATATGTCGTTGAGAATGTGCAGTCGCCGGGAACAAGGGTGGATCCGTTGAACCAGCCCATCTCAAGGATTCCGTCCTGGGCAACATAGACGCTCTTTGTCGTGTAGAGGCCCCTGCAGATCGCGTTGTCGCGCAGATAGCTGTGGAATGCATCGATGCTCGCGTCATCGGTCTTGCTCATGGCTTCGTCGAGAAGCGCTACGAGCTGGTCGTCATGCGTGAAGCAGACGCTTCCGTTCGTATAGCCTGAAGGATCGAAAGCATAGTTCCACATGCTGACTATGTGTCCGCTCGGTGCGCCTTTTACATCAATCATGATGTCCCACTGGGTGGAGTCGTTCTTGTAGGTGCTGAACAGAGCCTGGTCGACAATAAGCGGATCGACATTGATGTCGACCTGATTGAGTTCTGCTACGATGACGGAGATTGAGCTGTCATTGAAGAGGGCAGAGCTTGCGAGGAGCCTTATTGTGACTTCGCCCTGCTTGTATCCGGCGCTCTCGAGGTATCCTGCAGCTGCATCCGGATCATAGTCGAAATACGGCTCGTCATCCCACTTTGACTGATATCCGCCCATCGACGGGCATCCGTATGTATTGATGGTTGAGCTTGTGGATTCGAGGTTTCCGGCGGCGAGCATTATCTCGCTCGGATCGATAGCCGTGAACACGGCCTTTCTGAGGTCGACGTTGTCGGCAAGCACCGATTTCCCGGAATCCATGTTGCAGAACATGCAGTATGCGAAGTTGCTGTCGACAATTCCGACATTCCATCCCTCTAACGGCTGTCCTGTTGAAAGATCATAGAAGGTGCTGATGTCGCTCGCGTTGATCTGGGACAGATCCAGCTCATGGTTCTGGAGAGCGATAACCCTCATGGAAGGCTCAGTGATGACCTTGTAAACTATCTCTTCTGCGTTTGCAACTGCGGCAGGAGGAATGGTGTCCATTCCGTCCATCCAGTAGTTGTCCACCTTCTCAAGGGTGGCTCCTGCACCGGATGTGAAGGACTTTACCTTGTACGGGCCAGTGGTGGCGGGGTTGTTCATCTTTTCCTCGTCGGTGGCGCTCTCATACCAGCCCTGGTCTACAATGTAGAGCTGCTGATGCGTGAGGAGGTCTTCTATGACACCCGGGGTGGTGTTCTTGAGGACCATCTGCAGAGTGTAGTCGCCGGTCTTTGTGATGGACTCCATGTTTGTTCCGCCGTTAACGAACTGTGCATCGGAAATGGATTTCTCATAGCTGAACACTATGTCGTCCGCAGTTATCTGGTTGCCCTGGCTGTCCACTATGTTGTCATAGATTTCAATATCATAATGGGAGTCGTCTACCTTGGTTACTGTCTTGGCGATCCAGGGTATGCACTCGTCAAGAGGGGCTCCGTAATACGGACGCTGCATCATCGTCGCATAGAGCTGATGCTTCATGATGATGGAAGGCGTGCTTGGGGCAAACGGGCTGACATCGACAGTGGTCGTCGTCAGGGACACCGTGACTTTGTCAACGGGCTCCGTGGCGGCTGTGCCTTCGATGACGCCTTCGTTGCCTTCTACTGCGGTAGAAGTGTCAGTTGACGTACTGCTCTCTTCGCCTGTTCCCGAGCCGCCGCATGCCGGGAGCATGACCGCGATGAGAAGCACTGCAGCGACCTGCAGCAGGATCTTCTTGAATTTCCTGTTCATAGATTTCCCCTCTCTGCTGAAAATTTTTTGGCCCGGCCCCGAAGGCCGCCGATTACAAGCGCATGATAATTTGCCCGCATTATCTCTGACAACTTTCAGTATCCGACCTTAAACCAGAAAATTTTTGATAAGAAAAATTTCAATCACTCAAGTAAAATTATGATATTTGCACAATATTTGCGTAAATACCAATTTTCTTCTGGATATTTTTTATAAATGACAGGTTAATATCACGTAAAAGTATCGATAAAAGCGTTGTTTCAGGCTATGCGATTCTGTAGAATAGCAGGAGCGGATCATCCCGCCAGGAGGAAAAAGTCGGCTGTGAAACTTGAGATCAAGAACATAAGGAAATCGTTCGAGGGACGGGAGGTGCTCCACGGAGTCAGCTTCGAAGTGGAGAGCGGAAAAGCCACAGGTTTCCTCGGACGAAACGGGGCGGGGAAGTCGACGACTTTCAGGTGCCTCATGCATGTCCTCAGGATGGACTCGGGTGAGTTCCTGCTTGACGGACAGCAATTCGACCCATCAAAGCACCACATAGGATACATGCCTGAAGAGAGGGGCATGTACGCCAAAATAGGGGTAAAGGACCAGCTGGTCTACTTTTCCAGGCTCAAGGGAGCCTCGCCTAAGGAGGCGTCGGATGACGCCGATTACTGGATTGAGTACTTCGGGCTCAAGGACTACTCTTCCAAAAAGCTCGAAACCCTCTCCAAGGGCAACCAGCAGAAGATCCAGATAGCGCAGGCATTCCTGCACAATCCTGACATTGTAATACTTGACGAGCCTTTCTCAGGACTTGACCCGATCAACGCACAGGCGTTCAAGGACGCCATCCGCGATATGGTCAATAAGGGAAAGCTCGTCATTTTTTCATCCCACCAGATGGCATACGTCGAGGAGATCTGCGACAATGTCGCAATCATCGACAAGGGGAATATGGTCATTTCCGGCAACCTCGAGCAGATCAAGGAGCAGGAGGGCCGAGGCAGGTACTACATCGAGTGCAGACCCGGCACTGTGGAATCCATCTCAGCTTCTCTAAAGGAGAGGGGACTTGAGTACACCTTATCCAAGGAAAACATCCTGCTCACAAAGGACGATTCCTCGGTACTTCCCGGGATAATCGAGGAGCATTTCGGAGAAATCATGGAATCCGGGATGTACAGGCCCACGCTCCAGGATATCTTCATCGAGAAGGTTGGTGAGATCGATGCGTAACACTGGAATTGTTTTCAGCTTCGAATATGTGCAGCAGGTTAAAAAGAAGTCCTTCATAGTTTCAACCGTAATAATAGGAATCATCCTTGCAGTTATGATGACTCTCCCTGCGGTGCTGGGAAACATAATCGGAGGCTCCTCTGACGTCAGCACGGGGATAATCGAAGGCGGTGTATATTACGAGGACAGCTCACTCCAGGGCATTCTCCCGTTTGAGGCAGAATACGACAGCGAAGAAGCCCTCGACGAGGCGGTCAGGAACGGGGATGTGTCCGTAGGGTACGTCATAGTCGACTCCCTCCACCTGAAGGTCGTCTACAACAACTACGGCATCAACAGCTCGAGCCAGGCGCAGAGCGTCAGTGAAGCGCTGAGGCAGATCTATGTAGAACAAAGCCTTGCAGATATGGGAGTCTCTGCTGAGTATTATCAGGAAATAGCTTCTGCTCAGGTCCAGGAAGAGACAGAGATACTCGGCACCAATACGGCCAACAGGTACATTACCGGGATGATCTACGTAATAATTCTCTACATGCTGATTATCATGTACGGACAGATGGTATCGGTTGCAGTCGCGAGGGAGAAGGACAGCAAGGCGATGGAGATATTGATAACCACCTCCGACGCTAAATCCCTGATCATGGGAAAGGTTCTCGGCACGATCTGCGCAGCGCTCACGGCATTCGCATTTTTCATGGTGTGTGCATTGGTACCGTATGCTTTACTCAAGGACAAGTATTCCATGGCAGTGAGCATGATGCTGTCGCAGGCACTGAGTGCTGACATCATATTTGTCTATGTGGCGTTCTTTATAATCAGCCTGTTCATGTACATGTTTATCTACGCCGCACTGGGCTCGCTCGTATCCAAGGTGGAGGATATAAACTCCGCTGTAACCCCTGTGACGATGATCATTATTGTGTCCTACATTCTGGCATTCGTTTCTCTGAACGGCATTGACTCTACTCTTATGAGAGTGTGCTCGTGGATACCTCCGGTTTCCGTGCTTCTCATTCCGATGAGGTATTCCAACGCAACCATCTCTTTCCCGATGACGCTGCTTGTCATGGCTGTAGACATCCTGTTTGTGGTGTTCCTGGCATGGCTGTCAGTCAGGATATACAGGCTAGGCGTTCTCAACTATGGAGACAGGATCAAATTCGGAGCTGCCATAAAGAAGGCGTTCAGCAAAAAGAGCACCGGGACGCAGGCTGAATAAGATAAATGATAAAAGACCCGACACAGTCGGGTCTTTTTTTCAATTGAGATATATTTCTTAACAAAATTATTTCTCTAAATAAAAATCATCTAAAAC
>JBMNPE010000063.1:0-8705 GCA_050943435.1 Oscillospiraceae bacterium | reverse complement strand
GTTGATGCCGAGGCCTATCACGCTGAACAGGACGAATATGGCAAAGTTCCTCTCGCCGCTGTGCTTCTTGTTTACGTCAAACACCCATTTCACGCTGGCGATGTAGTTGAAGACCGTCGAAATCATGAACGAGACCATCGCGGAGAGCAGGTAGTAGAGCCCTACCCACTCCGTGAGGGCATACAGGATTCCGTAGTCTATCAGAAAGGCAGTTCCGCCTACGACGGCGAACCGGAACAGCTGTTTTAACAGTTTCTTATCTATGATCACTCACCCCAGACGGTAGATGTAATAGCCTTCCCCTTCGTAAAGCTCCTCGTGTTCAACCTGGTATTTGGTCAGAAGGTCGTCCACATCCTGATTCACAAGGATATATTTTACCCCTAGTTTTTCGAGATCCTGCGGATTCAGGACCACGAACACCTGGTCCGGGTACGGATTGCCTATCGAGGTCTCCTGGTCTGCAAGATTGATGGTTATATGGGCATACCGGTTGTATTCATTCATGTATGTCCCATCCGGATCGATGAGCTCCCATTTTTCAAAGTCCGGATAATAGTTGACCGCGTTGAGCACCTGCATTCCGTTTGCAAGCAGGAGGCTCTGCTCGGCCCAGCCGCCTATCGCAAGCCACGTGCCTTCCTCCTCTTCATTGCAGGAAACTGCAGCCTGCACAAAGTCGTAGCCGGTTATGGAGGAGATCCCCTTGACCACGGGATTGACGGTCATCGACGTCACGACGATCCAGGCGGCGCAGAGGGCCGCGGCAAACCGCCTCCTGTTGAGAACCATGCACAGGGCAGCGATAGTAAACAAGATGGCAAGAACGATATAGAAATATTCCCTGCCGGGAAGAACCAGCAGATAATCGGAATCCGGCATCTGCATTGCCGCAATGCAGTAGAGGGCCCCGAACACGCAGCTGAGGGCGATGAGAACCTTCTTGTCAAAGAGTTTGTGGTACCTGGCGATGGTCTCGATCGTCCAGACAGTAAAAAGCGCCGAAGTAAAGCTGTAGACGAGGTTCATGCGGTTTACGTAGGACAGCAGAGTTATCTTTGCAAGCCATTCAGGCATCCCGATGAACATGAATTCCATCTGCACGAGGATGACCGCAAAAAAGGTCCAGCCTATCGAGAACCATCTGTCCTTTCCCGCCTTTTTCCTGTGGGCTGCCCAGAGATACGGCATGAGCATCATGCAGAGGAGTCCCACATGGTTGAACGTGCTGAGCTCCGACTGGTTGCTGTTTGCGGGTATGAAAAACGGCGTGAACAGGACGTTGAGGTTTGTAAACAGGGCTGAGAACGTCTGGTCGCCACCGGTAGAGACCCTGTGGCCGGGGTAGACGGTGTCGGAGAGAATCTGGATTGCATCCCTGGCTGTATAGACAAAGGAGCCTATGATCACAGCCAGCGCAATGACTGCAATTACAAGCCTCAGGATGTCCTTCTTGTGAAACGTGATGCTGTCCTTGTCCCTGCAGAGGCAGGCAATAAAAAGGGCCAGCACAACATATCCGACTCCCACCTGGAGGGAGGGGAACAGGGCAATGACAAAGCCGTCCAGCACGCATACCGCGAGGACAGTCGTCAGCACCTTCCACAGCCTGTTTTTTGCGGTGAAAAAGTAATATCCGACCGTAAACACGGCCATGCACCAGAAGTACACGTCGTACATGTGCGGCGAAAACCACCACTGTATGGCCGGGGAATAGATGATGAAGATGCTCCCGAAGAGGGAGACGTATTTGTTCTTTGTGAGGATGAAGCACGCCTCGAAGGCGACGAGAAGGCCGAGGATTGTCTTGGAGCACCAGTACCAGGAGAGGCCGACTTCGTTGCCGAACAGCATGTAGCCCCAGACAAACGGCTTGCCTATGAGAGTGAGGCTCAGGACAGGGGAGTTGTAGCCTATTATCATGTCCTGGCCGCTCAGTGACATCTGGTAGGAGATCTCCCTGTATCCGTTGTATTTCTGGGAGAAAAAGTATGGCAGCTGGACGAGATACTCGTCGGTGCGGACAACCCTGCCCACGCCGAACAGAACGCCCGTGTCGGAAGCCTGGTCGCTGTATAAAAGCTGGTTGTAGGCGGAAGCCGAGGACCCGTGGATCCGGAATGCAACCAATATCACAAAGACGGCGAGGCCAATGAGCCAGCGCCATTTTATGATGAAATCCACAGCCTTCAGGACCTGGAGCCTCATGAAATACCTGAGGCTGTTGATGACGATCAGGAGCGGGCAGATCCAGAGAAGCGCCTGGGTGTTGCCGAGGTATCTGTGGATTACCAGGCAGCATCCCAGTATCAGCAGATTCGTGAGGGTGATCTCTATATTCTGGTATGCAGTGTTCTTTTTAGACATATCCTCCCCCTGCTCCCGGTCAGTCCTTCATGTGGGCCTTGTACCAGCTGGTGATGGCCTGAAGCCTGAATTCAAACTCCCTTTTCTCCCTGCGCCTAGAAGTGGACAGAATCAGTCCGGTAAAGAACGACATCAGGGCGGCTGCCGCAAGGAAGCCGCAGACAGCCAGCGTTCCGGGGCTGCTGACTGCACCTGATTCTGCAAATTCAGTAAATACCGGCAGGGACACGAAGAATGCTATCAGGAAGAGTATCAGGGCAGTCCACCCGTACAGCTTGAACGGGCGGTAGTCCGCAGACAGCTTGAAAATCGTGCCGAGGACCTTTGCCCCGTCTTTGAATGTATTGAGCTTCGAGGTGCTTCCTTCCGGCCTGTCGCGGTAGGTTATGACCTGGTTTTCCATAAACATGTTCTTGTCGAGGGCGTGTATAGTCATCTCCGTCTCGATTTCGAAGCCTTTTGAGACAACCGGGAAGGATTTTACAAAGCGGTAGCTGAACGCCCGGTATCCTGTCATGACATCGCGGACACTGCCCTTGAATATGCTGTTTACGCAGAAGCGAACGAGGCTGTTTCCGAAATTGTGGAACGGCCTCTTGTTCTCGGTATAGTAGGTGGAGGAGAGGCGGTCGCCCACGACCATGTCGACGTGCCTCTTTAGCACCTTTTCCGCCATCTCAGGAGCGGCTTCGGCTGGATAGGTGTCATCCCCGTCTACAATAATGTAGCACTGGGCGTCGATGTCCTGGAACATCCTCCTGACGACGTTGCCCTTTCCCTGCTGGTATTCATACCTTACGACGGCACCGGCCTTTCGGGCCAGTTCGTCCGTATGGTCGTCGGAGTTGTTGTCGTATACATAAATCACTGCCTGCGGCAGCGCTTTTCTGAAATCTGTCACGACTTTTTCCACTGTTCTGCTTTCGTTGTAGCAGGGGATCAATACCGCAATTTCATCCATGGCGATCAGCTCCTCACATCAAGCAACATTATATTATAAACAGGGGAGAACCGAAACCCGGAGCATCTCAAAATGGGCCCTGCAGCCCGCAGGCAGTAAAGAGCGGCCGGCATAGTGCCGGCCGTTGTGCTTCTTTCCCTTGATTATTTTTCGTTTACAAGCTTTTCCCTGCACTCTGCGAGGGATGCCTTTGCAGACTTTGAGAGCTTGGGATACCTGGGATTGCACTCCTTGAGCTCGTTCACGAGTATCTCGCTCATAAGGAACCTCGTGTACCAGCGCTGGTCCCCGGGGAGGACGTACCACGGCGAATGCTCCGTGGAAGTACTGTTTATGGCCTCCTCGAAGGCGTCCATGTAGTCGTCGAACTTGTCCCTGACACTCAGGTCCGATGGGTTGAACTTCCAGTTCTTGGTCTCGTCGTCTATCCTCTCCAGAAACTGGGTCTTCTGCTCGTCCTTTGAGATGTGCAGGAAGACCTTGACCATCCTGTAGCTGTTTTCGTACAGGTATTCCTCAAACTCCCTCACCTGGCGGTATCTCTTGTCGAAAAAGTCGTCCTCTGATTCGTCGAGAACCCTGCTGCTCATCCTGTAGCCCTTCCAGATGTCCTCGACCCTGACGGTTATCAGGTCCTCGTAGTGGCTGCGGTTGAACACGGCGATCTCGCCCCTGCGGGGAACGTTCTGGTGGATCCTCCAGAGGTAGTCGTGGGCAAGCTCCTCGGCAGTCGGAACCTTGAAGTACCGGACATTCATGGCTTCTGGATTGAGCCCGGAAAACACGTTCTTTATGAGGGAGTCCTTTCCGGAGGCGTCGATGGCCTGTATCACTATGATGAGCCCCTCCTTCTTGTCCGCGTAGAACGCGTCGAGCAGGGTCTCCGCCTTCTCCTTGTTCTTTTCGAACCTGCGAATTATATCGTCTTTCCTGACCTTGTCGTGCTTGGCATCAGTTGGAAAGTCGCTCAGCTTTACATCATGGCTTCCGTCGACCTTGTATTTTTCGGATCTCATTCTGATCCCCCTTCTGCAGATATTTTTAAAGTTAAAAGTAATTATACAGCCCGCATATCCGCTCTACAACGGCTTTTCCGGTATCATTAAGGAAATATTAATATATTTCCCGGGCAGCGTGTGCCGCATGAGTAAATTCTGGTGCGGGGTGTCACATGTAACACCATTAAGGTATAATTAGTAAATTCCATGAATTCAGGAATGGGGGGCATTGCATGGCAAATTCTCGGTTAAGGAGCCTGAGCGCTTCCCAGTCTATAATCGTCGGCTTCCTGCTCTTAATCCTCGTCGGAGCGCTGCTCCTCTCCCTTCCGATATCCAAAGCAGGGGAAGGAAGCGCCTCGTTCATTGACGCTCTTTTCACTTCAGTGTCCGCCTCCTGCGTCACAGGCCTCGTCGTGCAGGACACTGGCACGTACTGGTCGACTTTCGGGCAGGTTGTGATACTTGTCCTCATACAGATAGGCGGCCTCGGGATAATCACGATGGCATTTGCCATAGTGATCTTCTCCGGCAGGAAGATAACTCTCATGATGCGCGACCAGCTTGCCGAGTCGATAAATGCCCCTCAGCTCTCCGGGATACTGAGACTCACCAAGTTCATACTCTTTTTCACCCTCATCGTGGAAGGGGCCGGCGCCTGCGCTCTCATGACAGTTTTCATACCTAGGTACGGAGTGGCGCGGGGGATATGGTATTCCATATTCCATGCGGTCTCCGCCTTCTGCAACGCAGGGTTCGACATACTGGGAAAAGAGCAGCAGTACGGATCCCTCACCAATTTCACTTCCCAGCCAGTAGTCAACATAACGATAATGCTGCTCATTGTTGTCGGCGGCCTCGGTTTTGTGACCTGGCACAACATACTCACGAGCAGGAAAAAGGGAACTGTGCTCCGCATGCAGACCAAGACGGTGCTCGCAGTCACGGCTTTCCTGATAATCGTACCTGCGCTGTACTTTTATTTTACGGAATACAGCGGATTCAGCGGTTCGGAGAGGGTGTTGGCGTCCCTCTTCCAGTCGGTCACCACCAGGACGGCCGGATTCAACACGACTGACCTCACCCAGCTCAGCGGGGCCGGGATACTCATATTCATCATGCTGATGCTGATAGGCGGATCCCCGGGGTCCACCGCAGGCGGCATGAAGACCACGACTGTGGCGGTGCTCTTCTCGGGGTGCCTGAGCGTTTTCCGCCGCAAAAAGGACACGAGCCTCTTCCACCGCCGTGTAGACGAGGAGACCACGAGAAAGGCATCTGCAATATTCATCATGTACCTGGTGCTCTTCTCAATATCCGCCATAGCGATAAGCAGGATAGAGGACCTGCCCATATACGAATGCCTGTTTGAGACTGCATCGGCAATCGGCACTGTGGGCCTCACGCTCGGGATTACCCCGGGGCTTCACACGGTATCAAGGATAATTCTCATGCTTCTCATGTTTTCAGGGCGTGTAGGAGGGCTGACCCTAATTTATGCAGCAGTCCCCAACAGCCCGAACGCCGGCAGGAACCCGGAAGAGAAGATCACAGTCGGCTGATTTTGGAGGTTATTTTTTATGAAATCAATCCTGCTCATAGGAATAGGAAGATTCGGGGAAAACGTGGCCAAAAAGCTGCGGGAGCTCGGCGACGAGGTGATGGCCGTCGACAGGAACGAGCAGAACCTCAATGCCATAACGGATATAGTCACAAACGCCCAGATCGGGGATTCCACTGACAGAAAGTTCCTGGAACAGCTGGGCGTCAGGAACTTCGACTGCTGCATAGTCGCGATAGGGGACCACTTCCAGGATTCAGTCATAACGACTTCGCTCCTCAAGGAGCTCGGGGCCCAGAAGGTGGTAGCAAGGGCATCGAGCGACATCCACGAGGGATTCCTAAGGAAGATTGGAGCGGACGAGGTCGTCTGCCCGGAGAAGCAGATGGCTTCCTGGACTGCAATAAGGTACGGGGTGGACCACGTCCTCGACTACATTTCCGTATCTGCTGACAACTCGATCTACGAGATAGAGATGCCGGAGAGCTGGGCCGGCAGGACAATAGCCGAGATAAACGTGAGAAGAAAATACGGGATAACCATCGTGGCCATAAGGCTCGACGGGAAAATAACGCTCAACTTCGGGCCGGACACGGTCCTCTCTCAGGACATGACGCTTTTAGTGTTCGGGGAGAACAAGGCGGTAATGAAGTGCATAGAGTAGGCACTGACGCCCCTGTCAGTCCCTGTTGTATATTGCTGAAACGGCCTCCCTGTTCCTGCCAATAAAGAAGTATGCAGTGAGTGCGTGCAGGAACATGTAAAGCGCCATGATCCACCTCGTGTCCATGACGGTGCTGAGTGCACCTGACGACAGCTCGCCGATAAGCGCACCTGCCGTGTTTATCATGCTGAACGCGCCGTTGAACCTGCCCTTCATCTCGTCGGCGACATACGACTGGGTGGCGCTAATGCGGATTGTATAGCTCGTGACCCCGAGGACTCCGCTCGCAAATGTTATCAGGTACATGACCTTGACGGGCAGGAAGAGCATCACACCCTCAATTATGCTCGTTATGAGATATACGGCATAAGCTATCGAGTACTTCTTTTCCGCCGGCAGCTTGTGGCGGTAGTGCCAGGCGCCACCGAGGGCCCTGCCGAGCACTCCCATTCCCATGACCGCCATGTAGACGTATTCGCCGTTTTCAAAATTTGCCCGGAAGTACGGGAGGATAAGCACGCTGTAGATCCCGCTCACCACGGAGCCGAACGCAAAGTAGATGGTTATCGACCGGAGCCCCCGGTCGTTCTTTATAAAAGAGGCGCCTTCCTTTATGTCGGAGAACATCTGACGCACTGAACTCGATTCAGTGCGTTTTTCCTTCTGTCTGTCTATGTAGCTCTCGTGGCCCGCGGATATCTGGGTTTCCATCACAGCCGCGATGAGGAAAGTGCAGGCGTTTATGAGGAATATCGGGACTATTCCCACGAGGTCGTAGAGCCAGGCCGCAACCGGAACCATGACGAGGCTTATCGTCTCGAGGACGCTCGCTATAGAATAGGCCTTGGAATAGCTGTCCTTCTCTACGAGCAGCGGGTAGAAGCTGTCGTATGCAACCTGGTAGATGCTTGCTATTGATCCCACGAGGAACACATAGACGGCGAGGAGGGCATATGACATCACACCCGTGTAGATGAGAATCGCTGCAGCGAGATAAAGTGCGCTCGAGGTGAAGTCCAGGGTGTATATGGTCTTCCTGCGGGAAAACCTGTCGAGTATAGCACCGGAAATGACAGGCATCACTATCTGCGGGAGGGTGTAGAGGGCCACCGTCACCGCGTAGAGGAGGGTGGAGCCGGTGTAGTCGAGCACAAGAAGGCTCGCGGCAAAGCCGCTCAGGGCGTTGCCGAACATGGATACCACGGTGCCGACCGTGATAATAGTAAAATCCTTTGTCCAGAGACTGTTTTCCCGACTGCTCATGTGCTCAATTATATACCCTGGCAAAGATGCCGTATCTAGACGGATTCAGGCAGGTGACAATATTCAGACAAGAAGCTTAATATAAGCGGCAGGCACTTTACAAATTCGGATTCAGGACCTATACTTTGCCCGTGGTCAGTGAAGAGCACAGTAATCTCAGCCGCGGCACAAGAGAAGAGCGCCGGGAAACCGATGTGAGAGCGCTCCTGTACAGGCGGGGACGAAGACCAGCTCAGAGACCGCCCCGAAACAAGGGGCCGTTGATTACGTTATAATCGCCAATGAGTGGCCGGGCATGGGTCCGGCAATGAGGGTGGAACCGCGCGACAGCGCCCCTCGCATCACACAAGGTGTGACGCGGGGGGCTTTTTCATGCTCCAGCTCACACAGGAGGAAAAAGGAGATAAGGAGAAACATGGACAAGGAAGAGTATCTCAAGGTCTACAGGCATTCTCTTGCGCACATCCTGGCAAAGGCAGTCATTGAGATATACGGAAAAGACGTGCAGTACGCGATAGGGCCGCAGATAGACGACGGGTTCTACTACGACTTCGTGATGCCGGAAGGCGTCAGCATACAGGAATCCGACCTCGCGGCAATCGAGCAGAAGATGCGCGAAATCCTCAAGCGCAAGGAACCCTGGGTCAGGAAGGAAGTCTCCAAGGCCGAGGCGCTCGACATATTCAAGGACCAGAAGTTCAAGAAGGAACTCATAGAGGAGATGCCCGACGACGAGGTCATAACCGTCTACTACACGGGCGACGACTACGTGGACCTCTGCAGGGGCCCTCACGTCGACAATTCCGCAGAACTCCTCAGTGCCGCATTCGAGCTCAGAAGCGTGTCAGGTGCGTACTGGCGCGGCGACGAGCACAGGGACAGCATGACGAG
>JBMNPE010000062.1:0-8766 GCA_050943435.1 Oscillospiraceae bacterium | reverse complement strand
GGAAGGCCTTTCAGAAGGCCTGAGCCTTCCGGATGCGGTCAATAAAACATATAATTAACAATAAGAAAAATGGCTGATAAACGGCTGCCGGCGGTTAGAATCGTTTTCAAATTAAAAAGGAGTCAGAACATGTTTTTTCCGGAGATTTTCAGCGTAGAAAAGCCTGTGATGGCAATGCTCCACTTAAAAGGCAACAACAGGCAGGAGAGGATGGACAGATGCCTCAGGGAGGCCGAAATCTACTCCAGGTGCGGTGCCGACGCCATGATAGTCGAGGACTACTTCGGGGACTCAGACGACGCGGAGGCGGCACTGAGGCTGCTTTCCGGGAAGGGATATGTCCTCGGGGTCAATATACTAAAGGACTGGCAGAGGAGCTTCCGCCTGGCCGATGAGTACGGGGCACGGTTCATACAGATAGATTCGGTGTCCGGACACCTTAGGGTCGGGAGAGACGATGAGGAGTTCGGGGAGAAGATAGCCGTCATGAGGGACCTGTACCCCGGGATAAAGGTAATCGGGGGAGTCAGGTTCAAATACCAGCCTATACTGTCCGGGAGGCCGCTCGAGGCCGACCTCAGGATAGGAATGACCAGGTGCGACGCTGTGGCTGTGACCGGGACAGGGACCGGCAGGGACACTCCGATATCCAAGCTGCAGGAATTCAGGAATATTGCGGGGGATTTCCCGCTTGTAGCCGCTGCCGGGGTTACCCCGGAAAATGCGGCGGAGAAGCTTTCTGTGGCTGATGCAGCCATAGTAGGCAGCACGTTCAAGGATACCGGGAAGGACACCGGCGAAGTTTCCCGGGAGAAGGTAACGGCCTTCATGGATGTGATTAAACAGATACGGACCGGGATATAGACAAGTTTTACAAGACAATATAGTTCCTCTTTGTGCTATAATTCATGAAATACGATCACAGCTGGCGGTAGGAGGAAAGCTCGGATGAAGATGATGCTGAATTATCCGGAATGTCCCGGGAATTCTGTGCACTGCTGCCGCGCGTCGTGTTTCGGGAAAGATGATATTGAAATGGAGCTTCCTGTGGGGGCATGAGCCCCCGGGAAGCTCCTGTTGTATATAGAGGGAGAAGTCAATGAAGCAGTTCGGCAGATTCTATCTCGACCGGGAAAAGGATATCATTGTAGATCTTTACCTTTCCGGGGAAGATATGCACTATGTCCTGAGGACGCCAAACCACAGCACCGGGACGCTGATAACCAACCTCGCGAAGCTCTGCAGTCTCCCCATTTCGAGGGACGAGAACGGCCTCAAGGTAATACGGGGCCGCGTTCCCTGCTATATAAACGCGTACAACCAGAAGGTCTACATATTCAGGCTCGCGGACACCAAGGTGGCCAACATCTACCCCGACGGGCAGATCAAGATGAAGGCCGCAATACCGTCCATCTCCAAGACCCTGATGAGCCAGACAAAGCACTACGACATATCGATGTTTCGGTCTATTGTAAAGTCGTTCATATTTACAGACTGCAAGTTCAGGACCGACCTGCACACCCACATGAACGCCAACCTGTCCCCGGACATCCTGATTGCCCTCGGGATACACTACCAGATAAGATACCCGCTCTACTACATACGCAAGCTGGGCCTCAGGGTCACTGCAAAGCAGCAGAAGATGCTGGAGAGGCAGAGGGCAGTGGTCGAGAAGAAGTTTGCCGATTCTCCCCTAACAGGCAAGTATCTCGACAGAAAGATAAACGACAACACATTCATAAACTTTGCCGACTTCATACTCAACAACATCTCCAATGCAGCCTACAACATCGCTAAGATAAGGGCTTCTCTCTCCATACCAAAGGACGGACAGGCAGTATTTGCAAACCTCGAAAAGGTCTACCTCTACAGGTATGTCTTTACGAGGGCTGCCTTCTCGGAAAAGAAGATAGAGCTCAAGGGTATAAACAGAATACCTGATGAAGACATTGTAAACGCAATAAGGCAGATGGAAGCCGACAGGAAGGACCCGAGGTACGCAGAAAATACCCTCTACCAGGATGAACTCCTCTGGATAGCGAGGGGATACAGGGACCAGGGGATAGAATACGTGGAAATCTCCGACACGAACCTCGTAAAGGAGGACAAGGCCGTCGAGATACTGAGCCAGGTCCACGAGGTGATGCCGAAGATCCTCGATGACACAGGCGTCATGATAAGGTTCCTCGCGGCGGTGAGGAGAATACCTCTCACCATAGTCAAGGACAACATAACCCCTAACGGGTATCTCCAGAAGAGCATTAGGGTCCTCAAGGTAGTCGCCGCAGACCCGTATGTTGCAGGCTGCGACATAGTGGGCGAGGAGATAAACGACATAAGGGAGCTGAGGCCGGTTCTCGAGGAATTCGTCAAGATAGCGGCAAAATACCCGTGCTTCACGATAAGGATCCACGCCGGAGAGAGCGACTGCCTCAAGGACAACGTTGAAAACAGCATAAAGTGCGTCCACGACGCCCTGGCTCCGGGCCAGAAGATGCCGTATATAAGGATAGGCCATGGGGTCCACACCCCGAGCCTCAGCACACAGAAGGGCAGGGACCTCATAAAGCTCCTAAAGAAGTACGGCGTGGTCCTGGAATTCCAGATAACCTCGAATGTAAGGCTCAACAACCTTACATCGCTCGAACACCACCCGCTCAAGAGGTATCTCGCTGCAGGGGTGAAATGCGTCCAGGGAACCGACGGAGCCGCCCTGTACGGCACTTCCCCGATGGACGAGCAGCTGGCCCTCGAGAGGCTTCTTGGGCTCACGAGGGAAGAAATGCACCAGATGAAGAGGGCCGAGACTGAGATAGAGAAGCGCGGAATAAAGGATTTCGAGGAAAAGTCCGAGGCCTTCGACAAAATGCTCGCGGGAAGGCCCATAGAGAAGGTGCTGCCGCAGCTCATAGACGAGCAGAAGGAGACTGGCGGCGACCTCTTCCTGACGGAGAAGAAGTACGACTCCGAGGATGAGCTAGGAAATATGGTAAAGGATCTCCCGCAGGGCATGTATCCCGTGATAATAGCGGGCGGAAGCTTTAACAACGACATGCACACGACGAGGGTGAGGGAATCCGGCCGCATGATTATTGAGAAACTCGTGGAGAACGGGGATCCCGCAAAAATGTTCTTTGTGATAGGCCATTCGATGACGGGATACGAGAAGTACCTCCTAGACATAAATGACGGGAAGTTCCGCGTCTTCTCCTATGTCCCTTCGCTGGTCACGCGCAAGGAGGAAAAGAAGATACGCTCCAGCGGCACATCCGTCAGGATATCCATCGAGCCCGCAGGGATGGGGCTCTACAAGAGCATTTCCTACGAGATATTCAGGAGAAGGCCCTCCGCGCTGATAGCATTCGACGGCAACTCCGGAGGGGCAAACCTCATTCAGGAGGCAAAAAACTGCGCCGGAAAATGCGCCATATACGTGAGCGAGCACTCAAGGATGCTCAAAACGAAGGCCGAATCCCTGAAGGGGTATGTTACAATATTTGGTGACAGGAACGATGTGGCAGATGAGGTCCTCGAGGAATGCAGGGAAGAGACCTCTGCCGCAGGTTCTGAATAACAGATTACAGAATTCGGAGATGGGAAAATGGATTTTTACATTGAACTTCTTGGCTACATAGGGTCTGCCATCGTACTTGTATCATTCCTTCTCACCTCGGTGGTGAAGCTGAGAATCGTCAACTCGATAGGCGGTTTTATCTTTGCAATCTATGCACTCATAATCAAGTCGTACCCTACGGCAATCATGAACTTTGCCCTTGTGGTCATCAACATCTACTACTTAATAAAGATGTCGAGAACCGACAAGGCATACGACCTCGTGGAGGTATCGCCCTCCGACACGTACCTGAAGCACGAGCTAGAGAGGTGCCGCAGCGACATCCTGTCGTTCTTCCCGGGAACCGACCTCGACCCGTCCCACGCCAATTCGGCATACATCGTGTGCCAGGGCGGAGAGACCGCAGGCCTCATGCTCGGCAACAGGGAGGGGAGCACGATGGACCTCGTGCTCGACTACACCACAGAAAAGTACCGCGACTTTTCCGTGGGGAAATATGTGTTCGGGAAGCTCGGAAAGTCCGGAATAAAGCAGGTTACATTCAGCGGGCCTGACGAGAAGCACAAAAAATATCTCGACAGCGTCGGATTCAAAAAGGAAGGGGACAGGTACGTAAAGAACCTCGAAGCCTGACCTCTTATTAAACAGAAGGATGCCCTTGAAAGATGTTCTTTTGAGGACACCTTTTTCTGCGCCGGCCCTAAGGATGAAAGTCCCGGGCCTGCGGCCGTGTTAACAATAAGGACAAAATAGTGATGTAGCATGTGAAATACTGCGATGAGTCCTGCAGGGCAGGCCATGGGCAGTTATTACGGAATTCGGAGAGAAATATGAAACTGAAAAAAGTACTGGCTATTGTTGCGGCAGCAGTCTTGATATTTTCCCTCGCTGCATGCGGGTCCAATGCGACGGGTACCGCTTCTTCCGAGGCAATGACAGAGAGCTCTTCCTCATCGGAATCCACTGCTTCTGTGTCCTCGGAGGCAGCGTCAACAGCTGTTTCGGCGGATGCTGATGCCCCGTTTATTGAATTTTCCAGCCTCATCGAGGCTGAAACCCAGGCTGGGTTTGACTACGCGCTTCCTCAGACCTTTGACAATTGTCCGGACATCACCTATTACGGCAAGAATGCCACAGCCATCAGGGCTGAATACTGCAGGAGCGGTTCCAATGAGATTTCATATATAGCTGAAAAGGCCGTGAGCGGCAAGAATGTGCTGGCACTTGAGTATTCGGAATACACCGAGACCGACACCGGGACGGGCAACTCGAAGGATCTCACGACGTACGGCAAAGACGGAACCGTGTATATCCTCATGTGGAACGACGGAGGCTACGACTATGCCCTGTACAACTCCTCAGGGTTCATCACCCAGGATGAGATAGAGACTGCTGTAGCCAGTTTCGACGAATCGGAATGATCTGAGAAGTGCCGGCGGCACGGCCACGGCAGAACATCAGAAATAGGAAAGCTGCGCCGGGAAAAAGCGGCTCAGCTGTTTTAATGTCAATTTCTGAAGCCCGATAAGCCTCAGAAGCCCGATTTCAGGCTCTTCCGCCAAAAGCCCTGCGCTTCTTTATGACGCAGAAGACTATAGTGCAGAGAGACACGATCATGAGGGCACTCCACAGTCCGGGACGTGATTCGTCCGAGGTGTGCACTATGTTATCGCCCGGCTTCGGAGGATGAGAGTTTATTATGATGTATCCCTCCGTCTCGCTGCCGGTGACTTCGGATGAATAGCCATTCGGCACGTCTTCCACGACGGTATACCGGATGTCCTGCCCGTCCTTTTTCTGGTCGAGTCCGGAGAAGACGGCCCTCCACTGGTTGTCTTCATTCAGGGTGACAGTCTTTCCGGTATCCTCGCCGTCTGCAAAGAGGTGTACGGTCACCGAATCCGGCCTCACGCCGTCTGCGTTGCTGTTGTCATCCCAGCTCTTGACCACCGTGATGCTGGTCTTTCCCGGAGTATAGCTGTTGGTGATGTCGTTTCCGCTGTAGGAGACCGTGTAGTCAGGGACGGAATCCTCGGTTACCGTATACGAGATCTTAGTCCCGTCGTCGTTCCATTCGGGGATGTCAGAGAAGGTGTATTCCCAGCCGTCCGAGGCGGTGACCGTCTTTGTTATGGCGTTCCCGTCCTCATCCAGCGCGGGCTGTCCGTCTGCAAGGAGCCTCACTGTGATGGACGACGGCCTCATTCCGTCCTGGTTTTCTGAATCGTCCCACGTCTTTGTGCCGGAGAGGGAAGTCAGCTTTTCCTTGTTTGTGATGTAGAACCTGCTGCCCCAGCTGTCCGTGAAGACGCTGTAGTCTTCTCCGTCCGGCATCACTTCTTCCACGGTGTAGACTATTAGATTCCCGTCGTCATCCGCAACGGGAAGGCTCTCAAAGGTGTACTCCCAGCTGTTTTCTTCGCTGAGGGTCACAGTGTCCACCACTGTGCCGCTGCCAAGAAGATTTACTTCTATGTCCCTTATGTCCTCATCGGCTATGGAGTCGTCCCAGATTTTTTCCACATCGATGGACGTCGTTGTATCGCCGTTTATAAGGCTGTATTCAGTATTCTCTATGCCTCCCGAGGAGTCGTCATCGTACAGGGCTGCCCAGTCCTCAACCACCGTATAGGTTATGGACTCGCCGGTAGAGTAATCCGAGGAGACAAGGCCGGTGAATTCACCGGACCATCCGCTACTTTCGCTGAGCGTGAGGGTCTTTCCGGTGTCCTCGCCGTTTGCGAGGAGGCGGACTGTGACCTCCGACATGAGCGCCTCATCTGCCCAGGTGCCAGCAACGCTTACGGTCGTCTGCTCTATGACTGCGCTGTATTCAATCTCACTTCCGGATGAATCCTCCGTGGGGAGATCTTCAAATGTGTATGTCCAGCCGTTTGTGCTCGTGAGCAGGCCTGTCGTCCCGGTCTTTTCGCCGTTTGCAAGGAGGTGTACCTGGTAGTCAGACTCGCCGTCGCCGGCGTCGCCTATCTGCACAGTGGCATTTTCCGTCTCCGTGCCCGAGTCGTCTGCAGTGAATTCCTCCGTCAGTGTGAGGGCCGTCTGCACGGTGCTCTGTGAGGATGAGAGATCCCATGCGCTGAGAACCTGTTCGAATTCTGAGGTGCTTAATCCTTCCGGGATTTCATAACTTATCCAGGAATCATCGGAACTCTCGCTCACGGGAGTGAGTGTCGTCGTCGTTCCGTCGCTGCCGACAACCTGCTCCTCAACTGTGTATTCGATGAGATCCCCGCTCGCAGAATACTTTGACAGGCCGTCAAAGACCACGCTCCAGGTTTCCGTGCCGTCGTCGTTTCTGCCGAGGACAGCGCTGTCAACTGCAGTTCCGTCAGCCAGGAGGGTAACGATTATATTGTCCGGCCTGGTACCGTACATATCCTCGTTGTCGAGCCAGGTCTTGGTGACTTCTATCTGCTTGTAGTAGAGGCCGACTTCCGTATATCCGGAGGCCTTGCTCTTTGACTCCGAGGTCCCCTCGGCCGTGCTCCTCACGTTGGAGAGGGCATATGTGGAGTTATATGCCTTGATGTTCCTGGCGCTGAGGTCCTCCACCACACTCTCATCGGTCGGGGCCTGCATAGTTATGTAGAGGGACAGGGACTGGTTCTCTGGCAGCCAGTAGTCGCTGCCGCTGGTTGTCTTTCTGCAGTCGACGGCGATCGCAGTGACGGTGGACAGGTCGTCTGGCGCCTCGGTGGACCACACGGACGTGTCCTCAAGATCGGAATAATCCGGGTCGGTTATGCCTGAGACAGTACTGTAGTAGATGACGGGGTTTATGCCTCTCGCTGTTATGTATGTGGTGTCTATTGAGACGAGCGTCCCCCTCCACTGTTCTGACACCCCTGAGGGAGTGTACTGCTCCAGGATGTCGAAGAGCACGATGTTGCCAGTCTCAGTGCCCGTATCGGAGCCCATGTGTATCTTGTAGGTGTAGTATTCGCCCGTCGTGACCTCTACCTCGGTCTCACCGTCGTGTCCGGTGGACCAGGTGATCCCCCTGGGCCCCTTGACGCGCTTAGTGAGGGACATGTCGGCAGACACAAGGGGATTTATTGTCGAAGTATTCTCGATATAGAGGAACTGCGCGGCTGTATTCTCATCCGTGGAAACCTGCTCCTCGGAGTCCTCCTGGACTCCGTTGAGATACTGGAAATCCGTTCTCCCGTATGTCCAGTTTCCGAGGAAGTCTGTCGTGTCGTTGCCGTAGCCGTCGGTGATTTCGTCGTTTAAGGTCTGGTATGCGGCGATGTTGTGCAGAGAGCCTCCGCGGTCGGCATATTCGCTCCAAGGATAGTAGCCCGTGAATTCAAGGCGGATATACGATCCCAGGAAGTTTTTGGCCGTGCTCCATGATTTGAAGTTGGTGAAGTTTTCAAATCCTTCCGGAGCAGTCACGTGGGCAATCAGCATCGTCCTGCCGGATCCCCGCCAGTTGCGGATGAGCGTGGCCGAGACCTCGAATTCCTGGCCGACGACAGGTTCACCGGCTGACGATGTGTCTGAAATTCCGATATACGGGTAGCTTGTGGCGCCGTTTTCTATTGCAGGGGTCACAAAATAGGCGTGGACTGTGGAGACGTCAGTTTCCATCCCCGCCGGAAGCAGGTCGTAGAAGACTGCCTCCTGCTGGGGATCAATGAGATTGAGCTCCCTTATTTCGTCGTCAGTGTAAAGGGTCCGGTCATATCCGACGTATTCACCGGCATTTATGGCGTACTGTATGACAGTCCTCTTCAATGCCGTATCGTTTGTCTGGCTTACAATTCCCTTTGCAATCTGGGATTCTATCTCTATGCTCGTGAGAGATATTGAGGCCTTCTTGTGGTACAGGTCGGTGCTGTATACAGTCTCGTCGTGGTCCTTTACGCTGTCAGTAGCCTCGCCCTCATAGGTCCCCTCGACTCCGGCGAGATTTCCGTTCGAGTCGTAAAGCAGCAGGGTGTTTATGTTTGTGAGGGAGATTGAGGTCCTGTTCTCCATGAGCGACAGCACATGGTCACTGGGATGGAGGGTCACATACGCCGACAGCAGAGCTTCCACTTTCATGTGGTTTGAAGTATAGACCAGCTTTATAGCGGTCACGTTATCTGGCAGTGCAACCCATTCCAGGGAGTATCCGTTGTAGCTGTCAGTGGGGAAATCGATGTGAGTGTTTCCGTTTCCGTCAT
>JBMNPE010000061.1:0-8812 GCA_050943435.1 Oscillospiraceae bacterium | reverse complement strand
GATATTATAGGATTATGTTTTTTCTCGTTAGGACAATGCTCTGATGATAGTTTCCACGAAAGGGAGATATGCTCTGCGGATAATGCTGGATCTTTCCCAGCATTACGGGGAGGGCCGCGTCTCTGTGGCGGAGATCTCCAAAAGGCAGTCGATCTCGAGGAAATATCTCGAAAGCATCATTTCCTCGCTTGTAAAAGCGGGATATGTAAACGGGACCAGAGGAAAAGGCGGAGGGTACGTCCTCACGCGTCCTCCTTCCGAGTACCGTGTAAGCGACATAATCCGGCTGACGGAGGGATCTGTAGCTCCAGTCTCCTGCGTCGACGGCAGCCATCTAGGCTGCAGCATGGCGTCTGAATGCCTCACTTTCCCGATGTGGGCGGGGCTCGACAGGGTCATAGAGACCTATCTCGGCGCCATCACGATCCAGGACCTGCTGGACGGCAAGATCATCAGGCCGGAGATGTCGGATTTCACCTATCAAAACAATGAGAAGGACAGCTGAAAAATCCCTTCTGAAAGGAATACTGAAATGGTAGTAGACAAGAACAGCATTATCGGAGATATCATAAGCTTCGACCAGGAGACGGCAGGGATATTCATCAAGAACGGGATGTTCTGCGTCGGGTGCCCTGCTTCGTGGGGGGAGACCATCGAGCAGGCAAGCATGGTTCACGGCATTGATCCCCAGGAGCTGATCGACATGCTCAATGCATATCTCGCTTCAAAAGAACCTTCCGGGCAGGCCCAGACAGAAGAAGCCGAAAAGGCCTGAGAGGACAGATGCTCTGTGCCGCAGTCTTCCTGCGGCATTTTTTTATCTTGTGAATATAGTGAGCAGAAAATCGACAAATTCCATTTACCTGGGCCCCAGACTCGCCGCAGCAGGCTCTCTTGTCAGAGAGGGGTGCACTGCCGCCGACATAGGCTGCGACCACGGGAAGCTGTCGGTATGGCTTATTGAAAGCGGGAGATGCTCCAGGGTGATTGCATCAGACATAAATGCAGATCCCCTGCAAAAAGCAGCAGGGCTGATAAAATCCAGAGGCCTCTCGGACCGCATTTCCACCGTGCTTGCTGACGGCATACCTTCCGGGGAGCCCGACGATTATATAATTGCAGGCCTGGGTCCCGATGTCACTTTCGGAATCATCGATTCGGCCCCTTTCCTTAAGGAAGGCGGCAGGCATCTTATTCTGGTTCCGTCTTCACATCACGAGAAAATGAGGTCGGGCCTCTATGAAAGAGGATGGCGCATAGACAAAGAAGTCCCCGCAAGGGAGAACGGGAGGCTCTATACAGCGATTCTGGCTGTATATTCGGGGAACAGGAGGAAGCTCAGCCCGGAGGAAGCGGAGCTGGGCCTCATTTCACCTTCCGGCAGCGGCTTATGGTATTATCGTTCTGTCAGGAAAAAGCTTTCCGGGATGCTGAAAGGTCTCCTGGAGGCGGAAAATTCCGATTTCTCAAAGGCGGAATATGCAAGACGCGTAATAGCGTATATAGATGAGAGGACAGGTAATAAGGATGCTTGATAACAAAAGGGTGCTGGATGCGCTCTTCGACGCAGCCCCGGAATCAGGAGCCGAGGAATGGGACAATGTAGGCCTGATTGTCGACTGCGGCAACGAATACGATTCGGTGCTTGTGGCCCTCGACCTCACGTTTCCGGTCATTTCGGAGGCAGAGAGCCTTGGATGCGGCGCAGTGGTCTGCCACCACCCGGCCATATTTCACGGCATAAAGTGCATATCAAAGAACGATCCTGTATTTGAGGCGGTCAAAAAGGGAATATCGGTATTTGCCGCACACACCAATTTTGACAACGCAGATCCCGGCGTCAACACAGTGCTTGCGGATCTGCTCTCCCTTGAGGATGTGGCTCCGCTTGGTGATCAGCCTACTGGGAAGATGGGGTCCGTACCCGAAACCTCAGCCCTCAAATTTGCCGAAAAAGTAAAGGAAGCCCTGGGCGTCAGTTTCGTCGAGGTCGCCGATGCCGGAAGGCCGGTGAAAAAAGTAGCCGTCATAGGCGGATCGGGCGGAAGCATGTACCGCACCGCCCTGGAGGCGGGATGCGACCTCCTCGTCACAGGCGAGTGCAGGCACAATGAAGCCATAGAAGCGGTTGACAACGGCCTTAGCATCATTTCTGCCGGGCACTTTGAGACAGAGAGCCCTTCCATGCAGCTTCTGAGGGACATGCTTGCAGACAGGCTTCCAGATGCAAGGATAATCCTCAGTTCAGCCAGCGCATCTCCATTCAAGAGGGTATAGGAATGTCTCTCGACGCCGCGATGATCAGATGCACTGTCGGGGAGATCAGCCGCACTGCAGCCGGAATGAAGGTCATGAAGGTCACCATGCCTGCAAGGGACGAGGTGGTTCTGAGTCTGAGATCCCGGGACGACGCGCGCAGGCTTCTGCTCTGCGCAAGGCCCGGCTCCGCCAGGGTTCAGCTGACTTCCCAGGATCCGGAGAACCCTGCGGTTCCCCCGTCCTTCTGCATGCTTCTAAGGAAATACATCGGCGGGGGAAGGATTGAGAGCGTCGAGTGCCTCGACAGTGAGAGAGTCGTCTTTATCCGCTTTTCGAATATAAGCGAGACCGGGGACATAATTAACCCGATGCTTTCCGTCGAGCTTATGGGGAGGTATTCCAATGTCATCCTCGTAGGCGATGACGGAAATATCATCGATGCCATGAGAAGAATCAGCGACGGGACTTCCACAAAGAGGGAAATCCTCCCGGGGATCCCGTTCACATACCCTACTCCCCAGGAGGGCAAAAAGCCTTTCTTCAGCACGGCGGATGAGGAGATAGCAGACACGGTCTGCAGGAGTTCAAGGCCCCTGTCCTCTGCCCTGCTGTCATCAATCTCGGGGATAGGGCCGCTTGTCTGCAGGGAAATCTCTCACAGGACAGCATCGTCCGACCCTGAGGCGTCCTCCCTGTCAGGAGACCAGAAAATGAAACTCTGCAGCGTCATCCGGCGGGTCAAGTCCGCTGCAGACACAGACCCTGAACTGAACATCGTCTACGATGAGGACGGGAGGGCCCTCGAATTTTCATTCATCGAGCTCACCCAGTACGACGCCTCCCTAAAGCGCGAGCGCTTTGATTCGCCTTCCTCGATGCTGGACAGCTTCTTCTCCGCCAGGGACGCTGACGAGAGGAGAAAGACCAGGTCCCACAACCTGAGGCATCAGGTGAGCACCATCCTGGAGAGGACCATACGCAAGAATGAAGCCAGAAGGGCCGAATACGAGACATCCGACAAGGCAGCGCAGAAAAAGCTCTACGGGGAGCTGCTCACGGCAAACCAGTGGAAGATGAAAAAGGGTGCTGATTCAGTTGAAGTCCAGAACTACTACGACGGGAGCATTGTGAGGATACCGCTGGATCCCATGCTTTCCCCTAATGCAAATGCCCAGAAATACTATAAGGAATACAGAAAGCTCACTACTGCGCACAGGGTCCTCGGGGATCTCATTAAATCCGGCGCCGAAGAGGAGGAATACCTGAAGTCTGTCCTTTATGAGGTGGATTCCGCCTCGACGGAAGACGATTTCATCTCAATAACGGAGGAGCTCAGGGAAGCGGGCTACCTCAGGCGGCAGAAGGGAAAGCCCCAGAAAAGGCACTCTGCCGAGAAATTCCTGAGGTACAAGTCGGGAGGGGGATTCACGATACTTGCCGGGAAGTCAAACACCTCAAACGACAGGCTCACGCTGCACACCGCAGACAAGAGGGACATCTGGTTCCATGTGAAAGGTGCTCCCGGCTCCCATGTCATCCTGCGCCTGGAGGGAAGGTCTCCTGGTGAAGGCGACCTTGAGGATGCTGCCTCAATAGCCGCTTATCACAGTTCTCTCAGGGGAAACAGGATTGAAGTCGACTACACCGAAGTCAAGAACGTACACAAGTCCCCCGGAGCCAGGGCAGGCATGGTAACTTATAAAAACCAGCAGACCTGCGTGGTGACGCCGGACCCGGAAAAAATAGAAAAGATGAGGGTAACCCAATGAGCAGCGATATTGTTTTGAAAAGCACAAGCGGATATGACATTGCCTGCACTGCGTCGGTGCAGAAAGGAAAACAGAACGTGCTCATAGTGCATGGATTCGGGTCTTCCAGAAACGGCCCTGCAGAACTCCTTCTGGAAGAAAAGCTCTCCGGCGCGGGGATGGGATACATAGCGCCGGACCTGGCAGGGCACGGCAGCAGCACGGCAGGTTCTGAATCTCTCAGTGTCAGGTCATGCCTCGATGACATCGGGGCGGCAGAAAAATACCTGATCGACTCCGGCAGCGGCAGGATCTCATATTTCGGGTCCGGCTTCGGGGCATATCTCCTGATAATCTATCTCTCCGAAACTGCCGGAAAGGAGAGGAAGGCATTCCTGCGTTCTGCAGCTATCAACATGTTTCAATATCTGGAAGGGCTTTCACCGGAATCAGATGTGGCAAAAGATGGAAAAGTGCACTATATTTTCAAAAGCTCCTCTGGAAAGCCTCTCGTGGTTACAGAGGATTTCGTGGATGAACTTGATGAATATAATCCGCTCGGGCTCTACAGGCTGGGGTGTGCAGACATCATGATGGTTCACGGCAGCAGTGATGAACTCGCGCCGGTCGAATGGGCAAGGCGCTTTGCCGCGGTGTCATCAGCCGACCTCAGGGTACTTGAGGGGGCAGGCCACGGGCTCAGTGAAGACGGAAATCCGGACAGGACCGCAGACCTTGCTGTAGAGTTCTTTTCAGACTGAGAACAGACTCTTGCTGTTGCTGCAGCAAATTGAGAATAGTAACATATAAAACTGACCAGCTGTATTTCTTCAGGGGGATGAATAAATGCCGCTTCATTCAACAAAAAAGAGGACGACATGTGTTCTGCTGTTGAGCATAATCGTCCTGCTCGTCATTTGCGTCATTGCACCGGGGAATGCGCATGCCTCGACATACAACCAATACGTAACCATCAATAATATCAGTGTCACAAAAGTGTGGAGTGAGGACACCGACCCCGAGCCTGTAGACGTCACAATGTATTATTCAGGGCCGATGAAGCTGTTCCACGACGCCAGTGCCGGCACTGACTTTACATTCCCTGACAGCATTTCAATATATTATGGCGGCGAGCTCTGCGGCTCAGCCCAGATGTCCGGATCGAGTTCAGGCCAGTCAGGAAATTCCCAGGAATATACCTACACCATAGGCATCCCTATGCACTTCTCCTCCTATACCGTGGATGACAGCACAGGCCTTTTATCCCAGACAATTGAGCTTACTTCAGCGCCGGATGATACTTCCAATACATTCTCATTCGCATTTGACGACATTCTAATCAAGGAGGACAACCCGAGGTTCTATTACGACGACGGGTTCTATGTCCTGGAGTACTCCCTGTTCAATCTGGACGCCATGGAAAACAGCACATTCGGCGAGTCGGCAGACAACGGGGCCCAGTATGATTATTCCGTTTCAAAAAGCCGCTCCAGCGAAACACAGTCCTCGCAAAACGTATCCGGCTGGACAGTCGTCACAACAAACACTCTTGAATTCACAATAACAAATACTGCCATCCCTGAAGGGACGCTGCAGGTAAATGCCCAGAAAACGGTAAACTACCGGACGCCTGACCAGAGCTATACTTTCTGTCTGCTTGACTCAGACGGAAATGTGCTGCAGACAAAGCAGAATGATGAAGACGGTTCCATCCGCTTCGATCCGATACTGTATGACTCCGACGACATAGGGGTGGAACACACGTATCAGGTCGAGGAACAGGCCGGCTCAGACGAAAGTGTGACTTATGACAGCAGCGTCTATACCGTCACTGTCACCCCATACCAGGATCCGGATGATGATTCCTCAATAATTGTAAATCCTGTCATCACAAAAGGCGGAGAGGAGGTATCCGCCATTACTTTCAACAACACCATCGAGACAAGCAGCGATATATCCGTCTATGACATCAGCGTCACAGCTGCATGGGACGACGAAGCCGATCCCGAATCCATGGATGTCGCGATGTCCTATTCTGGCTCGATGCTGCTGCGCTATTCAAGCTCCGGCAATGACAGCATATACCCCGACACCCTTCAGATCTATTACGGGGATGAACTCTGCGGGACTGCAGTCAAGCTTGATTCCGATTCAGATCAGCTTAGCGACACCCGTGAATACGTCTATCACATAAGCGTTCCTTTCCATTTTTCCTCATATGACCCGGAAACAAGATCTCAGACACTTGAGCTGTCTGAAGGGGCATTTTCCGTTTCTTTCGGCGGCATCAGCCTGACAAGCGGCAATTATTATTCCCAGGGAGGATATTTTGTCGGGTTCCAGGACCTTCTCAATCTTGATGCAATGGAAAGCAGCACATTCAGTGAAGAGACTTCGAGCGGCACTGAATATGATTTTACTGTTTCAGCAGCGAGATCCGATACAGTGGAAGCTCTTGGCGGCGGGGAGACCAGATTCACCCACACACTGGACTTCACCATAACAAATTCAAAAAAGCCCTCCGGCACACTGGAGCTGACTGCCAGAAAGACCGTGAACAACGGCCTTCCGGACAAAAGCTACACTTTCTATCTGCTTGACTCAGACGGGAATATCCTGCAGACAAAGCAGAATGACTCGGACGGCACCATAAAGTTCGACGCCATTACCTACGGTACAGCCGATATCGGCCGGGAATACACGTACCAGGTCGTTGAGCAGGAAGGCGCCGATGAAAATGTCACTTATGACAGAAGCGTATATACTGTCACGGTCACCCCATATCAGGATCCGGACAGCTCTTCCGTCATCACAGCATCTCCGACTGTCACAAAGGACGGGGAGGCAGCGTCGTCAATCACTTTCAACAACACCGTCGAGATCGACAATGGGACCCCCAGAACCGGGGACACCGCAGAGCCGAGGATTTTAGCTGCCGCCATTGCAGCGGCTGCTCTGGGACTGCTGGGACTCAGGAAGAGGAATTCCGGCGTCAGGGGAAGGTAGGCATCCTTCTTTTCACCCAAAGCTAAAGACAATGCGCAGAAGCAGTACCGGTGTGGTATGCTTCCGCGCATATTTTTTCCCGTTTCTTCCGTCAGGGGATTTCCACTGCCTTTCCCAGTGCAAACGACCAAAGCACGCATCTCTTTACAGGTTTTTTGAACCTGAGCCCTATTGCCTCCCTGTAGAGATGAAGCTGCTTCGAGTATCTGTCCCTAAGCTGATCTGCATCGCTGACGACGTCCGTCTTGTAGTCGAGGATAGTGATCCCGTCCTTAGACTCTATGACGCAGTCCGATATACCGTGGACCAGAACCTCCGCTTCTGCAAATTCGCCTTTGAGCCTGTCGTCGATCTCCCCTGCCTTCATCCTGAACATGAAGGGATATTCGCGGTAGCACTTGTTTTCAGCCATTTCCCTTGCCAGATCTGAGTCCAGGAACTTTTCGACGGCATCGCGGTCCACCATTGCAGCCTGTCCGGAAGTCATGTACTCCCTCTTTACAAGCCTCATCTTTTCGGCTTCGAAATCCTTCCGTGCAGCCTCGAGATCGGCACACTGCATGAAGAGATGCACCGCAGTGCCCCTCTCCGATCCGGTATGCCCGGAGCCGGAAGCCATTGCAGGCCTGGAGAGCATGCTCCTCCCCTCTGCAATGGATGAAACAGACCTCTTGGCAGGAATTGCCGTGAGAGGAGTATACGGATACCGGAAGGAACTCCTTTCCCGCAGCTCGCCGGCGGTCCTCTCATCCTCCTCGCTGAGCTTCCACCCCTGGGAGGGCTCTTCTGGCTCCCCGCGCGCCTCTGCTGAGACAAAATCGATCTTCACATCAGGTCCTGCAGTCCCGGAGGCGGCTCCGGCCATGAGCCACAGTCCCGCCCCGTTTTCCATCTCGGCAAGAAGGCCGTACCTCTTCATTAGAGACGCCCTGGTGAGCTTCTCCTCCTTCTTCTTCATCGAGAACTTCGTGAATACTACAAGCCTGTCCCTCGCACGGGTAAGGGCTACGTAGCGTATCCTCATCTCCTCGCTCAACAGGTCGGAGCGCATCTTGCTCTGTATGGAGAGGTACCTGCCGGTCCTGTGCATGACAGGATAGCCGTCCTCACCGTTTCTGCGGACTTTTACTCCTATTCCGAGATTCCTGTCGAACAGCACCGGGTCATTGAGCTCGTCGGTGCGGAATCTTTTGTCCATGTCTGTGCAGATGACGATCGGCCATTCGAGGCCTTTTGCCCCGTGAATTGTGCTTATCGCCACCCTGCCCTCGGACTTGACTGAACTGCGCTTCAGGAGGCTGCCGTTTTCCTTTGCCCTTACGCAGAGCCTTACGAATCCCGACAGGTCGCCTCCGGACGCGGAATAATCTGCAGCAGCCCTTTGGAACGTCCTGATGTTCGAGAGCTTCGTTTCGAAATCCATTCCGGAGCAGATGAGCAGAGCATATTCCGAATCGAGGACCGCCGTCTGGAGAAATTCTCCCACATCCATTCTCGATGCAAGTATCCTGAGCTCGGAAAGCTTTTTAGAAAATTCCCTGGATTTGGAATCCGTTCCAGCCTTTGCGGCTGCAACAAGGCTTCCCCTTCCTTTCAGCTTTAATCCCACGAGGTCGTCAGGTGTAAAGCCGAAAAGCGGAGACAGCATCACTGTCGCGGCATCCGCATCCCTGAGAGGATTGTCCACGATCCTGAGGAGGGACAGGCAGAGCGACACCTCCTCTGTCTCGAGAAGCGACGACCCGGAAGACGAAGAAGATCCTATTCCTTCCTTTGAAAGGGCCTCCTCGTAGTCAGCA
>JBMNPE010000060.1:0-9162 GCA_050943435.1 Oscillospiraceae bacterium | reverse complement strand
CTTGATTGTTATTTGCCGTTTTTTCCGGTATTGAACAGTTCTAATAGTATTTTACCAATATCAATCGAATGTTCAACAGCCGTGAGCTTGTACTCCGTCGGGTAGAACCTGCTGAACTCCTGCACCTCGAACGTGAGGTCGCCGCTGTATCCGCTGTCCCTGAGGGCTGTCATTGCCTCGCCCCAGTCTATGCTTCCTGAGAACGGCAGCAGGTGTTCATCTCTCTCCCCGTGGTTGTCGGCGATGTGCACTGCCCTTAGGCGGCTTCCGAGGATTTCAAGGTCCTTCCTGAAGAAGCCTCCCACCAGGTTGGCGTGGCCGAAATCATAGCATGCGCCGACGTGCACCGGGTCCCCGAATGAATCCACCAGCGAGGCAAGCTCGTGAGGATTTGAACAGAATATATGCTGATACGGCCTGGAACGGTATTCAAAGTCGTTTTCGAGCGCAATCCCGGTACCGGCATCTGCTGCTTCCTCAACATGGGGCATGTAGTACTCCCTGTTTTTCCTGAGGGAGACCTCCATGTCGGGGCCGGCCTCGTAGACCGTCCTGGGATGGGTGACGGCCCATCTGACGCCCAGAGTCCCGGACGCCTTGATGGAGCGCCTTATGAGCTCCTCCATGAGTTCGGCCTTTGAGCTGTCATTGCATCCGAATATGTCGTAGTAGGGGAGGTGGCTCTGGCGGAATTCCACTCCGAGGGAAGCCGCGAGATTCCCTATCTCGTCTACATAGCTCTCCCAGCCGCTGCCGCGCATCCTGGAAGACGGGTTCATGGCCTCGCAGAAATTGATGTCGAGAACCCTGTATCCCCCCTCGGCGCACGTCCTCAGGCAGAACGGGATGTCGTTGTGTCCCCCGTGCGGTGCAAATGCACATATATTGGTGGAAGTGGAAATGTCCATTGTCTTCTCCTGCAGCCAGGCCTCATGGCACCTCAGGAGTTGTTCTTGGCATATTCCTCGAGGAGCCCGGTCAGGCTCTCGTTCATAGTATTTACTGTCTCTTCAACAGTATAGTCGTTTTCGAGCATGTCGGAAACGGAAGTCATTATCGTGAAGTAGAAGTCGTAGGAGGGGCCCACTGTGACGCTCTTCATTGTATCCGGAGTTGCAATGAGCTGCTCGTAGCCAGCCTTAAACTGCGGATTCTCCTCGAGATATGTCTGGTATTCGCTGCTCTCAGCCGCAGAAACCGTGGCCGGTATGTATCCGGTGCCTTCGGCGAACTCGATCTGGACCTCGTCGGATGTGAGATACTTCACGAATTCCCAGGACGCTTCCTTCTTGAGCTCGTCTTCCGAGTCGAACATAACGAGGCATGAACCTGAAACTGAAGCACCTGAGGATGCGTCATCGGAAATTTTGAGCATCTGGCTTGTCCCCACGGTAAATGTGGTCCCGACCTGATCAACCACAGAGGCAACGCCCGATGAAGAAGCCTCCATGAGCGCCACGTCCCCCGCGACAAACGCGTCCAGGGAAGTGCTCTCGTTGATGAGGGCCCCTGAGTCGTAGAATTCCTTCCACTTTGTGAGGAACGACGCGAGGGCTCCGTTGTCGATGCAGTCGAGGGATTCTGCCATCCCCCTGGTGCCGTTCTCCTCTGAGACGAGGTAGCTGCCCATCTGCCCGAGCCAGTTGGCTAGTGAAGGGGTGCTCGGGACTGTCTGCAGCACCTTGGCATCGATCCCGGCCTCCTGCATCGCACTGTAGAGCTCGATTGCTCCGTCTATTGAATCAGGGCACTCTGTGTAGCCCGCTGCCTTGAGGATGTCCTCGTTGTAGTAGGTGATCGTCGTGGAAGTGGCGAACGGGACTCCGAGCTGCACGCCCGCGTATTCCCAGTTCAAGAGGGCAGGGGAGATGTAGTTGTCAAAATACCCGCTCTCTTCGTATTCTGCCGCCGCGTCCTGGGCAGTGAACGCCCTACCGGACTCGTAATAAGGTATCTTCCCGGTGGCGTCAGTCTGCATGACATCCGGAAGCTCGCTGTAGTTTTCAGCAGAGAGGACGCTCTGCAGCAGAGTCGTGGCGTCCGAATAGGACCCCTGGTACACGGCCTTGACTGTTATCGAATACTCGTTGTTATTGTTGAAGTCCTCGATGAACTTGTCCATGAGGACACCCGCCTCGTCCGAGGCGCTGTGCCAGAACGTGATCTCCACAGGCTCCGACCCGAGCAGGGAGGACACGCTGCTGGATGAAACATAATCGGAGGACTCGAGCGGCTCCGACTGGCTGTCGCCGGTAGACCCGCATGCCGACAGCATTATTGCCGCAACGGCTGCCAGTGCCAGCAGTGCAGTGAACTTTCTCTTCATATTGACCTTCTCCCGTAATTTATCTTCATGCTCGATTATAGCTGTGCGAACGTTAAGCCGGCGTTCAGGAGGCGTAAAATCGCGGTAGAAAAAGACGCCGGACGATTAAATCCGGCGTCTTGTACAAAAATTACCGCTCTAAATTATGCAGCCTGCATACTATCCACGCCTTTGGTGTACATCCTGACCCTCATGACGATGAACAGCACGATCGATACGACCAGCGACACTGAAACCCCGGCCATGACGAGCTCGTAGTTCGTGTCCTCCCAGGAGTTGAGCTTTGTGATTCCGACCATGATCGTCCTCATGTCCGGGCTGGAGGCCGTTACGATGAGTGGCCACAGGTACGAGTTCCAAAGTGCTATGAAGCTCTGCATGGCTAGGACTGTGATGGTCGAGCGCGAATACGGACAGACGATCTTCGCGAGGCAGAAGAGGTCCGAGCAGCCGTCTATCCTCGAGGCATAGATTATCGAGCGCGGGATCGACATGAAGCTCTGCCTCAGCATGAATATCTCGGATGCGCTGACGAGCGAGACTATGCAGATCCCGATATAGGAGTTGAGGAGCCCGAGCCTGGAAACCGTCACATAGTTTGTGACGAGCAGGATGTCCCCGGGCATCATCATGGTCCCGAGGATTAGGAAAAACAGGAAATCCTTGCCCTTAAAGTCGAAAAATGCGAACACGTAGGCGGCCGGGATGGAGACGAGGAGCCTCAGGGCGGTGCCAAGGACCGCGACTATGAGCGAATTGAGCATGTACCTCAGCAGAGGGGCCTTCCTGAAGGCGTCGACGTAGTTGTCGAAATTGAGGAAGCTCTCGGGGAAGAGCGTCGGGGACGAGAGCTCGGAATGGTCCTTGAAGGAGGTGCAGAAGCAGTAGATTATCGGGAATATGACGATGATGACGAGCAGTATTGACACTATTGTGTTGAAGGCGTCCGATTTTCTCTTCATCTGTAGAACACCTTCTTCCTGGTTATGGCGAATGCAATGACTGTCGAGACCATCATTATCGCGAAGGCCGTGAGGCTCGTCACTGCTGCAAGACCGTAGTCGGCGCTGCCGAACCCGAATGCGTACATCATGTACATGAGGGTCTCCGTCGATTTGGACGGGCCTCCCTGTGTGATTATTATCATCGGGGCCGAGCACATGACAGCCTGTGCAAAGTTGATGCAGCAGGAATAGAGCATCGTCTGGGACGTGAGCGGAAGGTAGACCTTCGTGAGCCTTGTCCATGGGCCGATGCCTATGAGGGCGGTGGTGTCGGTGAGACTCCTCGGTATCTTCCTGAGAGCCCCCAGAAACAGCATGTAGTTGAAGCTGATGCCCATCCAGACCGTCAGTATGAGCACAGTGAGGAGGGCGGTCTTCTTGTCCTCGAACCAGCCTATCTCGAGGCCGAAGAAGCTGTTGATTATCCCGAGCCTCTTGGAGAACATGGACTTGAATATGAGGCAGGCAGCGGACATAGACACAGCCATCGGGAGGGCTAACAGGACCTCGATGACCGGGGACGGCTTTCTCCTCCTGTACGAGAGGAGGGCCAGAAGGAAAGATATCGCCATTGTCACGGGGACATTGACGAAAGTGAGTATCAGGGTGTTCCTGAGGGCAATCGGGAAGTCGCTCCTCCCGAATGTGTACCTGTAGTTGTCGAGTCCTGCCCAGCCTGTAATGACTCCCTTGTTGTTTACGGTGGAAAAGCTGTTGAGTATCGTCTTTAAGAACGGATAGTAGCAGAACACGGCCGCCAGCAGCAGCGCCGGCAGCAGGAACAGAAAAATTGTCAGTGATTTCTTTCTTTTTGCCCTGTTTTTCATTCCGCTCAGACCTTCCAGTAAATAAGGTTACTTTGCAGAATGGTCCAATGTCAATCGGGATTCACGTGGATCATTATGTGCTTGACTTCTGACATGGAGTGCTCAATGAGGTCGTGTGCATTCTCTGCAATGGTATGGGATTCCCTCAGGGTGAGGGATCCGTCGACCCTTATCTCGGCGTCGATGTATATCCTCGATCCGAACTGCCTGGTCTTGAGCATGTCTATCCCCTTGACCCCCTCCACCGAGAGGAGCAGGTTCCTTATCATGAGCTCGGTGTCGGAGTCGCACGCCTTGTCTGACAGCTTGTCGGAGGCGCTCTTGAGCACTTCGGCCCCGGACTTGATGATGACAGCGCCGAGCAGGATGCTGAGGACCCCGTCGAGCCACCTGAGCCCGAACCATGCCCCTGCGAGGCCTGCAACGACTGCAACTTCCGTGAAGCAGTCGTTCCTGTAGTTGAGATATGCAGCCTTGAGTGCGGACGAGCCGCTCCTCAGGTAGGCAGATTTCGTAAAATGGCACAGAACCGCCTTTGCAGCGAGTGAAAACAGCGCAGCTCCGGCTGAGATCAGGTAGTTGCCCTCGAAAGAGGAGCCCTGCACCAGTTCGGCAATGCTCCTGTACACGATATACGCGCCGGACATGAACATAAGTGCGGAGAGGAAAATCGAGGCTATGCACTCTATCCTCTCGTGGCCGTATTCGTGGTCGTAGTCGGCTTCCTTTTCGGAGGCCCTTATTCCCCAGAACCCTATCAGCGAGTTGACTACGTCCGCGGAGGAATCGACGGCATCGGAAATCAGCGCAGACGAGCCCGCCGCGATCCCGCAGGTGAATTTCACCACCGAGAGAAGAGCGTTTACTCCCGCGCCGACAAGCGATACGCGCTGTGATTCGGACTTGACAGCCATTTTTCTGTTCTCCGTGCCGATAATGTCAAAAACACCCGCCGTACATCCATAGGACGGACAGCGGGCCTCATTTCCTGGTGAGCCACCGGGGATTCGAACCCCGCACCCTCTCCTTAAAAGGGAGATGCTCTGCCGAATGAGCTAGTGGCTCATGATGAGTGGGATTTATGAAACGAACTTTAGTATAATATCAAATAAGGCATGTGGTGTCAATCGCCCAAAAGCGCTTCCCGACGGGCGGAAACAGCACTGAGGCATGCCTCAGAAATGCGTTTTCAAGACAGCTTTCCAGAGGGGGCACAGATGGGATTCCCGAGGCTCATTTTCCACGTGGATGTGAATTCGGCGTTTCTCTCATGGTCGAGCGTGAAGATTCTCTCAGAAAATCCTTCTGCCCAGGACCTGAGGGAGGTGCCGTCCGCTGTCTGCGGGGACGTGGAGAGCAGGCACGGGATAATCCTGGCAAAATCCATACCCTCGAAGAAATACGGGGTAACCACCGGGGAACCAGTTGGCGCGGCACTCAGAAAGTGCCCTGGCCTCATACTTGTAAAGCCCGATTTTTCCTTCTACCGCAGGTGCTCAGACGCACTTATGAAAATGCTCGGGGAGTATTCCCCGGCCCTGGAGCAGCTTTCGATCGACGAGGCGTTCGCCGACATGACGGGAATAGCCATGAGCGAGGAGGAAGCAGTCAGAAAGGCGTATGCAGTCAAGGACCGCGTGCGGGAGGAGCTCGGGTTCACCGTAAACGTGGGGGTTGCCGACAACAAGCTCCTCGCCAAGATGGCCAGCGACTTCGAGAAGCCCGACAAGGTGCACACGCTGTTTTCGAGAGAGGTGCCGCAGAAGATGTGGCCTCTGCCTGTGGGAGACCTTTACGGCATAGGTAAGTCCTCGCAGGCTGCACTGCGCTCGATGGGGATAGAAACTATAGGCGACCTCGCCTCTTGTCCGGAGGAAAAGCTCATTGCAAGGTTCGGCTCCAAGACGGGGACAAGGCTGGGCAGGGCAGCCAGGGGAGAGGACGATTCCCCTGTGAAGACCGAAGAGGATGAGAGAAAGAGCTACGGCAATTCCATCACTCTTTCAAAGGACCTGACTGAGGACACAAGGGATGAACTCGACCCGATCCTCCTCGCGCTTGCTGACAGCGTGGCATGCAGGATGAGGGCCGATGGTGTCAGGGCGTCCCAGCTGACTGTGCAGCTCAGAACTGCAGGGTTTAAGGACAGGTCCAGGCAGGGGCCGCTCAGCAAACCGACTGATGTCACCGACGAAATCTATGCGGCCGCAAAAGAGCTCTTTATGAGGCTCTGGGACGGGAAGACCCCTGTGAGGCTCATAGGAGTAAGCGCTTCCAAACTCACGACGGAAGAGGGCAGTCAGATGACTCTTTTCGACAGCGCTTCCGTGGAGGATGAGGAATCCCAAAAGAGCAGGAAGCTCGACGAAGTGACTGACAGTATACGGAAAAAGTTTGGCAGGTCGTCCCTCATGAGGGGATCGGTGCTGGGAAGTGCCGACGCGGGAAACGTCGGCAGGAAGGAATAAACCAATGAAAGGCTCATCGGAGAAAACGAACGTCATGAGAATCCTCGACAGGGAGAAGGTGCCGTATACCGCGCACTTCTACGACTCCCACGAGGCACTGAGCGGAACCGAGGTGGCAGACGTCCTCGGCGAACCTGTGGAAAAGGTGTTCAAGACGCTGGTGTGCGTGGGAAAGTCGGGAAACCACTATGTGTTCATGATCCCCGCTGCTGAGGAGCTCGACCTCAAGAAAGCCGCCGCGGCTGTAGGCGAAAAGTCGATGGAGATGCTCAAGATGAAGGAGCTTTTCCCGCTCACCGGGTATGTACACGGAGGCTGTTCCCCGATAGGAATGAAGAAGCAGTTCAGGACTACTGTGCACGAAAGTGCAAGGAATCTCGACACAATATTGTTCAGCGCAGGCAAAATAGGAGCCCAGGTCGAGACCACCCCTGCGGGGATGGAAAAAGCCGTCCGCGTGCAGTATGCTGATATAATCAAATGACACCGGGCCCGCGGTGCGCGGGCATTCATATATTCGGAGGAATCGGACTTGAAAGACGGATTCATAAAAACTGCATGCGGAACCTTCCCCGGAAGGCTCGCTGACTGCAGATACAATGCCGGAGAGATAGTGAAGGCTGTAAAGACAGCATCCAGGAAAGGTGCTTCGCTGCTGATCCTGCCCGAACTGTGCATTACCGGCTACACCTGTGGAGACCTGTTCCAGCAGGAAACCCTGCTCTCGGCTGCAGAGGAAGCACTTTCCACAATACTCAGGGAAACTGCCGGCGAGGACATCGTCACGGCTGCGGGGCTTCCCATAGCCCATGACGGGAGGCTTTACAACTGCGCGGCTGTTTTCAAGGGCGGAAAGATACTGGGAATAGCAGTCAAGGCCAATATCCCCAATTACGGCGAATTCTACGAGAAGAGGCAGTTTTTCCCTGCCCCGGAAGAGGCAGGCACGATAGACTTCTGCGGGCAGAAGGACATACCGTTCGGGAGCGGACTCGTCTTTGAGGATGAGGAAAAGAAGAATTTCTCCTTCGGCATAGAGATATGCGAGGACCTGTGGGTCCCGCATTCCCCGTCGGTCGGGATGTGCGCCTCTGGAGCCCTGATAATAGGGAATCTCTCCGCTAGCAACGAGATAATAGGGAAGGACGCCTACAGGAAGGAGCTCGTTTCCCAGCAGAGTGCAAAGCTGCTCTGCGGATATGTCTATGCAGACGCAGGGGAGAGCGAATCCACAGCTGACGTAGTGTTCTGCGCACACAACATCATTGCCGAGAACGGCACGATCATAGCGGAAAACAGGTTCTCGGACGGGCTGACTGTCTCAGAAATAGATGTCGACAAACTGGCATACGAGAGGAGAAGAACGCAGGTATATGCGAGGTGCCCCTCAAAGCCCGTCGAAAAGATACCTTTTGATGCTCCGCTAAAGGAGACTGAACTCACGAGATACATAGCTCCCAACCCGTTTGCCCCTGAGGATGCCTCTGACAGGGAAAAGCGCTGCAGCGACATCATGAGGATAACCTCAGCAGGCCTCAGGAGGAGGCTCGAGCACACAGGTGCAAAAAAGGCCGTCATAGGCCTTTCCGGAGGGCTCGATTCAACCCTTGCCGCGATGATCACCGCCAGGGCTCTCGAGGAAATGGGGAGAGCCAGCAGCGACATGCTTGCAGTAACCATGCCGTGCTTCGGGACAACCGAAAAGACAAAGGACAACGCAGTGATCCTCGCAGAGGAGCTCGGCGCGGACCTCAGGACCATAGACATTAAGGAGAGCGTCGATCTCCACTTGAGAGATATAGGGCACGACGATTCCCTTAAGAACAACGCCTACGAAAATGCGCAGGCGCGCGAGAGGACACAGATCCTGATGGACATTGCAAACGACGTCGGAGGAATAGTCGTGGGCACCGGGGACCTCTCGGAACTCGCTCTAGGCTGGTGCACATACAACGGCGACCACATGAGCATGTACGGGGTGAACTGCTCCATACCCAAATCTCTCGTGAGATATGTGGTCGGCTACACTGCTGCATCTGAGAGGGAAAAGGGCAGAAACAGGCTTGCCGATGTCCTGGAGGACATCCTCGGGACCCCTGTTTCCCCTGAGCTGCTGCCTGCCGTCGACGGGGAGATCTCCCAAAAGACTGAGGACATCATAGGCCCGTACGACATGCACGACTTCTTCCTCTATTACACAGTCAGATGGGGATTCTCCCCGCTCAAGGTGTACAGGCTTGCCTGCTATGCAATGAAGAAGAAGTATGACAGAAAGACCATAGCGAAGTGGATAAGGGTCTTCTACAGGAGGTTCTTTACCCAGCAGTTCAAGAGGGACTGCCTCCCGGACGGCCCCAAGGTCGGCAGCGTGGCATTGTCACCGAGGGGAGACTGGAGAATGCCCTCGGACGCGTCTATGGCTGAGTGGAAAGCCCAGCTTGATGAGATTGACGCTTCCCTGAAATAGAAGAACCAAGGCAAAATAAATGCGCACCTGTTCAAAACTGAACAGCTGCGCTTTGTTCTGTCTCGCCTGT
>JBMNPE010000059.1:0-9217 GCA_050943435.1 Oscillospiraceae bacterium | reverse complement strand
TGTATTTTTTTCTTGTTCGCTCATATGCATCCTCCATAATACCCTGAGGGGGTATTTTTCCCATCGCATAGATTATATACCCTGCGGGGGTATATTGCAAGGGAAATGTCAAAAAAATAAAAATATCGAAAATTATAAAAAATTTATTGACAAACGATAAATCAGTATATATTATTTAGCTATCAAATGCGGAGGGCAGATATGTGGAATTCTGACAAGTCGCTGAAACTTTCGATTATTGTGTGCTGGATAGCAGGAGCTGTTTTTGCTGCATGCTTCATAGGCGCACCTTGGCTGTACCGCCTCTATTATAGGGAATATTCCAATCTTCCGGGAGCCCTTGAGAGTTCGGTCATGATACCGTGCCTCATCTGTGCCTATCTCGGTCTCGCAGCGGGACTCTGGGCGATATGGATGCTCCTTAGGATGCTGGGGAACATAAGGGACGGGAAGGTGTTCATCCAGGACAACGTAAGATATCTTAGAAAAATCTCCTGGGCATGCTTCGGGGCTGCCGCCGCAGCACTCGCGTACCTCATTTTCTCGGGGTCTCTCGGCTTCATATTCGTAGCTGCCGCCGGCGCGTTCATGGGGCTGATTCTCAGAGTCGTAAAAAATGTTATGAATGCCGCGGTTGAGATCAGGAAAGAAAATGATCTCACTATATAAGGCGGTGTGCAGATGATAGTTGTAAATCTTGATGTAATGCTCGCAAAGAGAAAGATGTCCTCAGGCGAACTGGCACAGAGAATAGGAATTACCCAGGCCAACCTTTCCATACTCAAGACGGGGAAGGCAAAGGCCATAAGGTTTTCGACTCTCAATGCCATCTGCAGGGAACTCGACTGCCAGCCGGGGGACATACTTGAGTACAGGGAGGAAAAATAATGGACGGCACTGGCAACAACGGTTATCAGCAGGGGTATTCCGTTCCTGCATATACAGTTCCGGCGGAGAAGCCGGTATACAGGATGGAAAAGTCGGACAATACTGCCGCAGTATTGATTTCGGCAGCGTGCATTATCGGGATCCCGGCGTCGCTCTGGGGAGGAATGTCCCTTGGATTCACCGTCACATATGCAGTGATGTTCGCAGTCTTTACGCTGTATCTCATGCGGAAAAGGAGATTCTTCCCAATAGGCATATACGCGTATATAAGCGGTGTGCTGTCCCTCGGATGCGCTCTGGTTTTCTCAATTTCGGGAAACAGCGGGGTAAACTTTTCGGCATTCATCCTTGTCGTGCTCCTCGGAGGCCAGTGGCTTGGCTACCTCGGGGGATGGCGTGACGGAAGCTCAGACCTTGGGCCTCTCTCAAGCGCTCTCGATTCGCTTTTCGGAAATACGTTCCGGAACCTCGGGACCGCCATGCGGTCTGTCTTCTCAAAGAGGGAAGGCAAAGCAGGGAAGCTGTCCAAGGTGCTTCTCGGGATTGCGTGCTCTGTGATCCCTCTCATCATAATCGTGCAGCTGCTCGTCTCAGCCGATGCCGCGTTTGAGGGATTCGTGGACAATGTATTCGGGGATCCGGTGACGCTGCTCATCAAGGTTCTCGTGGGCCTGGCCGCTGTACCGTTCTTCCTGTCCTATGCACTGGGGCTGCAGAAGACATGCCAGAGGGTTTCCCCGGAGAAAAGCGGGAACCGCGGGATGGATCCGACTGCAGTGAATTCATTCCTCACTATGATTTCCGTATGCTACCTGTTCTACCTGTTTTCACAGACCGCGTATTTCTTCAGCGCATTCAGAGGCATGCTCCCCGCCGGGGAGGACCTGACTCCGGCTGCATACGCGAGGAGGGGCTTCTTCGAGATGTGCGCGATTGCAGGCATAAATCTGCTGATAGTCCTGCTGACCTCGGGACTCTCAAAGAAGGCAGAGGGCAGGCTCAACGGCTTCACGAAAGCGCTCGACACCTTCATCTCCATATTCACGCTGGTCATTATTGCGACGGCCCTTTCCAAAATGGTCCTCTATATGGACAGGTTCGGGCTCACACAAAAGAGGATACAGACAAGCGCCTTCATGATATTCCTGGGAGTTGTTTTCCTGGCTCTTATCGTGAGGCTCTACGTAAGGAAGGTGCCGGTGTTCAAGATATCTGCTGCCGCGGCGGCAGTCATCATCATGGCGATGGGCTTCTCAAACATCGACGCTCGCATTGCGGAGTACAACACGGATGCATATCTGTCCGGTAAGCTGGAGACAGTAGATGTGTATTCGATATCGTCCATGGGACTGGAAGGAGCCCAGTCCCTCATAGATATCATCCACAGCGGCAGCCCTGAGGCTGACGAGGCCAGGGATGAGCTGTTCAATATTGTGTGCGGATACTACGACATAGACAATTCCGGGGACAAGACTGTATTCACCAGATCCATGAAGGAGTTCGGATACTGGAGGCTGTCGGATGAAATAGGATATGAAGCCATAGAGAATTATCTCGAGGAAGACGATTTCAGAGACATGTACATGGACATGATCAATACAGTAACATATTATCATCCCGGGTCCTGACAGGAGCCGGGATCAGCAAAATTCTCTCAATGAAATAAAGTATTAATAATGCGGGCGGGAATTCTGTTCCCGTCCGCATGCATTATCTGTGAGGCATTTCAGCCATTTTGTCTTCCCGCAAGGATGTCGAGGGCTTCGGTATACGATCCGAATCCCTTTCCCGCGACTACCGCAATGCAGGCTTCCCTCACATAGGAGACCTTCCTGTATTTCTCCCTCGAGTTCACGTCGGAAATGTGCACCTCCACTGCGGGAATTCCAACTGCCTTTATGGCATCCGGTATGGCTATGCTCGTGTGGGTGTATGCTGCCGGATTTATTATTATCCCGTCAAACTTCCCGTAGGCCGACTGTATCTCGTCAACTATGGAGCCTTCGTGGTTTGACTGGAAGAATTCTATTTCAATGCCTCTGGATTCAGCTTCTTTCCGGAGCGTCGCAACTAGCTCGGCGTAAGTGCGCATCCCGTATATTTCGGGTTCCCTTATTCCGAGCATGTTGATGTTCGGTCCGTTAATCACAAGTATTCTCATTGAAATCCTCCAGAATCTGGCGGGCCGCCTCTTCGGGAGTGCGGCTGTTGTCCGCCTCGGCGTCCCTGAATTTCTTGTAGAGAGGCTCGCGCCTTTCACTGAGCTTCCTCACTCCGACTGAGATCGAGACAGGCCTGCCCTCTGTCGGAAGGAGCTCTATGGGCCGCCTTATCTCGTAAATCCTGCCGTTCTGCCTCAGGGATGCCAGATTGCACTCGTTTTCGACAATCCCGCCGCCTGCAACTATTATCTTTCCGGTGAGCTTACCTGCTTCCCGTGCTGCTTCGCTCTCGCGGTCCCTGAACCCCTTTTCGCCGTATTCAGAGAAGATTTCCGGAATTGTCATCCCGGCCTTCGAGGCTATCCTATCGTCCAGATCTATCAGTTCCCGGCCTGTCATGGAGGCTAGAATGCCTCCGACAGTAGATTTTCCGGCTCCGGGCATCCCTATCAGGACAATGTTGGAAAATTCCTTTCTGAGCCTGGCGGTAATTTTTTCTATATTAGAGGGGTCCAGCTTTTCCCCCCTGAAAAGCTCCTCGCTCCTGAAAGCCTGCGCAACCAGCATAGGGAGTCCGTTGGAACAGGGGACCCCGCACTTCTGGGCCCTTAAAAGGTACTCTGTCCTCAGAGGATTGTAGATGACGTCAGCGGCAAACTCGAGAGCAGGATAGCAGGCCGGATCGGTGAGAAAGCTCCCGTTGTCGGGGTACATCCCCACAGGAGTGGCATTTACTATTATCCCTGCGTCGAGATGGCCGTCCGGAAGAGTGGAGTAGCTGCTGCTCCCTTTCCTCGATATCACCGATATCTTCTCCACGCCGAGCTTTCTGAGGACATACTGGGCGGTGAGGGATGTGCCGCCGCTCCCCATGATAACAGCATGCTTTCCGGCGGGATCAAAGCCGGCCCTGCGGAGCATGTATTCGAATCCCCAGCAGTCGGTGTTGTAGGCATGGAGCCTGCCGTCCGGGTCTGTGGTAATTGTGTTGACGCTTCCTATCTCCGCGGCTTCGGGATCCACGATGTCGCAGTACTGCATCACTGTCCTCTTGTAGGGGATTGTGACGTTGAGACCGCCTATATTTCCGCCCCTGAGGAAGGCCCCCAGTTCGGAAGGCTCAAGCTCGATGAGCCTGTAGTCTTCGCACCCCAGGCTTTTGTGTATCGGAACCGACCAGCTGTGTCGGAGCGTCCCGCCAATCAGGCCGTAGATCTTTTCCGGCATGTCTCAGATCTCCTGATAGCTTCCAAGGAAGTAGAAGCTCTCGCACTCCCTCTCGAGCTCCTCAAACATGGGGACTGCACCGCGTTCCTCTGCAGAGCATTCGAGCTCTATGAAGAACAGGAACTCGAAATTTCTCCCGGAAACGGGGCACGACTCGAGCTTTACCATGTTTATCCCCAGTGCAGCCGGCTTGGACATTATGCTGTAAAGCGCTCCTGGCTTGTTTTCGCAGGAGATGATGATGCAGGTTCTGTTGGCCCCGGCATAGATTTTCGACTCCTTTTCTATGCACACGAACCTCGTGTAGTTGTTTTCGCTGTTCTGGATCCGGTCGCCGATGACCCTGAGTCCGTAGAGGTCAGCGCACTTCTGGGAGGCGATTGCGGCCGAATGAGGATCCCCGTCGCCCGCGACCCTCTCAGCGGCCACGGCGGTATTTTCGCATGGGACAACTTTGACTTTTCCGAGCTTCTCGATAAATTCAGAGCACTGTCCTATTGCCTGTTCGTGTGAATAAATGGTGGTGATGCTGTCCGGGTCAGTGCCGGGTTTTGCAAGCAGGCAGTGGTGTATCCAGATCTTTGCAGACCTCACCACTGTGAGCCTGTATTTCTGGAGCAGCTCGTATACAGTCCTGACGGACCCGTTTGAGCTGTTTTCTATCGGTACAACGCCGAAATCGCAGAGTCCCGACTGGACTGCCCGGAAAACGGCATCGAACGTAGACATGTGCAGTATTTTCCCCCTCGGGATGAACTTTTCCGCAGCAGTCTGGGAATAGCTTCCTTCTACTCCCTGGCAGGCAACGGTTCCGGTCTTCGGGAACGTCTTTTCCGAATGGCTGAGGGCTTCCTCTATTTTCCTGCGGACCTCTGAAGGACCGCTCATGAGTTCGGACTGCCTCGCCTTGGAGAGGGACATTATTGTGGAGAACAGCTCGTATGAATACAGTCCTAGGTCGCCGGATTTTTCCTCTGCCTCGGCGAGGACCTCGCGCTCCCTAGCGCTGTTGAGGATTGGGAGTCCGTGCTCCTTCTTGTACTGGGCAATTTCCCCGCTTATCTCCATCCTCCTGAGGAAGAGGTCGAGGATCCCGCTGTCGATGCTGTCTATCTCTTTTCTCATTTCTTCTATTTTCATAAGGACACCTCTGAAAGCATATCCAGGATTACAAGCGCGGCGGCCGCCTCCACTGCCGGAACGGCCCTCACAGCCACGCACGGGTCATGTCTCCCTTTTATCTCGATTTCCGCAGGGCTCATAGTCGTGAGGTCGACTGACATCTGCTTCTTTGAAATTGATGGGGTGGGCTTGAATGCGGCCCTGAAGACTATGGGCATTCCATCTGAAATGCCACCGAGTATTCCTCCGCAGTTGTTTGTCAGAGTCTTTACACTGCCGTCTTTAAGGTAAAACTGGTCGTTGTTCCGGGAACCGCGCCACAGGGAGCCTTCGAATCCGGATCCGAACTCGATGCCCTTGACTGCCGGGATTCCGAATACTGCCTGCGACAGCCTTCCCTCTATTCCGTCGAATGCGGGGCCCCCGATTCCTGCCGGAACCCCGGTGACCGCACATTCCACTGAGCCTCCTACGGAATCGCCGTCTGCCCTGGCAGACTCTATTTCGCCAAGCATCTTTTTTCCTGCCTCCTCTTCGATGACAGGCATGTCTCTTGAAGCGATCTCTTCGAAGAGCTCAGGTTCCGGTTCGAGGGGGAATCTCTGGTCGGATATGCTGCCCACACTTGCTAGGTGAGCTCCTATCCTTATTCCGCGCCTCGAGAGCATCTGAAGGGCTATTCCTCCCGCAGCGCAGAGGGGAGCGGTGAGCCTGCCGGAGAAGTGGCCTCCCCCGCTCATGTCGGCGCGGGGGCCGTATTTTACCCATGCGGTGTAGTCTGCGTGGCCCGGCCTGGGGGTGCTGCTTATAGCCGAATAGTCTCCCCTCCTCACATTTGTATTCTTGATGATCACCGTGAGGGGAAAACCGTTGGTCCTGCCATCGGCGACGCCGGAGACAATCTCCGGAACATCCGGCTCCTTTCTCGACGTGGAGAAGGGAAGCCTGCCCGGTGCGCGCCTCTCCATGAATCTTGAGAGCTGGGCCATGTCAATCTCCTCACCGGCGGGGAAGCCGGACACCACGGCTCCCACGCACGTCCCGTGGGATTCCCCGAACAGGGTAGTTACGATGTTTCTTCCGAATTCAGACGGCATATGCTTTTCCTCCGAGACTTGTGAAATCCTCAAAGAATGACGGATATGATTTGGCGGCAGCTTCGGCACCGGTTATTGTCACTGGTTCCCGGCAGATGCAGGAAGCTGCGGCAGCGGCCATCACTATCCTGTGGTCATCGTGTGAATCCACTGTGCCTCCCCTCAGGGATCCTGTACCGCAGATAACAAATTCGCTGTCTCCGGTCTCCACGGTGCCTCCGAGTGACCTTATCATGTCCGCTGTGGATTCGATCCTGTCGCTCTCCTTGAGCCTGAGCCTTCTTATATTCCTGAACACTGTCCTCCCTCGTGCAGCGCAGGCCGCTGCGGCAAGGGAAGGGAACAGGTCCGGAACCGGGTCGATGTCAATGGTTCCCCCGGTCATCCTGGATTCTTCTGAGTATGCAGACCTGTCTTCTGACCTTATATTTCCACCCATCATCTGCAGGATTCCGACAACCGCCTTGTCGCCCTGCGGGGACAGGGGATCGAGGCCTGCGACTTCCGTCCTGCATCCAGGCATGAGTCCTGCCGAGAGGAAATAGGATGCATTCGACCAGTCTCCTCCGATTTCAAACGTCCCCGGGGACACATATCCGCGTCCTTCCGAAACAGTGTATATGCCTTCCGAAAAATCCACTTTTCTCCCGAATGACCTCATGATGTCCCGGGTGACTGCTATGTAGGAAACCGAAACCGGAGGGGAGTCCGGAATGACGCATGAACCGGGGTCTGTGAACGGCAGTGCCAGGAGGAGGCCTGAAATGTACTGCGAGCTTGTGCCTGCCGAAATCCTGAATTCGCCTCCTCTGAGTGTTCCGGAGAGGGAAAACGGCGGGGAATCCGATGAAAATGATATCCCGTGCCCTCCGAGGCACTGCATGAGCTCGGAAAGGGGCCTCCTTGCGAGCCCGGTGCCGGCCTCGAAACGGGGCTCTTCTGAAACGGCAGCTGAGACGGGAAGCAGAAACCTCAGAGTCGATCCGCTGTTTCTGCAGTCAAGGACAGGGCGGACGGCTCTGCCTTCCGCGGGAGACACGAAAATCGAATCCTGTGACACAGAGATGTCCGCACCGAGTGCCCTGAGGCATCCGGCAGTAGCTGAAATGTCGTCTGAAAGGCCCGAAGCCGGGACCTTAGACGGCAGGGTGATCCTGGTTCCGCGGTCTGAAAAGGCTGAGCAGATGAGGGCTCTGTGGAGCTCGGACTTGGAGGGCCTGGCCCTTACGGATCCCCTAAGCGGACCGGGAAGTATCCTTACATCCATTCAGGCATCCTCCATTCCTGCCCTGAAAATGCCGGCGAGATCCCCGACCGGCACAGTCCTCAGGGTGCAGTGCCCTATCTTTTCCGGTATCACAAGGGTGACCTCGTTCCCGGACCTCTTTTTATCGGAAAGTGCAGCTTCCGCCAGCTGCTCCGGGCTGTATCCGCAGGACACCGGGAGGCCGTTCCCGGAAAGCACTCTTTTTATCCTCGCAGCAGTTCCGGGTTCCGACCATCCGAGGTGCTCCGAGGCAGATGAAATGATAGATGTCCCGGCTGCCACAGCGTGGCCGTGCTGGACCGTATATCCCGAGAGTTTCTCTACAGCGTGCCCGGCGGTGTGGCCGAGGTTGAGGAGCTTTCTTATTCCGAGCTCCTTCTCGTCCTGTTCTACAATGCCCTTCTTGTATTCAATGCACATCATGATCGTGGTTTCTATGCCGTCTGTGCCGGCATTCGATTCAAACCTGGAGAAGAGCTCTTCCCCTCTGAGAATGCCGGTCTTGATGGCCTCCGCAAGCCCGTCGGAAAACACTTCCGGAGGCAGCGTGCCGAGGGTGTCTGTGTCGCAGACCACACTGGAAGGCTGGTGGAAAACCCCGGCGAGGTTCTTACCCTCCCTCAGGTCTGCGGCGCATTTTCCCCCAACCGAGGAGTCGACCATCGCGAGAAGCGTGGTTGGTATCTGGACAAATTTTATTCCGCGCATGTATATCCCAGAGGCAAATCCGGCCATGTCTCCCGTGACTCCGCCGCCCAGGGCGGCGGCTGCATCAGTCCTCGTTATCCCGGAGGAGGCCATGAATTCGAGCATGTCAGTTATGGTGCCCATGTTTTTGCTCTTTTCACCGGCGGGAAAGACAAAGCTGGACGTCTTGAATCCCGAGGCCCTGAGGCTGCCCTCGACGCGGCTCAGATACAAAGGGGCGACGTTGCTGTCAGAGAAAACGGCTATGCTGCATCCCGGCCTGATGTCCCCGAGATTTTCCCCGACGGAGTCAAGGAGGCCGCTTCCTACGGATATGTCGTATCCTTCTCCTGCGGAAACCCTGATTTTTCCGATTTCTGCGCTCATCTTCCTCCTGCGGTCTCCTTCTTTTCACGCCCGTCCCTTAGCAGCGCACGCAGTTTTTCCGCATCGCCGGCCCTGAGGGCATCGAGGTATTCGCTCAGGTTTGATATGAACAGCTCCAGCTGGCTAGTCAGATTGTCCGCGTTGTCGAGAAAGAGCTCGGTCCATATGTTTTCGTCGAGCCTCGCAACCCTTGTCATGTCTCGGAAGCTGCCGGCAGAGAAGCCGCGCCTCTCCTGGGCTTCCGGGGACTTTGTGTAAGCGCTGGATGAGATGTGGGCAAGCTGCGAAGTGTACGCGATAATCCTGTCGTGGTCTTCGGGAGTGGTGAATGTCAGCCTTGCAAACCCTATGCCGATAAAGAATTTCTTGAGCTTTTCAAG
>JBMNPE010000058.1:0-9598 GCA_050943435.1 Oscillospiraceae bacterium | reverse complement strand
GGCGGTGCTGGCTGCCGCGGGGGAACTCAAGCCGCAGGCTCTGGGGAAGCCTGCAGCAGCGGCAGGGCACAGCCTTGGGGAGTATTCCGCACTTGCAGCTGCAGGTGCCCTTGGTTTCGAGGATGCCGTAAAGCTTTCCCGCAGGCGCGGGGAACTCATGCAGAAGGCGGGAGACGACCACCCGGGGCTCATGGCGGCTGTCATAGGACTAGAGACAGAAAAGGTGGAAAAGGCCGCGAGGGAAAACGGAGTATACGTCGCAAACTACAACAGCCCGGGACAGATAATCCTGAGCGGTGAAAAGGACAAGCTGGATAAGGCCTGCAAGGAAGCTATGGACGCAGGAGCGCGGTTCACTGTTCCGCTGCAGGTGAGTGGTGCATTCCATTCCCCGCTAATGCAGGACGCACAGGAAGGCCTTAATAAAGAGCTGGAGACCGTAGAAATCCGCAAACCGGAATTTCCTATAATCGGGAACACCACTGCCAAGGTGCTGGATCCGACAGCAGAAGCTATCCGCACTGAACTTATGACTCAGCTGTGCCATTCAGTGCAGTGGATTAAAACTCTTAATACCATGAAGGATATGGGAATAGACACGTTTATAGAGATAGGACCCGGAAACGTCCTCACCAAGCTTGTAAAGAGGACCCTGCCGGAAGCCAATACGATAATGCTGGGAACCATGGAAGATATAGAGGCATTGTAGGAAGACCGTCATGAAAAGCGAACAGGAAAATCTGATAAATAAGAGAAACATCCTCAGAAGCGGTGACGCGGCAGCAGTGGAAAAGCAGCACTCCAAGGGAAAGCTGACAGCACGCGAGCGCCTCTCCATGCTGTTCGACGAAGGGACCTTCGTGGAAGAGGGCCTCTATGTAAGGCACAGGTGCACCAATTTCGGCATGGAAAAGAGAGAACTGCCGGCCGACGGGGTAGTAGCAGGCCACGGACTGATTGAGGGGAGGCTTGTCTACGCCTACGCGCAGGATTTTACAGTTTTCGGCGGATCACTCGGGGAGATGCACGCCAGGAAGATAGCCCGCATCCAGGAAGAGGCCATGAGGATGGAATGCCCCCTCATTGGGATAAACGATTCGGGAGGCGCCAGAATCCAGGAAGGTGTTGATGCCCTGGCCGGCTACGGGAAGATCTTCTACAACAACACAAAGGCCTCAGGCCTAATTCCTCAGATTTCCGTGATCATGGGACCATGCGCCGGAGGGGCGGTATATTCCCCGGCCCTCACCGACTTCGTATTCATGGTGGATAAAGAGAGCCAGATGTTCATCACGGGTCCCAAGGTGGTAAAGGAAGTCATCGGGGAGGACATTTCTGCGGAGGATCTGGGAGGTGCAAGGACGCACGAAGCCATTTCCGGCTGCTCGCACTTCACATGCGCGGATGAGAAGAGCTGCTTTGAATCGATCCGTAAGCTTTTAAGTTATATCCCGCAGAACTGCAGTGAGAGGGCACCTAATAAGGATGTCCCCGAGGAAGGACTGAGAAGGGACTACAACCTCGACTACATCATCCCGGAAAACCCGAAGGAGAGCTACGACATGCACTCCGTCATAAAGGAGCTTTCCGACGGACAGGAGTTCTTCGAAATCCAGAAGGACTATGCCGGAAACATCCTCACAGGCTTTATCCGCATAGACGGGGAGAGCGTCGGGGTTATAGCTTCACAGCCGAAGGTCAGGGCAGGCTGCCTCGACATCAACGCATCAGACAAGGCTGCGCGGTTTGTCAGGTTCTGCGACGCATTCAATATCCCGCTTCTCACACTCGTGGACGTCCCCGGATATTTCCCGGGTACGCAGCAGGAGCACGGCGGCATCATAAGGCACGGCGCAAAGCTTCTCTTCGCCTACTCGGAAGCCGAGGTGCCAAAGGTCACCGTGATACTGAGAAAGGCATACGGAGGGGCATATATCGGGATGTGCTCGAGGCATCTCGGGGCTGACGTCGTATATGCGTGGCCGACAGCGGAGATCGCGGTAATGGGTGCGGAAGGGGCTGTCGACATAATATTTTCCAAGGAAATCAAGGCATCCGCAGACCCGTCGGATACAAGGAAAAAGCGCATGGGGGAATACCGAAGCCTGTTCCTAAACCCCAATGTTGCGGCAGGCCGCGGATATATAGACGACATAATACTGCCCTCGGAAACGAGGATGCGCCTCAAAGAGTCTTTTGCATCCCTCAGGACGAAGTCCCGCGGACAGGAGAGCAAGCATCACGGCAACATCCCGCTGTGAGAGAAACTGCGGGATATTCCGAGGCGGGAGAAGGACCCGCATAAATATACTGACATCACCCAAAGCCATAACGGCTCATATCGCAGAAGGCGGAGACGCCCGCGGCCTCGATTCGCGGGCGTCTTCGTCTGTCTATTTTAAATAGCGTTTTTCATGATAATCTATTAAAATAAGTTTATACATTTGCAAAGCGGTAATGCTTCCGCGGGAACGGGGGTCCTCATATGAGCGTAAACGACGATATAAGGGATCAGAAGAACCAGCAGGCCAACAACTACAGAAAGAACATAATAATTTTCTGGATAGTGTGCATTGCGCTGACACTCATAATCAACTACATTTTTGTCCCATTGATGGAGGAAGCGCAGATACAGGAAGTAGACTACTCCACGTTTATCAAGATGACCGAGGAAAAGGAAATAAGCGCCGTCGAGATAAATGAATCGGACAACCAGATCCTGTTCACGGACACAAACGGGAATTACTACGAGACAGGCTACATATCCCTGGATACGGACCTCGTAAACAGGCTGCTTGAGTCCGGGGCCTCGTTCAAGACAGAAATAGTCCAGACGATGAGCCCGTTTTTGAGCTTCCTGCTCACGTGGGTGCTCCCGATAGCTATCTGGATACTGATCTTCTACCTCATCAGAAGGAGCATGATGAAGGCCCTCGGCGGGGATTCCATGAACTTCGGCAGCTCCTCGTCCTCCAGCCTGTTCGGGATAGGCAAGAGCGGTGCCAGGCTCTACAACCAGTCCAAGAGCGGCATAACATTTGCCGACGTGGCAGGCGAAGAGGAAGCCAAGGAAAATCTTTCCGAGATAGTGGACTACCTGCACAACCCCGAAAAGTACAGGAAGATAGGCGCGTCGATGCCAAAGGGCGTTCTGCTCGTAGGCCCTCCGGGAACAGGAAAGACGATGCTCGCAAAGGCCGTCGCAGGGGAGGCGGGGGTGCCGTTCTTCTCGATGTCGGGTTCTGAATTCGTCGAGATGTTCGTCGGCGCAGGTGCCAGCAAGGTCCGCGACCTCTTCAAGCAGGCAAAGGAGAAGGCCCCGTGCATCGTGTTCATAGACGAAATCGACGCAATAGGACAGAAGAGAAACGCGATGAGCACCAACGACGAGCGCGAGCAGACGCTCAACCAGCTGCTCACCGAGATGGATGGCTTCGAGGACAACACAGGAGTCATAATCCTGGCTGCCACCAACAGGCCTGAATCCCTCGACCCGGCACTCACAAGGCCCGGACGCTTCGACCGCAGGGTCCCCGTTGAGCTGCCTGACCTAAAGGGCAGGGAGGACATCCTCAAGGTCCACGCCAAGAAGGTAAACGTTAGCCCGGACGTAGACTATTCCAAGATAGCGAGAATGGCTGCAGGCGCCTCCGGAGCAGAGCTTGCCAACATAGTAAACGAGGCTGCACTCAGGGCCGTGAGGCAGAACAGGAGCCAGGTAACCCAGGAGGACTTCGAGGAGAGCATCGAGGTCGTAATAGCAGGATACCAGAAGAAGAACGCGATCCTCTCCCCGAAGGAGAAGAAGATTGTCGCCTACCACGAGGTCGGCCATGCTCTTGTTTCCGCGATGCAGACGCACACCGCCCCTGTACAGAAGATAACGATAATTCCGAGGACGAGCGGCGCTCTCGGATATACGATGCAGGTTGACAGCGAGGGCAACAAGTACCTTTACAGCAAGGAGGAGCTGCTTGAGCAGATCTGCACGCTGACCGGGGGAAGGTCCGCTGAGGAGATAAAGTTCGGGCTCGTATCCACTGGAGCCTCAAACGACATTGAGAAGGCCACGAAGCTTGCCCGCGAGATGATCACCCAGTACGGCATGAGCGACGACTTCGGGATGGTTGCCCTCGAGACGGTCCAGAACCAGTACCTCGGAGGGGACGCTTCCCTCGCATGCTCTCCCGACACCCAGACCAGGATAGACCAGGAAGTCGTCAAGGTCGTGGAGGAGCAGCACGAGAAGGCAAAGAAGATCCTCGAGGAAAACATGGACAAGCTGGATGAGATAGCCGGATATCTCTACGAAAAGGAGACAATCACCGGGGCGGAGTTCATGAAGTTCCTGGAGGACGACAAGAAGCTTCCGGAAGCAAAGAAGGAATAGCATAATAAAGGACAGGGCTGGACAGACTCGGTGCTGTCCAGCTGTTTTATGCCCTGTTCTTCACTAAAGCAGGATGAGGCTATATAATTTACTGAGTTACTTCACGAAAGGACGGAACCGCGGCATTCAATGGACATAAGGGTCGGCGACACAGTGATTATGAAGAAAAAGCACCCGTGCGGGCAGAACGCATTCAGGATCACCCGCATAGGCGCCGATTTCAAGCTCGTCTGCCTCGGGTGCGGGCGGGAAGTCATGATGCCGAGGAGCAAAGCCGAAAAGAACATAAAGAAAGTAATAAGGGCGGAAGACGGGAATGATAAGTGACAAGCTCAAAGACATAAGCGCGAGGGCTGATGACATAAACGCCCAGCTCTCGGACCCGTCTGTAGCCACAGATCCAGATAAAGTCAGGGACCTGATGATAGAACTCAAGAAGATCCAGCCCGTGGCGGACAAGGTAAAGCTTCTCGAGAAGGCCGAGGGTGAGATTTCCGAGGCTCATGAGATACTGAACGATTCCTCCTCCGACGAGGAACTGAGGACTGCCGCAAAGGAGCAGCTGGACGACGCCCAGTCGAGGAAGGATTCCCTCGAAAATGACATCAAGGCGCTTCTCGTTCCCAAGGACGAGGACGACGACAGGAACGTCATAATTGAGATAAGGGCAGGGACAGGCGGCGAGGAGGCCGCGCTGTTCGCGGCGCTCATCTACAGGATGTACCAGATGTACTCCGACACCCACGGCTTCAAGACCGAGGTAATAAGCTCCAATCCGACTGAACTCGGAGGCTTCAAGGAGATAATATTCTCAGTTTCAGGAAAAGGCGCTTATTCGAGGTTCAAGTATGAGAGCGGGGTGCACAGGGTCCAGAGGGTACCGGAGACCGAGACGCAGGGCAGGATCCAGACGTCTGCAATCACGGTTGCAGTTATGCCTGAGGCCACGGACGTGGAGATAGAGATAGACCCCAAGGACCTGCAGTTCGACGTATTCCGCTCTAGCGGGGCGGGAGGCCAGAAGGTCAACAAGACCTCCTCCGCAGTGAGGCTCACATACCTTCCTACCGGAATGGTAATAGAGTGCCAGGACGAGAGGAGCCAGTACAAGAACAAGGACAAGGCCCTAAAGGTCCTCAAGGCGAGGCTTCTCGAGCAGAAGCGCAGGGAAGAGGCTGAAAAGCGCTCCGACATGAGGAGAAAGCAGGTCGGAACCGGCGACCGCTCCGAGAGGATAAGAACCTACAACTTCCCGCAGGGCAGGGTCACCGACCACAGGATAAACATGTCTATATACAACATAGAAGGTTTCATAAACGGCGATATGGATGAACTCATAGACGCGCTCACTGCAGCGGATACCGCGGAAAAGCTGAGGGAGGCTGCCTCAGATGAAGACTGAAGTAATAAAGGTTACCTCGGCCAACATGGAGGAGGCCTTAAAAAAGGCCACGGAGATACTGTCAGAAGGGCAGCTGGTGGCATTCCCGACCGAGACAGTCTACGGGCTCGGTGCGGACTCGAGGAACAACGACGCAGTGGACAGGATCTTCAAGGCGAAGGGCCGCCCGCAGGACAACCCGCTCATTGTGCACATTTCCGACATGGAAATGCTGCCGTATGTCGCCAAGGACATACCCGATTCCGCGTACAGGCTTGCTGAGAAGTTCTGGCCGGGACCCCTTACGATGGTTCTCAACAAGCAGCCCGTGATCGCTTCACACACAACATGCGGACAGGACACAGTTGCCGTGAGGATGCCCTCAGACCCGATTGCCAACGCACTCATAAAGTATTCCAGGATTCCGCTCGCTGCGCCTTCCGCTAACATATCCGGAAAACCCAGCTGCACGACTGCCCAGCACGTGCTCGACGACCACGACGGAAAGATACCGCTGATACTCGACGGCGGACCCTGCAGGTTCGGGGTGGAATCCACAATAGTGTCCCTCGTCGGTAAGGTTCCTGTGCTGCTGAGGCCCGGGGTCATATCGATAGACATGATAAGGGAGATACTCCCCGACGCAGAGGTATCGGACGCAGTTTTTCATCCTCTAAAGGACGGCGAAAGGGTGCTTTCCCCTGGGCTCAAATACAAACACTATTCCCCGGACGCCGAGGTGATACTCGTGGAAGGGACGCTCGACCAGTTCCGCGATTACGTGCGCGGAAAGGTTGAGAGGGGAACCTGGGCCATGTGCTTCGACGGCGAGGAGGAGAAGATAGGGATTCCCTCCGTGCCGTACGGAAAAGAGGGGGACGGGCTCTCACAGGCGAGGAACGTGTTCCGGGTCTTAAGGCAGCTTGACGAACTCGGCGCAAAGACAGTATATGTGAGGGCTCCCAAGGAATCCGGGGTTTCCATGGCTGTGGACAACAGGCTCCTCAGGGCAGCCGCTTTCCGGGTGGTGAAGCTCTGATGGGATGCTATGTGTTTGCCCTCACGGGCATGTCCGGAAGCGGAAAGTCCCTTGCAGCCTCCTATCTCAGGGAAAAGGGATTTTATGTAATCGACTCGGACGAGGTCGTGAGGAAGGTCGAGGAGCCCGGCACGGAATGCACCGAGAAGCTCATGAAGGTCTTCCCGGAGGCGTATTCAAAAAGCGGGGTTCTCGACCGCAAAAAGCTTGCTGAACTCTGCTTTGGGAACAGCGAAAACCTCAAAAAACTGAATTCCATTGTCCACCCGTATGTCGCGGAGGAAGTCAAGAAGGAGATTCGCAAAATCGGGGAGGAAGGCGAGAAGTTCTGCTTCCTCGAGGCACCGGCGCTCTTTGAGAGCGGACTCGACTCGATATGCGACCTAATCATCCTCGTCACATCCGACAGGGAGACCATGAAGAAGCGCATTATGGAGCGCGACGGCCTCACGGAAGAGGAGGCAGAGAGAAGGCTCTCCTCCCAGACGAGCCAGGAGGACGCCATGGACAGGGCCGACCTCACGATCATGAACAACGGCTCAGAGGAGAATTTCAAAAAGAGCATAGACGGCATGTGCCGTTATCTCGCAATATGGATAACAAACAAGGAGAAGTAAAAATGCCCGAAAGAAAGAAAAAGAGCGAACTCAAGGACAAAAAGCTGCTGCACGACGCAGGCGAAAAGGACCTCAGAGACCAGAGGACAATAAGGAAGGCCCAGGCGTACGCCCGAGGCTACATGAGGTTCCTCGACTCCTCAAAGACCGAGAGGGAGGCCGTAAAGAGCGCCATAGAGGCACTCGGGCCCACTGCAGTGCAGTATGAGAGCGGGAAGATATATTCCCCGGGCACAATCGCATACATAGACAACAGGGGAAAGAGCCTGCTTGCGGTGAGGTTCGGGACAGAACCGCTCGAGAACGGCGTCAGGATTGCCGCATCGCACGTGGATTCCCCGCGCCTCGACCTCAAGCCCAACCCGGTCTACGAGGACAGCGGACTAGGGTTCTTCAAGACGCACTACTACGGCGGCATCAAGAAGTACCAGTGGACCGCGATTCCTCTAGCATGCCACGGCGTTGCCGTAAAGAAGGACGGCACTAAGGTCGAGATAACCATAGGGGAAAAGGAAGGAGAGCCCTGCTTCTGCGTTACCGACATCCTTCCGCACCTCGCGCGCAAGATCCAGGGCGAGCGCAAGGAAGCCGAGGTAATAAAGGGAGAGGAACTCAACATACTCTCAGCGTCGTTCCCGTCCGGCGACGATGAAAAGGACGCAGTCAAGCTGACCATATTAAAGTACTTAAACGACAGATACGGGCTCACTGAGGACGACCTCATTTCGTCCGAGCTGGAGTTCGTGCCTGCAGGAAAGTCCAGGTTCCTGGGGCTCGATTCCAGCATGGTCGGTGGATACGGGCAGGACGACAGGGTATGCGCATACGCTGCGCTGAGGGCCTTCCTCGACGCAAAGGATCCCTCTGTTACTTCAATACTCGTGCTAGCCGACAAGGAGGAGATAGGCTCCTACGGGGCCACTGGCCTCGATTCCACTATGCTGCAGGACTTTGTCGGCGACCTCGCGAGGACTGCCGGCACGTACGGGGACATTGTGCTTCACAATTCGAAGTGCTTCTCCTCTGACGTCTCTGCAGCTCTCGACCCGACCTTCTCGGGTGCATATGAGCTTTCCAACTCCGCTAAGGTAAACTACGGCCCATCTGTAGAAAGGTATACCGGAGGCCGCGGCAAGTCCGGATCAAGCGAGGCCACTTCCGAGTACACTGCATGGACAAGGAACATTTTCTCAAAGGCAGGGGTCCACATGCAGGCGGACGACATGGGCAAGGTAGACGAGGGGGGCGGCGGGACCGTCGCCCTCTACATAGCGAGGCTCGGGGTCGACGTGATAGACGTCGGCGTCCCGGTGCTCTCGATGCATTCCCCGTTTGAGGTTACAGGAATCCTCGACGGGTACGGGCTCTACAGGGTCGTAAAGGGCCTGTTTGAGGCAGAATAGGGCACAGGATGGCCCTCTACGCCATAGCGGATCTGCACCTCTCCCTCTCCGGGGACAAGCCCATGGACGTGTTCCCGGGATGGGAGGGCTATACCCAGAGGATGCCCGCGAACTGGAACAAGCTCGTCGGGCAGGACGACACTGTCGTAATTCCGGGAGACGTATCGTGGGCCATGGACCTAAACTCGATATACGAGGACTTCAGGTACATAGATTCGCTTCCCGGAAAGAAGATACTCATAAGGGGAAACCACGACTTCTGGTGGTCGACGAGAAAGAAAATCGAGACGTATTTAGCAGAGAACGGCTTTAATTCCATATCTATACTGCAGAACGACTCGGTGAGGGTCGGGGATATTGCCGTCTGCGGCACGAGGGGCTGGAAGTACTCCGAGGACATGACCGAAGAGGACAAAAAGATATTCTCCCGCGAACTCATAAGGCTGGAGATGTCCCTGGGGGACGCTGTAAAGAAAGGCGGGGAGCCCGTGTGCTTCATGCACTATCCGCCTGTGTTCACGACGCTGACGGCCCAGCCCGTGGTGGACCTTCTAAAGAAGTACGGAGTCAGGAGGTGCTTCTACGGACACCTGCACGGGGACAGCGCCTCGTTCGCGTTCCAGGGGATCCAGGACGGAATTGAGTACAGGCTCGTCTCGGCTGACAGCATCGGGTTCACCCCGTATCTCGTGGACAAGCTTTCCTGAGCGCTTTTCAGCAATGTAAAGTTTCATAACTTAACAGCGATAAAAGCGTGATTTCATCCAT